>JADZCY010000140.1 GCA_020851325.1 Acidobacteriota bacterium | reverse complement strand
CCAGGCGCTCCTGGCGTGGCTCGCCTCCCTGTGAATCGTTATGTGTCCGGTTCCCCGCGGTCCACCAGTGCCGAGCGCCCGTTCCTGCGGGCGCCGCCACATATCAAACGCGGGCACATAACCTCGACAACCTCGGCGAGGGTGTCCTTACGCCGGACATCTACGACCCAGCTTTGAATCCCCTGTATCGCGACGTGCTCGCGCACTACGGCGTCGTCACGCTGCCGTGTCGCGTGGGCGATCCCGATCGCAAAGGCAAAGTCGAAGCCGGCGTCGGGCACGCGCAAAAGACGCCGTTGAAGGGCCTGCGCTTCGAGACGATCGAGGCGGCGCAGGCGTATCTGGATCGCTGGGAGGCGCACTGGGCCGATACGCGGATCCACGGCACGACCAAGCGCCAGGTCGCGGTGATGTTTGCCGAGGAACGGCCGACGCTCGGCCCACTCCCCGTCGAACCGTTTCGCTATTACCGCTTCGGCGTCCGCACGGTCTCGCTCAACGGCTGCGTCGAAGTCGAGGGGGCGTATTACGGGGCGCCGCCCGGGTGGCTCGGGCAGCGCGTGCAGGTGCAGTGGAACGACCTGCACGTCCGAGTCCTGGCGCCGACGACCGGGCTCCTCCTCCGCGAGCATCTGCGCACGCGTCGCGGCTGGTATCAGATCCACGACGACGACCGCCCAGCGCGCACGCCGCCGTCCACGCTCGCGCTGCTGACGCGCGCGCTGGCGGCCGGTCCGCACATCGGCAGCCTGTGCACGCAGATTCAGCAGCAGGACGGCGTGCCATGCATCCGCCGCATCCAAGGCGTCCTCGCGCTCGCCAAGCAACACGGGCCGGCGGTCGTCGAGGACGCCGCCAAAGCGGCGATCGATATCGGCGTGCCGACCTATCGCTTCCTGCGGCGGTACATCGAACGCCGTCCGCCCGTGCCCCTGACCCTCCGCCAAGTCGATCCGCTCATTCGGCAACTCTCGCTCTACCGCGATCTGATTGATCGTAAAACAGGAGACCTCCCATGAATCTCGTCGAACTCGACGTCGCACTCCGCAAGCTGCGCCTCTCCGGCATGGCGGCCGTGCTCGACACCCGGCTGCGCCAAGCCCAGACCGACAAATGGGTGCCGATCGATCTCATCTCGACCCTCGTGTCCGACGAGCTTCTCCGTCGTCAAGATCGGCTCCTCGAACGCCGACATACGCAGGCGCGCTTCCGCGATCCCGATCGTTCGCTGGATAGCTTCGATTTTGATTTCAACAAGAAGATGAACCGCGCCCTCATCCACGACCTCGCCACGGCGCGCTTCGTCCAGCAGCGCGAAGACGCCCTCTTCCTCGGCCCTCCGGGCACCGGGAAGAGCCATCTCGCGCAAGCCATCGGCCGCGCCGTGATCCAGCAGGGCTACCGCGTCGTCTATCGCGAGGCCCACACGCTCCTTGAGGACCTCGCCGACGCGACGCTCGACGGCACCCGCAAAGCCTATCTCGCCGATCTCGGGGCCGTGCCGCTCCTGATCATTGACGACCTCGGCATGCGCAAACTGCCGCACACCGCGGCCGAAGATCTCTTGGAGGTGATCATGCGCCGCTACGAGCGGACGTCCACCGTGCTGACGTCGAATCGTCCGGTCGAGGACTGGGGCAAGCTGCTCGGCGATACCGCGGCCGTGACGGCGCTCCTCGATCGCCTGCTCCATCACGCGCACGTGCTCAAGTGCGGACCGCGCAGCTGGCGCACCAAAATCCACACCGACTTGCGCATCGAGGAGGGCCCGAAGTAAAACCTAGATTCGCCGGAAGGCCACTCGAACAGGCACGCGCGCATCCGAGGCCGAAGACGGCGATGGAAATGACGTCGCTACGGAAACCACAGACCGGTTTCCACAGCGACTTGGAAATCTCGCCCAGAACGCGAGATTCCCCACATTTCCACAGCCGAGTCTATTTGCCGACGCGCGAGGAGAACAACAACGTAGCTGACGGTCGATCAACCGTCACTCGTCTCGGTCGCTACCACTCGGTGGTGGCCGGTTTTGAAGTGTCGATCGATGGCCGGTCTTCAGGTGTCCACCGAGGAGGTGCCAAGCAAGCTGCGGTTCCTGGTCCGGCCGAACGCCAACTCCGACATCCGCATTCCTTCATCGGCGATGTCCCGAGCAGCGATGCCGATGAGGGACAGCCTCTCGCACACCGCGTCCGGAAACACAGTGCTCAAGCGCTTCGATTCGGTGATCGGAAGTACGACCGGAAGTCGAGACCGTTCGCCGATGAAAAGCAGGTGCTGACGTCGGCCGATCCGGAGGATGTTGCCGGTACCAGTCGCCGAGCCGCGTGGTGGACTCGACGGGCGGCAAGTCGCCGACCTGTTTCAACCGGACCAGCAGCTTCTGTGTGCACCGGAGAACGACCATGAGTTCGTGAGCCTACAGTACGACATCACGCGAGGTTGATCGCGAGCGGGACTGCCAGCGCGATCGTGACCTCGATCTGTGCATGAAACTGGACGCCGATCTGGACGCGATCCGGGCCGCGTTTCTCCGGACGATCTGGACACGGACACGGGGCGTGAGCGACCCGGCTCGCCGGGCTTGTGCCGACCCAGATGCGCGGGAGGCCGGGTCGCTCACGCCCCTCTCCTCCTCCCATCCTCTCCTCAGCGGGCGGCCCGGCCGGCACAAAGCGCCGGCCGAAAGAGAGACGGGCAGCGGCGCAACCATCGGCAGCTGTGAGGCTTCGCAACCAGGACACTCGGCGCCGCGACGATCGACTGTGCAATGTCGTAGTCGGCATCCCGAACGTTGAAGGGGCTGATGGCCAGCTGACCATTGTTCCCCCTCCTCGGCCCCCCTCGTTATCAGATCTGCTTGGGACGACAACAACCAGGGGAACGAGAGAGGAACATTCTGGGAGCTGGATCCAGGGGGCGGCGGGAGCCCACCGCGCTACGATTGGAGCCAGGCTGGACGACCCCATGGAGCTCAGTGATTTCGTGATCGGCGAGACGTGCTGGACGCTTCACGGAGCGTTCCGCTGCACCGACATCGGCACTCGCGTCTGGTGGCCGTGAAGCTCGGACCGCGCGAGATCGGGAGGGCTGAGAAGGTGGATGGAGAGTTGCGGACCACGAAGCGGATCGACGACGACCCGAGCTGGCTGAACGGGCCGCCGTACGGCGTCGAGGAGCTGGTCTTCGACGAGAACGAGCTGTTGGGTTGCTTCCGTAATGAGGCCGAGCTGCTCGGTGACGGTGACGAATGAGACGGTCGCGACTGGCGTTTCAGTTGCGCAAAAGTAACGTTGGCCGTGCCCTTGCGCGACCGGAATCGGCGTACGCGGATGCCTTCAGGCGACGCCAGCCATCGGCGCCAAGTGGCTGTAGGCATGAGGCAACAGCAGCGGTTCGATCTTTCCGGCTCCTGACTCCATCGCCTTGCCCACCACGGGCGATGAAGCTGTCGCCAGCACCCGCTCGCCATCCTGCCGCCAGCACCGATAAAGAACCACGTAGCGGTCGGTCGGAAAGGCCCTTTCGCAGCGCGCAAAACGGGTCTGGTCGGCTGCACTCAGGTCTGAAGAGCCGCTCGCACGGTGCTCGAAATACCACCGCAGCTCCGTGAGGATCGGCTCTCTCAACGGCGACGCGAGTTGCCCCCACGCGACCTTCTGCAGGTCCTGCACCGCGCCCTCCAGGTGCGCTGGAACCACGATTCGGATCGTCCATGCGGGCAGCCTCTCGAGCAGCGGCGCGTGGCGCTGGAGGAAGTCGCGGAACTCGTCGTGCATCGGGTCGGCGTGCAAGTAAACGAAGACGACGTGGCCGGATGGATGGACGCCGACCGGCAGGCGATCGGGGAAGTAGCGAACCCGTCGCTGATCCCCCTGACGGATGCTCAAATGCGGGGCGTCGTCGGCTGAAATCCCCCGGCTCGCGAGGTAGCCGAGCTTCTCAGTCGCCGACGACATCCAGATGCTTTCGGGGTTCTGGAGAATCGCGTCCAGCAGCATCAGACGTTCGAGCGCGCGAGGCACGCCGGGCGGTCGGCGGAGGCGGCTGTCGGGCTCGCCGATCGCCTCGTAGATCGCTCGATGACGAACGTGATAAACACGTCCGCGATTGTGCGCGCAGTCGTAGGTCGAGACGAACCCGAGCCGCACGAGCTTGGCGAAGAACTTCCGCGTCTTCTCGCCAAACACGATGCCCGCGAAGCTCGAATACTGGCGCATGACGCAGACGCCGGAGTGGCGTGCAACAAGCACCAGGAAGCGATCCTGGCGGTCGGTGAACCCGCGCTTCGCGATCGTCTGGACGGCCTGCTCGACCGTCATCGCAACAGCTCCTCAGCGAGGCGCGGATCGGGGCTGCGACCGCCGCTCTTCCCGGTGCTGGCGGTGATGGTGAGTCCGTAGCGGCGACCGCCACCGGCGCCTCCACCTCCGCCACCGCGGGAGCCGACGACGCGCGCGGTGCCGGCGCTGTGACGACTGAATCCAGACGACGCCTTGGAGCTGGCGTGAGCGCCGCGGTAGTGCAGCGTCTCGACCTCGACGTCGAGCGTTCGGAGGTGCCCGTCGCCGTCCTCGTATTCGATGCGGGCATCGGGAAACTGGACGTGGCCGTCGTTGTCCGGGAGCTCGTGCTCGACGGCCCAACGATGGATCTCTTCGGGCGTTCGGTCGGGCCGTCCATCGCTCTCGGACTTGCCGCGATTGCGCTCCTGCAGGAACTGCTGGTACTCGCGCTTCAGCTCGTTGTCGAGGATGACGCGACGGATGAAGGCGCCTTCTTCGCGCAGCCGGTCAGCGTCCTTGAGGTAGGCGCGATACACCTGCGCGTCGTGCGTCAGCTCGCGCGGTCGGTGAACAGCGAAACGGGTGTGGCGTGCGCTTCGCACGCCGGCGTAGAACTCCTGCCGCCTCTTGGGCTCCTGGGGTCGGCCGCGCTCATCGTCAACATCGCGCCGGTCGCCGAACTCCTGCTCCACACCCGCCAATCGCAGAGTCTCGCGCTGCACGTTGGACCAGCGGTTGCGCTCGAGCACGTCGCGTCCTCGCTCGGTCAGCACGACCAGCGCGCGGTCGTTGCCGGTGGCCGGGATGGTCTCGACGAGCCCCGAGTCTTTGAGATGCCTCAGATCGCCCCGGTGCGGGTCGAGCGGACGGTCCTGGCCGTCGCGGAGATCGCCGGCGGGCACGACGCGGAAGGCGCCGACCGTGGCGAGCGTGCGAACCTCCGAGCCGCGCAACCTCACGTCGCTGTCTCGCGCCCACACACGCTCGCGTTCCGGGCCGCGCGGCAGCTCGAGGTCGCGTGTGAACACATCGCGCGCGTCGAGCGGCTCGCGCTCGCGCGGATTGGACAGCCCTCCGCGGCTGCCCTGGCTCAGCTCGCGACCGTAATCGTCGCGGTCGCGTGGGTCATCACTCCAACGAGGATCGAAGTCCATAGACACCTCCGATTTGAGAAGCTCCTCAGAGAGCATGTAGAGAATGGCCGCGGCCTGGCGCCGTCTCCAAAATGTCTCCAAAACTCGGGAAGAATCCTGAGGACTGACGGGGACAGCCGTGGACGAGGAGAAGCCGGTAAGCAGTTGGAACTCGAACCCTTAGCACCAGAAGTCGCGCGCCATCACCAAGTTAGAAAGACGCGGTCGTAGGGTTCGAATCCCTGCCTCACCGCCAGCATTTTCGACGAATTTGCTGGGCTTTTTGACGATTTGGGCCCTTTTTATCCAAAACTCGTATCCCTGCCTCACGGCGAGCTAAGTTATTCTATCCATTG
>JADZCY010000139.1 GCA_020851325.1 Acidobacteriota bacterium | reverse complement strand
CGAGCGGCCTTGAACCGCGCGAGGTCGGCCTCGGAAACGGTGCGGACGACTTTCACCGGCCGACGACCCCGTCGAGCGGGCTGCTGGCCGTGGCGTACATCTTTCGCGGGATGCGTCCGGCCAGAAACGCCAGGCGCCCCGCTTCCACCGCCAGGTGCATTGCCCGCGCCATCGTCACCGGATCGGCGGCGCCGGCAATGGCGGTGTTCATCAACACGCCATCGGCGCCCAGTTCCATCGCCACCGCGGCATCGGATGCGGTGCCCACACCGGCGTCGACGATCACCGGCACCTTCGCCTGTTCGCGGATGATGCGGATGTTGTTGGGATTCTGGATGCCGAGCCCCGAACCGATCGGCGCGCCCAGCGGCATCACCGCGGCGGCGCCGGCGTCCTCGAGCTTGCGGCACACCACCGGATCGTCATTCGTATACGGCAGGACGATGAAGTCTTCCTTCACCAGGACGCGGGTGGCTTCGACCAGGGCGGCGGTGTCGGGGAAGAGCGTGCGCTCGTCGCCGATCACTTCCAGCTTCACCCAGTTGGACATCCCGGCCTCGCGGCCCAGCCGCGCCGTGCGGATGGCTTCATCCGCGGTGTAGCACGCGGCGGTGTTCGGCAGCAGGAAGATCTGGTCGGTGTCGATGTAGTCCAGCAGCGACTCGGTCTGCCGCGTGATGTCGACGCGCCGCACCGCCACGGTGGCCATATCGGCGCCCGACGCCTCGTGCGCGGCGCGCATTACTGCATGAGACGGATATTTACCGGTGCCGACGATGAGGCGCGAGCGGAACGTGCGGCCGGCAATCACGAACGGATCGGACATGGAACGATTGTACTCACGGGGGTGCTTCACAGGGGTGCTTCACGGAGGTGCTCCACGGAGGTGCTCCACGAGGGTGCTTCACGGAGGTGCTCCACGAGGGTGCTTCACGGGGGTGCTCCACGAAGGTGCGGCACGGAGGTGCGGTCAACGGTACTCGGCGGCACGAGGTGGCGATGGGTGCTGGTGGCCCTTCGAGGCCGGCCGATTCGCGCTGCCGACAAACGACCCGCTGGCCAGGACTCGGCCGTGTTTGAGCTCGAAAAGGCAGGCGAGTTGGCCCAAGCGCTTGTGTGCCACAGCGGGGCGTTTGACCGGACGGCCGAGGGGCCACCGGCAGCCATCGCCACCTCGCGCCGCCTCGGGGCTGCGGGTCGCACCTGGTCGCGCCGCTTAGCCCCCGCCGACGAAGTTGACGATCTCGATCCGGTCGCGCGAGGTGAGGGCGGTGTCGTCGTAGCGGGCGCGCTTGATGACGGTCTCGTTGACCTCGACGGCGACGCGGCGCGGGTCGATGTCGAGGTGGGCGAGCAGCGCCGTCAGCGACGGCACCTCGGGCACCGTGCGCGGCTCGCCGTTGATGATCAAGTCCATGCGATCGAGCGTACCGGGCAGCGTGCGGAGGGTCAAGGCACGCTCCGGCTGAACGCGTGTTCAGCCGCTATAATCGAAGGATTATGTCTCCGCAGGCATCCGCCGCCGATCCGCTCGGCGTGCCCGGTTTCACCTTTGCCGACCTGCACGACCCCGCCCGCCTGCGTGACCTGCACGATCGATTCGCCGGCGAAGTCGCGCAGAGCGAGCCGGACCTGTGGCAGCAGTGGAACCAGTACTCCGAGGTGCCCGAAGCGCTGTCGCCGCCCTCGCGAAGCCACCTGCTGGTGCAGATGGCGCCGTATGTGTCGCGCTTCATCGCCCGGCTCTTTGGCGTCGGCCCCGAAACCGAAGCGCTCCGTGCGACGACCGCTGCCTACGACGACCTGTTCCGCTTCAAGATCGACTTCGTCCGCCGCCGCGCCCTGCCGCTGCTGAAGGGCGGCGCCGCAGTCGTGGCCTCGGCCGCCGATCACGCGTTCGTCGATCGCATCCTCGCCGAGGCGAGCATCCAGTTCGATGCGAGCCCGGCCGCGGAACTGGCCATTGCCCGCGCCGGCTGCGCGCTGCTCGATCGCGACGAAGCCACACGCACCGCCGGTGATGACGCGGAAAAGGCCGCGGTCGCCGCCGATGTCGACGCGCTGAAGCGCTGGTGCGCCGCGCACCTGCACCAGCCGGCCTATCGCGAGTGGGTGATCTTCCGCTTCCCCGAAACGCTCGACGCCGAGCACCTCGTGCACATCCAGCGGCCCAACGCCGCGCTGCCCGAAGTGGTCACCGGCCCGGACGACAAGCTGCGCCGGCGCGAAGGCTTCCTGCTCACCGATCCGCGCTACTCGACACGCGAGGTGCTGAGCGAGATCCACTACTGCGTGCTCTGCCACGAGCGCGACAAGGACTCGTGTTCGAAAGGCATTCGCGACAAGGCCGGCGCCGTCACGGTGAACACACTCGGCATCCCGCTCGCCGGCTGTCCGCTGGACGAGAAGATCTCCGAGATGCACGCGGTGCGCAAGCGCGGCGACGCCATCGGCGCCCTCGCCGTCGTTGCCGTCGACAACCCGATGTGCCCCGGCACCGGCCACCGCATCTGCAACGACTGCATGAAGGCCTGCATCTACCAGAAGCAGGAACCGGTGAACATCCCGCAGGTCGAGACGGGCGTGCTCACCGACGTGCTCAACCTGCCGTACGGCGTAGAGATTTACGGCCTGTTGACGCGGTGGAATCCGCTCAACATCCAGCGACCGTACGCGCTGCCCTACAACGGCAGGAACGTGCTCGTCGTCGGCCTCGGACCGGCCGGCTACACGCTGTCGCACTACCTGCTCAACGAAGGTTTCGGCGTTGTCGCCATCGACGGTTTGAAGATCGAACCGCTGCCGCCGGATCTCACCGGCGCGCCCGGACATGCGCCGCGGCCGGTGCGGCAGTGGAGCGAGATCTACCATCCACTCGACGAGCGCGTGCTCGAAGGCTTCGGCGGCGTCTCGGAATACGGCATCACCGTGCGCTGGGACAAGAACTTCCTGACGCTGATCCACCTCACGCTGGCGCGGCGCGGCAAGCTGCGCATCTATGGCGGCGTGCGCTTCGGCGGCGCGCTGCCGATGGAAGACGCCTGGCGGATGGGCATCGATCACGTGGCGATCGCGGCCGGCGCCGGTCGGCCGACGATCATCGACATCCGCAACAACCTGATTCGCGGCATCCGCAAGGCCAGCGACTTCCTGATGGCGCTGCAGCTCACCGGCGCGTTCAAGAAGGACGCGCTGTCGAACCTGCAGGTGCGCCTGCCGGCGGTGGTCATCGGCGGCGGTCTCACCGGCGTGGACACCGCCACCGAGTTGATGGCGTATTACCCGATTCAGGTGGAGAAGACGCTGACGCGTTTCGAGGCGTTGTCGCAGGCCGCAGATGGCGCAGATAAGGCGCTCGGTGAATCACGGGTGCGCGGCGTGATGGACGCGGAAGAACTCGGCATCCTCGACGAGTTCCTCGAGCACGGCCGTGCCGTGCGCAGCGAACGCGCGCGTGCGATGGCCGCCGGCGAAGCGCCGAACTTCATCCCGCTGATTCGCGAGTGGGGCGGCGTGACGCTGGCCTATCGCAAACGCCTGCAGGATTCGCCGGCGTATCGCCTGAATCACGAGGAAGTCAGCAAGGCGTTTGAAGAAGGCATCGCGTTCGCCGAGAACATGAACCCGGTGGAAGCCGTGGCCGATCCGGCGGGACACGTGCAGGCCATGGTCTTCACGCACCCGACGGCAGAGGGTGGGGAAGAGCGCGTGGAGTTGCCGGCACGCACGGTGCTGGTGGCCGCCGGCACGGCCCCGAACGTGATCTACGAGAAGGAGCGGCCGGGCACGTTCTCGCTCGACTCGAAGCAGCGCTTCTTCCAGGGCTTCCGCGCCGTGAAGCAGGCCGACGGCTCGTTCACGCTCGAACCGGATGCCAACGGCTTCTTCACTTCGCACAATGACGCCGGACGCTTCGTCAGTTACTACGGCGACAATCACCCGCGCTTCAACGGCAACGTCGTGAAGGCGATGGCCTCGGCCAAGCACGGCTACCCGCGCGTCGTCGAACTGTTCGCGGATCAAATCCGCGCGCTCGATCCGGCGGCGCAGCCGGTACGTGAACAGGCGTGGCAGGAAATCGTGACGCGCTTCGACAACGAACTGCTGGCGCGTGTCGAACGCGTCATCCGCCTGACGCCGACAATCGTCGAAGTGATCGTGCGGGCGCCGGCGGCGGCGCGCCACTTCGAGCCGGGGCAGTTCTATCGCCTGCAGAACTTCGAACGTCGCAGCCCGCACCTGCACGTGGACGATCACGTCGCGCCGCTGCTGATGGAAGGCATCGCGCTCACCGGCGCGTGGGTGGATCGCGAACAGGGTCTGCTGTCGCTGATCACGCTGGAG
Organism: Acidobacteriota bacterium; assembly: GCA_020851325.1. Lineage (GTDB taxonomy): Bacteria > Acidobacteriota > Vicinamibacteria > Vicinamibacterales > UBA2999 > VFZN01. The sequence continues at coordinate 26,529 of JADZCY010000139.1, read as the reverse complement.
ATGGGCGTGTCGAGCCGGCTGTGCGCGTATCTGCAGCCGGGCGAGCCTGTTGTCGTCATGGGACCGACGGGCACGCCGACCGAAATCCCCGAACACTCGGCGGTGCTCCTCGCCGGCGGCGGCCTCGGCAACGCCGTGCTGTTCTCCATCGCCAAGGCGATGAAGGCGCGCGGCAATCGCGTGCTCTACTTCGCCGGCTACAAGAACGGCGCCGACCTCTTCAAGCGCGAAGACATCGAATCCGCCACCGATCAAGTGGTGTGGGCCACCGACATGGGCGACGCCATCGTCCCCAGCCGGCCGCAGGACTCGCACTTCCGCGGCAACATCGTGCAGGCGATGGTGGCGTACGCGGAAGGCAAGCTCGGTCCGATCGCCGTGCCGTTGCAGGACGTCACCCGCATCATTGCCATCGGCTCGGACCGCATGATGAACGCGGTGCGCCTGGCGCGTCACGGCGTGCTGCAGCCGTATCTGAACCCGCGGCATGTCGGCATCGGCAGCATCAACTCGCCGATGCAGTGCATGATGAAAGAGGTCTGCGCGCAGTGCCTCCAGCGCCACGTCGATCCCGACACCGGCCGCGAGGAGTTCATCTTCTCCTGCTACAACCAGGACCAGGATCTCGATCGCGTCGACTTCGCCAACCTCCAGGCGCGGCTGCGCCAGAACAGTGTGCAGGAGAAGCTGTCGAACCTGTGGTTCGAGCACGTGCTCGATCAGGCCGAGGCGGAACTCGCGCACGTGTAGCGTCATTCCGTCAATCGCCAATGCTCCCCGCCGGGACTCAGATCGACGATCGTTACGAGATCCTGAAGCCGCTCGGCTCCGGCGGGATGGGGCAGGTGTATCGGGCGCGGCGGTTGCGGCTCGGCGACGAAGTCGCCATCAAGGTGATGCAGGACGCCGCCCAGGCGCCGCCGGACCTGCACGAGCGTTTCCTGCGTGAAAGCCGCGCCTGCGCCCAGCTTCGTCATCCCGGCATCGTCAGCATCCTCGACTTCGGCGTCGACGCGGCGCGGCAGCCCTACATGGTGATGGAGCTGCTGAGCGGTCCCAGCCTTGGCGACGAGATCGTGCTCGAGGCGCCGATGCCGCCGGCGCGCGTCGCCGACATCCTCGACGAGGTGGCCGCGGCGCTGCAGATGGCGCACGACCAGGGCATCACGCACCGCGACCTGAAGCCCGCCAACATCGTCCAGCACCGCTACGACTCGGGTGAAGCCGTCTACAAGGTGATCGACTTCGGGCTTGCCGTCATCACCTCGGCGTCGGGCTCGACGCGTCTCACTGATCCGAACCTCTTCGTCGGGACGATGGCGTATGCGGCGCCGGAGCAGATCCGGGGCGACGTCGTCGCGGCGGCGGCTGATGTCTACGCGATGGGCGTCATCGTCTACGAGATGCTGACGGGCACGCGGCCGTTCGACACCGCCGATCGCCTGTCGCTGCTGAATCAGGTGCTGACGGTGTCGCCCGCGAAGCCAACGGAACGTCACGCCGGTGTGCCGCCGGCCCTGGACGACGTGCTGCTCCGCGCGCTGGCGAAAGAACCGGCGGAGCGGTGGCCGGGCATCGCGGCGTTTGCCGATGCGTTCCGCGCCGCGCTTGGTGATGTGTCACCCGTGGCGGCGCCGGCGCGCGAGGATCATCTGCTCGGCCGCTACGATCTCGGTCCGTCGCTCGGCGTCGGACGACTCGGCAGTCACATCTATCGCGGTCGTCACCGCGCGCTCGGCATTCCGGTTGCCATTCGCGTGCTGCGGCGCGACGATCAGCCGAATTGGGATGTCGTGCGGGCACGCTTCCTGCTCGAGGGCCGCACCTTGCAGACGGCGCACCCGGGCCTGCTTCAGGTGCGCGACTTCACCGAAGACGATCGCGCCGTCTACGTCGTTACCGATCTCATCGACGGCCCGAGCCTGCGGCAGGCGATGGCCGAGACGCCGCGGTTCACCTGGCCGCGCGTACGTCCCCTGCTGTTCGGAGCGCTGGACGCCGTGGCGGCGCTGCACCGCAAGGGCGGCTTCATCGCCGGCGTCAATCCCGACATGATCCGCATCACCACCGAAGACGGCGACGAACGCCTCGTGCTGTCGTCGGCCGGCATCGCCTCGGTGCAGGACGTGCTGGCGACGATGAAAGAGCAGGAGCTGCGCGGTGAGGAAGCGAGCGAACGCGAACTGCCGTATGTGGCGCCCGAAGTGTTGATGGGCCGCGCGCCGGATGTGCGTGCGGACCTGTTCACGATCGCGGTACTCGCCTACGAGATGCTCACCGGCGCGGTGCCGTTCCGCGCGCGATCGCTGCCCGAGCTGATCGGCCAGATGCTGCACGCGACACCAGCACCATTCCCGTCCGACATCGCGCTGCCGCCGGCCGCGACGGCGCTTCTCCTGCAATGTCTGGCCGCACGTCCGGCGGATCGACCCGCCTCGGCGAAAGCGATCATCGCAGCGCTCCGTTGACTTCACGCGGGATCTGACACATGGTGAACGTGTCGCATGCCGCAACTGTCTCTCGACGCGCCGTCCGCCGATCCGCTGCACGGTGAGGTGGTCGTCTTCGTCGGGCGCTTGTGGTCGCTGGCGCGCCGCGACGCACGGGCCGCGGTGGAACGCCTCGGCGGCGTCGTCGACGACGATCTTTCCACGCGGACGACGATGGTGGTGGCCGGCGGGGATGCATTTCCGAACGGCGTGCCCGCCGTTGACGCGCTGGCTGCCGACACCAGCACCACTGCCGAGCGTTGGCGTCGTGCCGTGGCACTGGCGCAGGACGCGCCGGCGCGCGTGCGGCTCGTCGACGAGCGGACGTTCTGCCGGCAGGCCGGCCTCGTCGACTTCCAGGATCAGCGCCAGCAGATCTACGGTCAGCGCGACATGCTGGCGATGTATCCACTGCTGCGCGACGATCACTTGCGCACGCTGCAGAAGTGGGGCGTCATTCGTCCGGTGTTCCGCAACGACGCCGACACGTGGTTCGGCTTTGCCGATCTCACCACCGTGCGTCAGGTGCACGCAGCGCTGCAGCAGGGCCGATCGCTCCGCGCGGTGTGGCGCGATCTCCAGGCCGCGCGTGCCGGTCAACTGGCGCTCGACTTCGACAGCGACGCCGCCGGCTCACGCGTCGTCGATCTCGGCGCCCGGCGCCGCATGGCGCAGAGTGCGGAGCCGTCCGGATCGACGCCGCACACCGACAGCACGCTGACCACAGCGGAGCAGTACTTCCTGATGGGCTCGATCCTGGACGATGGCGGGGAGCGGACCGACGAGGCCGCCCTGGCCTATCGTCGCGCGCTCGAACTGGATCCCGATCTCGTCGCCGCGCTGATCAACCTCGCCAACCTTCGCTACGCCAAGGACGAACGCGCTGAAGCGCAGGCGTTGTATGAGCGCGCCATTGGCCTCGATCCCACCTACTTCGAGGCGCATTTCAACCTCGGCAACATCCATCACGACCACGAGCGCTATGCCGATGCGGCCGTCTGCTACCGCGAAGCGCTGGCGCTGCAGGACGACTACGCCGACGCACACTTCTATCTGGCGGTGACGCTCGAGAAGATGGGCCGCCCGGCCGACGCGCAGCCGCACTGGCAGCGCTACAAGGCGTTGGCGCCGGATGGGGAATGGATTGAACTCGCCAGGGAGTTCACTGAATAAAGACGGGAGGCGGGAGGCGGGAGACGGGAGGCGGGAGGCGGACGGCGGACGGCGGGAGGCGGACGGCGGGAGGCGGACGGCGGGAGGCGGCCCGGCCATTCACCCTCACCGTTCGCCGGACAGGGCGAGGTTCACCAGCGAAAATCGTCGATCGGCGGGCGCGGCTCTTCTTCGCGTTTGCGCATGACGCGCTTCGCCTTGTAATAGGCGCAGTCGCCGCACCACGAATCCGCGCTGAAGCCCGCCGTGCCGGCCATCGGCAGCACGTCGCGATGGCCGCAGTGTTCGGGCACGCCGTTCTCCGCCGGCTTGCGCCAGCGGCAACTCTGAAACCGCTCGACGGCGGACGACGGATCAGCCAACCTCGAACCCCACAGCGGACTCGACGGCGCGCCAGGCACGCTCTTCAGCCGGGGAGACGAGCGTGACGGCATGTCCTGAGGCGCCGGCGCGGCCGGTGCGGCCAACGCGGTGCACGTAGGTGTCGGGCGTGTCGGGCACTTCGTAGTTGATGACGTGCGCGATGCCTTCGATGTCGAGGCCGCGCGCGGCGATGTCGGTCGCGACCAGCACGGGATGCTTGCCCGAGCGGAACCCTTCGACCGCCGCGAGCCGCTCCTGCTGCGAGCGATCGGCGTGCAGCGCCGCGGCACGAATGCCGCGCGCCTGCAGATTGCGCGCGACGCGGTCCGCGCCAATCTTCATCCGCACGAACACCAGCACCGGTCCCGTCGCATCGCGGCGGATGAACGAGGCCAGCCAGTCGATCTTGTCGCCGCCGTCCACCGTCTGCATCTCGTGGCGGATCGTCCGCGCGGCGCCGCGCTGGCCCACTTGCACGAACTTCGGCGCCCGCAGCATCTCGGTGGCCAGGCGCAGGATCTCGCCCGGCAGCGTCGCCGAGAAGAGCAGCGTCTGCCGCTCCGGCGGCAGCGCCGCGAGGATGCGCTGGACATCCGGCCAGAAGCCCATGTCCATCATGCGGTCGGCTTCGTCCAGCACCAGCACGCCGACGCGGAGCAGATCCACCGCGTCATGCCGCATGTGATCCATCAATCGTCCCGGCGTCGCCACGACGATGTCGACGCCGGCCTTGAGCGCGCGTTCCTGCGGGCCCATCTCGACGCCGCCGAACACCGGCGCCGTGGTCACTGGCGCGTGATACGTCAGGCCGACCAGCGTGTCTTCGATCTGCACGGCCAGTTCGCGCGTCGGGGCCAGGATCAGCGCACGCGTGTACGGCTCGCGCGCCGGGTCGCCGTAATGCGGCTGTTCGCGCAGCAGGTGCTGCAGGATCGGCGCGGCAAACGCCAGCGTCTTGCCGGTACCGGTTTCAGCGCAGGCGACGACGTCGTGGCCGGCCAGCGCCAGCGGGATGACCGCGCCCTGCACGGGCCGCGTGCCTTCGAAGCCGAGGTCGGCGAGGCCGGCGGCCAGGCGACGGTCGAGGTTCAGGGAGGTGTAAGGGATCGGCTCGGCGTTCGCATCGACGAGCTGCCAGGGCAGGTCGGGCGGCGGTGCGGAGGGAGCGGCTGGGCCCGAGGGCCGGCCACCCGGCCGCGGGCCGCGGCCGGACCCGCCACGGCGTCGCGGGCGGCGGGAGGAAGGGGGACGAGAGTTCAATGTGCGATACGTTCCAGGCTATCGGGCGCGGAAGGTGATGATGCCGCGCTGCGGGTCGTAAGGGGAGATACCGACGGTCACCCGGTCACCGGGCACCACCTTGATGCGGAATCGCCGCATACGGCCGCTCAGCTGCGCCAGCACCTCGTGGCCGGCGTCCACCTGCACACGGTAGAGTCCACCGCTGTGCACGGCCACCACCGTACCCTGCATGTCTATCAGGTCGTCTTTGCTCATTCAGATTCCAGCGATTGTGTCACGCGCGGGGTCTTGCAGGCAAATTCCGGACCGCTTCTTCCACTTCCCGAGCCTGCGCCGCGTAGTCGTCACCGCCGAGATGCAGCGGCGCACCGAAGGTCACGTCGCACGTTCCCGGCCGGATTCTCGAGGCGCCGGTGGGCAGGATGCGGTCAACGCCGTCGAGCCGGATGGGCACCACCGGCAGGTGCAGCCGCGCCGCCATCATCCCGACGCCGCCACGGAACGGCTTGATGTCGCCCGACGCCGAGCGCACGCCCTCGGGAAAGATGAGCACGGAAAACCCCTCGCCGGTCACCTCGCCGATGTAGCGCAGCGTTTGCCGCGCCCCGGCCTCGCGCTGCGGCAGCGGGAACGCGTTGAAGAAGAACGCCGCCAGATAGTAGTTGGCGCGGTTGGTGAACACCTGCCGCCACGGCACCCCTTCCGGAAAGAAGTGCGCCTTGAAGAATTCCTTGGCCATCGCCGGCGCGACGCGCGCGCGCCAGTGGCCCGGCAGTGCCGACAGGATCACCGGCACGTCGAGGTGGCTCTGATGATTCGACGCGAAGATCACCGGACCCTTCAGTCCACGGAGATGCTCCAGCCCGTGCACGTGGACGGTCGCGGCCAATCGCAGCGGTGGAAGAATCCACGTCGCCAGACTGGCGCGACGAATCCATCCGACGATGCGCCGGCGGTTCCAGCGCGGGAAGTGCACGGGTTCCTCGACAGCGGGTGTCGGCGACGATGTCTCGACGAGCGCGCGCAACTCGCCGAGCGTCTGCGCGCCGGCGAATCGCGACTCGTCGATGCGCGTCTGCAGGCGATCCTCCAGCGCCACCATCAGCTCGACGCGTTCGAGTGAACTGAGCCCCAACGCCTCGAGCGTCGTCTCCGCGCCGGCCTCGCGACCAGCGGTGAATCGCGCCAGCACCTCGTCCAGGCCGTCGCCGGCAGCGGGGGCCGTGTCTGGAGATGCGCCGGCGTCCACCCACGCGCGGATCGCCGCGCGCTTGATCTTCTGCGTGCCCTCGGTGCGCGGCAGCGGACCGCTCGTCCATATCGATCCGCTGCGGATCCGCTGATGATCCGCCAGGCGAGCGTTGCCGGCGGCAATCACGCTGTCCATCGTGATACCCGGCTCGAGCACCATCACCGCGTGAACGAGTTCGGCGGCGTTGCCCGCGACCCGTCGTCCGATCACCGCCGACTCCACCACGCCCGGCACCGCATTCACCACGCGCTCCACATCGTCGGGGAACACGTTGAGGCCGTCGGGCGTGACGATCATTTCCTTCTTGCGGCCGCGGATGAACAGTCGGCCGTCGGCGTCGAGCTCGCCGACGTCGCCGGTGTGCAGCCAGCCCTCGGCGTCGCGTAACCGGCTTGTCGACGGCGCGGCGTCCCGGCCGCTCTTCGTTTCGAAGTAGCCCTCGGTGACGTTCTCGCCGCGCACGAGGATCTCACCGTCGTCGGCAATGCGCACCTCGACGCCTTCCACCGGCGTGCCGACGGATCCCGTGCGCGTCTTGAACGGATGATTCAGCGTGACGATAGGGGCCGTTTCGGTGAGCCCGTATCCCTGGATGACGACGAAGCCGAGACGCTTCCAGAACTCTTCCAGGTCCGAGCCCAGCGGCGCCGCGCCGACGACGAACGCCCAGAACTTGTAGCCGAACGCGCGATGGATGGCGCGGTACCGCCACCAGCGCGCGGGAATCGACAGGCCCGTCGCCGGTGTCTCGGCGGCGCGATCCATGCGGACGACGTGCGCGCGCAGCACGTCGAGGATCTTCGGCACGCACACGATCACCGAGACGCGCCACTGCTTCACGCGCTGCACGATGTCGTGCGGGTTGACGCTGCGCATGAAGACAACGGTGCCGTCGACGAGCGGCGGGATGTTGGTGGCCATCGACTGGCCGAACAGATGGCTGAGCGGCAGCAGATTCAGGAAGCGCAGCGGCAGCACCGGCCGCGCCCACTTCTTGTACCTCGAGATCTCGGCGGAGACGGCGGTGAGGTTGGCGAGCAGATTCTTGTGGCGGACGATCACGCCTTTCGGTTCGGCGGTGGCGCCGGAGGTGAAAACGATCTGCGCGATGTCGTCGCGCGACGGCTGATGCGCGGGCATCGGAGCTGCCGTGGTCCAGTCGAGATCGGCGAAGCGCTGCAACGCGATGTCCTGAGGGAACCCGTCGGCGCCGCGCGCGTCCGGCACGTCCTGCCCGGCGCACACCAGTTTCGCGTCGACGATCGACGCGATACGGACGGCAAAGGCCACTGACGAGCGGTAGTCGATGGGCACGACGATGACGCCGGCGATCACCGCGCCCCAGTAGCAGACCAGCCACTCGGCGGCGTTCTCGCCCCAGAGGAGCATGTGGTCGCCGGGGCGGAGGCCGCTGCGCTCGAGGTATCCGGCAAAAGCCCGAGCCGCCCGCGTCACCTGGGCGTACGTAAACCGCCGCACCCGGTAGCCGTCGTCATGAATGACGAACTCGCCCCGCTGCTTCTCCAACGAACGAAATACGTCAACGAGCGTCCGCACCCTTCGTTTAGTATGATGGCCCGGCTTGGACACGTCACGGCTGCCGCCCGCGCTTGTGGTCGGCGCGCATTACGACACCTTCCTGCAGCGGGCGCTCCGCCATTTCTTCGAACGGGCCACGCTCGAGTCTGAAGCCGTGCCGTCGCCCTCGTCGGACGGCCGCCTGGCGATCGAGCCGACGCCCGATCCGTCGGCGCTGATCGTCCGCTGGTTCGGCAACCGCTACGTCCTGCGCGTCGCCATCGAGCAGCCGTTCACCGACAACGAAGTGCGCTTCGCCCGCGCCATCGGCCACGTCTTGTCGGCGCGATTCCACGCCATTCTGAAACCGCAGGCGATGATCGAGCGCAGCGGCCTGTTCCGCGGCGCCATCGAGGACCGCTACGTCGGCGCGTTCTTCGATCCGGGCGCCTACGCCACCGGCGCGTCGCAGACGACCGTCGACCGCGTGGCTGAAGTGATCGAGATCCTGCGCGTCGCCGCGCTGTCCACCTACGAGAACCAGCCGATCTCCACCGGCGTGCTGCTGCTCGACACCGATCAGGATCCGCTGGCGCCGGCCGAGGAGCGTGTGATCGGCCCGCACTATTCGGGCGCGCTCACCTCGCTCAAGAGCTTCTTCCGCCTCGCCGACGGCATCCGCACGGTGTTCCTCGTCGGCAAGGACGGCCGCCTGCTCAACATTGTCGACATGGATCGCTGGGCGACGCAGGTGTCACACGCCGCGGCGCTGGCCGTGCCGTGCGCCGAAGCCTACAACGCGCATGCGCGCGCCACGCTGTTCGGCGGACACGTCGCGGTGGTGCTCAGCCCGCAGCGCGAGATCAAGGTGTTCGCGCGCGGCGAGCAGGTGTTCGCGTTCAGGAACGCCGACTGGCATCTGCTGGACCTGACGGCGAAGTATCAGATCTGGGAGAACGCCGTTGGTGAACGCGCGCTGGCGCGCCGCCTGTTCCAGACGGCGCTCGATCTGTCCGACTCACGACAGGGCGCGCTCTTCGTGGTGCTGCGGCGGCCACTGCAGACGCTGACCGAACTGGTGGTCACCGAAGATCGGCTCGACATGGAACCGGTGGCGGCGCCCACCGAGTCCGACGCGCCGTCGCGCCGCGATCTGTTCCACGTGCTGGCCGGCCGCACGGTGACCGAACTCGACGGCAGCGTCCTGGCGGCGCTGGCCACGCTCGACGGCGCCGTTGTCTGCGATCAGCATGGCCAGTTGCTGGCCGTCGGGGCCATCCTCCGCCATCCGCCCACCGATCGCCCGGATGGATCGCGCGCCGCCGAAGGCGCGCGGACGACGGCGGCGATGGCGGCGAGCCATTTCGGGCCGGTGCTCAAAGTGAGCGAGGATGGATTGATTACGTGTTTTGACGGCGGCCGTGTGTGGGACATCTAACTCCTCGAAGCGACCTGTGCGGTTGAGCGGTTTGCGTTTTCGGTGAAAGGTAGTCATGTCGTTGCGTGTGTTCTTGACGGGGGGGACGGGCTATATCGGATCGGCGGTGCTCGACGCCGTGATTCGGGCCGGTCATCAGGTGACGGCGATCGCGCGCGATCCCGAAAAGGTGCAGGCGCTCGAGGCGCGCGGCGCGACGAGCGTGCTGGCCGAACTCGGCACGCCGAAGCGCTACATGGCCGCCGCCATCGACGCCGACGTCGTCATCCACACGGCGATGGAGCAGTCGCCGCGGGGCGTCAAGCTCGAACGCGAATTCCTCGATCAGATCCTGCCGGCGCTCGGCGACACCGGCTCGGGGAAGACGTTCGTCTACACCTCCGGCGTGTGGGTGCTGGGACCGGCGCCCGAACCAGTGGATGAAACCGCGGCGCTCGTACCGGCGGAACTCTCCGCCTGGCGCGTGCCGCACGAAGCGCTGGTGACGGCCGCGACGACGATGAGCCTGCGGACGATTGTGGTGCGGCCGGGCATCGTCTACGGCGGCGGCCGCGGCATCGTGTCGGACGTGATCAAGGACGCGCTCAACGGCTTGATCCGCGTCATCGGCCCGGGCACCAATCACTGGCCGTGCATCTACGATCGCGACCTCGCCGAGTTGTACGTGCGGCTGGTCGAGAATCCAGAAGCCTCCGGCGTGTTCCACGCCACCGATGAAGCCGACGAAACCGTCAACGACATCGTCGAGGCGATTGGGCACTACCTGCCCCAGCGGATCGACGTGCGGAACGTGCCGATCGACGAGGCGCGGGCCAAGATGGGCGCGTACGCCGATGCGCTGGCGCTGGACCAGAAGGTCCGCAGCCCGCGGGCGCGTCTCATGGGGTGGACGCCGACGCTGCGCAGCGCGTCGCGCAACGTGCCGCGCCTGGTCGAGGAGTATCGCAACGCGCACGCGCGGTCGCGCTGAGGGCTGCTATCCTTGCCCTCATGCGACTTGCCGCCGGTTTCCTTGCCTGCCTGTTCCTGACGTCGTGCGCTCCCGCGCCGGCGCCGCCCGCACCGCCTGCGCCGGCCGGACCGGCGCTCGACGAGATCAGCGCGACATCACTGACCGCGCACCTGCGGTTGTTGTCGTCCGATCTGTTCGAGGGCCGCGCGCCGGCGACGCGCGGCGGTCAACTGGCGGCCGAGTATCTGGCGACCGAAATGGCCGCTCTCGGCCTCGAGCCCGCCGGCGAGAACGGCACGTTCTTCCAGCAGGTGCCGATCGTCGAAAGCGTCGTCGATCGCACGTTCATGCTGAGCGTGCCGGGCGCGGCGTACCGCTACATGCAGGACGTGGTGGCGTTCAGCGGCGTCGAGTCGGCGCGCGTGCAGGTGCAGGGCGACGTCGTGTTCGTCGGCTACGGCATCAACGCGCCGGAATTGAAGTGGAACGACTACGCCGGCGTCGACGTGAAGGGCAAGTGGGTGTTGATCATGGTCAACGACCCGCCGGCGCCGGCGGACGAGCCGACGCTCTTTGGCGGCCCGGCGCTCACCTACTACGGCCGCTGGACCTACAAGTTCGAGGAAGCGGCGCGACAGGGCGCGGCGGGCGCGCTGCTGATTCACACCGACGAATCGGCGACCTATCCCTGGCAGGTGGTGCAGTCGTCGTGGAGCGGCACGCAGTATTCGCTGCCGCCGGAAGCCGGTGCACCCGCGCTGGGTGTGAAGGCGTGGATTACCGAACGCGCGGCGCGTGATCTCGCGAAGCGCGGCGGCAGGGACCTGGACGCGCTGCGCAAGGCGGCATCGGCGCGCGGCTTCAAGGCATCGCCGCTCGGCGTTCGCGCTGCCGCCACGCTGACGCAGCGCTCGGCGCGCAAGACGGCGGCAAACGTCGTCGCGAAGCTGCCGGGGACCAACGATCAGGAAGCCGTGGTCTTCTCGGCGCACTGGGATCACTTCGGCATGCGCGAGCCGCAGCCCGGCGAGGCGCGCGACGCCGATCGCATCTTCAACGGCGCCTACGACAACGCCTCGGGCTGTGCCGGGTTGATCGAACTGGCGAAGGCGATGGCGCGGGCGCCGCAGAAGCCGGCGCGGTCGATGATTTTCGCGTTCGTCACGGCAGAAGAGTCGGGCCTGCTCGGTTCCGAGTATTTCGTCCAGCATCCGCCGCTGCCGCCGGCGCGCATCGCGGCCAACATCAACGTCGATGGACTGAACTACCTCGGTGCGACATCCGACATGGTGATGCTCGGCTCGGATCGATCGACGCTCGGGCCGATGCTGGAAGCGATTCTGAAAGCGGACAACCGCACGCTGGGCGGCGACGCGCATCCCGAGCGCGGCTACTTCTTCCGCTCGGATCACTTCCCGTTTGCCAAGGCCGGCGTGCCGGCGCTGTCGCTCTCGGAGCCGAAGTCGTTCACCGGCGCCAACGCCGCGGCGCTGCTGGCGAAGCAGGAGGAATACAACGGCAAGGACTATCACCAGCCGAGCGACGAATACGATTCGTCGTGGGACTTCACCGGCGGCATCGCCGACCTGAAGGTGATGGCGACGCTGGCGTGGCAGATTGCGGCGGCGAACGAGATGCCGAAGTACAACGACGGTGATCAGTTCGCGAACGCAAGGAAGAACTAGGTCCTAGGTCCTAGGTCCTGGGACGAAACACGAAGAGCACGACGGGCACGAAGAAGAACCACGAAGCAGGGACTCGCAGGGCAAATGACGACAGACACTACGACTGGGTTGGTCACGCTCGAAGAGATCACCGCCGCGCGCGAGCGCATTCGTCCCGCCGCGCGCGTCACACCCCTCTTCGAGGTTCAGCACCCCTCAGCACCTCCCAGCCCCCCTCACGCCGCCTCCCGCCTCCCGATCTCATCACCTCCCGCCTCCCGACTGTTTGTGAAGGCCGAATCCCTGCAGCCGATGGGCGCGTTCAAGATTCGCGGCGCCTTCAACATGATCGCGCAGCTCTCCGCCGACGAACTGCGTCGCGGCGTCATCACCTACTCGTCGGGTAATCACGGCCAGGCGGTGGCGATGGCGGCGCAGCTCCTTGGCGCGCCGGCCGTGATCGTCATGCCGACGACGGCGCCGAAGGTGAAGGTGGAGGGCGCGAGATCGTACGGCGCGGAAGTGGAGTTCGCGGGCACGACGTCCACGGATCGCCGCGCCCGCGCGGAGCAGCTCGCCGCCGAACGCGGCCTCGTGATCATTCCGCCGTTCGATCATCCGCACATCATCGCCGGCCAGGGGACGGCTGGACTCGAGGTGCTCGAGCAGTGTCCCGAAGTGGACGCCGTCTACGTGCCCATCGGCGGTGGCGGGTTGCTGTCCGGCGTGGCGACGGCGATCAAGCGCTCGAAGCCATCTGTACGCGTGATTGGCGTCGAGCCGGAAGGTGCACCGACGATGAAGACGGCGATTGCGGCGGGTGAGCCGGTGTCGCTGCCGAAGACGGGATCGATCGCCGACGGCCTCCTCACCATCCGCGCCGGCGATCTCACCTTCGCCCACGCGCGCGCGTTCGTCGACGAGTTCGTCACCGTGTCGGACGACGCGATCGCCGATGCCGTCGCCTGGCTCTCGCGCCACGCGCGTCTCGTCGTCGAACCCAGCGGCGCCGCCACCACCGCCGCGGTGATGCAGGGCCTCGGCCCCGCCACCACCGCGAAGCACATCGTCATCATCGTGTCCGGCGGCAACGTCGAACCGGCCGCATACGCCAAGTACATTGGTGGTTAGACGCAGGTGCGACACGGGGGTGCTTCACGGGGTGCTTCACGAAGGTGCTTCACGAAGGTGCTTCACGGGGGTGCTTCACGAAGGTGCGACACGGAGGTGCTTCACGAAGGTGCTTCACGGAAGTGCTTCACGGAGGTGCTTCACGGGGGTGCTTCACGAAGGTGCGACACGGAGGTGCTTCACGGGGGTGCTCACGATCGTGCTCACGGTGGTGCAGACGATGGTGCGGCACGGAAGTGCTCACGAAAGTGCGGCACAGTTGATCGCGAGTGGAGCGACGCGGCTTCAGCCGCGTCGACGTCAAGAGAGTCACTGAGCGCGTGACGCGAAGACGCGCACTGCCGGTAGCAATCAGTGTCGCTGCCGTCTACAACCTCGCAATTACGCTCTGGCCGCAGCCAGGCGCTACGGGCTCAGCGTGGTTCGTCGTTCTGGTGACGGTGGTCACGGTGATGCCTTATGCGGTCCTGATGATCGCTGCCGCACTCGCCACGGGTACAACGTGGCCGTGGGTTGCGACGACCGTCTACGGCATTGTTGACGCGTTCTTTCGAACCAAAGGATTGTGGTTTCCCTCGGGGTCGACCGACAGCCTGATCGTGTTGTTCTTACCGACCGTTGTGGCTCCGGTCACGTTCGTGCTGGCCTGGGCCGCGACGCGCTGGTGGCACATGTTCCGCGAACGCAGCGGATGACTGCGGTCAGCACCGCACCTCCGTGCCGCACCGTCGTGAGCACCCTCGTGCCGCACCTCCGTGCCGCACGATCGTGAGCACCTCCGTGTCGCACCCCCCTGAAGCACCTTCGTGAGCACCTCCGTGTCGCACCCCCGTGGAGCACCTTCGTGAGCACCTCCGTGTCACACCCCCGTGGAGCACCTTCGTGAGCACCTCCGTCAGACCCCCCTCAGCACCCGTTCCCCTTCAGCCGTCGCCTCGTCGAGCGTCGTGACGGCGCCATCGAGCTGGCGTTCGTAGACCGCGCGCAGGACTTCTCCCATCTTCGGACCGGGGGATATGCCGAGCGCGAGGAGGTGACGGCCGAGCAGGATCGGCGCCGGCGGTTTGCGTTCGACGCCCAACGCGCGTGCTTTCTCGATGAACCAGTCCATCGCCGAACAGTCGAAGGGGCCGCCGCGGCCGTGGCAGTCGGCGCGGGCGACGCGCGTCAGCAGTTCGAGGTCCACCTTCTGCGCCAGGCGGCGGAACGCGGCATCGGTGATCGTCGCCTGCACCTTGTGAAAGGCGCCCGGCCGCATGTGCTCGGCGACGATGCCGAGGATCTGTTTGCGCGCGTCGACGCCATCGATGGTGTTGATGTTGAGGCGATCGAGAATGCGTGTCGCCGGCGCGATGCCCGCGTCTTCATGTCCCGGCGACTTGATCCGCCCATCGACATGAATGGTCGTCGTCGCCTTGCCGAGGTCGTGACATACGGCGCCGAGCATGACGATGGCGAGTTCCGGCCGTGCGAGGTCGGCGTTCCTCCGGCGCGCTTCGTCGATCACCATCAGCGTGTGCGTCCAGACGTCACCCTCCGGATGCCACTCCGGATCCTGCGGGCAGGTGTAGAGCGGCACCATCTCCGGCAGGATCTGCTCGATGACGCCCAGCTCGCGCGCGAGCGCGAAACCGCGCGATGGCTGCTCGGCGACGAGCAGGAGCTTCTCCATCTCGCCCCAGATGCGCTCCGCCGGCAGATCGTCGAGCGAGATCCGGCGGCAGATGTCGGCGCTGACCGGCTCGAGCGTCAACGCGAATCGTGCCGCGAACTGCACGGCCCGCAGCACCCGCAGCGAGTCGTCGGCAAACCGCTCGCGATCGACGACGCGGAGCACGCGCGCCGATAGATCCTCGCGTCCGCCGAACGGATCCAGGTAGTCGTCGGTCAGCGGATCCCAGCCGATGGCGTTGATCGTGAAATCACGACGACGAGCCGCTTCGTCGAACGGCATGTCGGGATCGCCGGTGACGGTGAAACCCTTGTGGCCGTGTCCGGTCTTCGACTCACGCCGCGGCAACGCGACGTCCACGGCGCCGAGCTTGAACACCGGAAACGCCTGACCCACGGGCTCGACGCGGCCCAATGTCGCGAGCAGCACCGGCAGAGCGTCCGGCGCAATGCCGAACACCTCCATGTCGAGATCTTTCGACGCCCGCCCGAGCAGCTGGTCGCGCACGAAGCCGCCCACCGCCAGCGCGCGACCGCCGCGCGCGCGCACGGCCTCGGCAATCCGCCGTGCTTCCTGTACCACTTCGGTGGCTCCCGTCACCTCATCGGTCGTGCTCATCGCTGTCCTGAGCTTACACGCGTCATGGCAGGGACGAAGGACTCGTGCCCGGCGGCAACCGGATAAGATGCGCGGTGGGGCACCACGGACCATGAAGCGCAGGGGGATGACGCGGCTGACGGGTGTGGCGGCAGCAGGCATCGTGGCCGCCGCGGCGTGGCTCTCCGCGCAGGCGCCCTCGCAGCCGGTGTTTCGCGCCGGCGTCGACCTCATCGCCATCGACGTCGTCGTCGTCGACAAGGATGGCCAGCAGGTGCCATCGCTCATCGCGGATGATTTCGTCGTCGACGTCGATGGACGCGAACGGGCCGTTGTGTCGTCGCAGTTCGTGGCCACCGGCACCGCGCGCGTTCCCGGCTCGCCCGAGCGTTCGCTGACCCTCGCGGGCGCTTCGCCGACCGAGGTGACCGCCGACCAGGCCTCGGCCAATCTGGTCGTGCTGGCGATCGACGTCAACCAGACCAGTCCCGACAGCCGCGAACAGGTGCGGACGCTGGGGCGTGCGATCCTCGAGCGTCTGCCTGCCGGCGCCCGCGTTGCCGTGGTGGCGCTTCCGATGCGCGACACCGACATCACCTTTAGCACCAATCGGGTCTCGGCTGCCGCGCTGATCGATCGCGTCAACGGCTGGTCACCTCGCCTTGGCCGTCATCTCCCCTTCGTCATCGTCGAAGCCATGGGCATGGAGAGTAGTGATGCGCTGTGGGAAGGCGCCGTCGCCCGCGTCTGTCCGACCGGCGACGAGTTCACACGCGCCGGCTGTCGATCGGTGATGGAGTCCGATGCGCGCGCGCTGCTCCAGGAGGTGGCGGCGCGAGCCGCGCATTCGACATCTGGACTCGAGATGTTGATGCGGTTGTTGCAGCGCGTCGACGGACCGAAGACCGTGCTCTACATCGCCGAGGAGCTGGGAACCGACGGCGCGCGCGTGGAAGTGGGTCGGGTCGCTCGTGCCGCCGCCGCGGCGCGGGCCCGCATCCATGTGCTGCAGCCGCAGCCGCCGACGAGCGATGCCGGCTTCACGTCCATTCGCTATCACCCGATCCTGGAACGTCAGCGGCAGGTGGAAGGGCTCGAGCTGGTGGCCGACTGGAGCGGCGGCGACGTCTTTCCGATCACGCCGAGCGACGAAATGGCGACGCGGCTGATCAGCGAACTCGCCGGCCGCTACCAGTTGATGGTCGAGACACAGCCCGGCGATCGTGACGGCAAGCCGCATCGCATCCGCGTGCGCGTACCGGGACGGCGTGTCACCGTGCGGGCACGGCGTGAGTTCGTCGCCGACAACCTGCGCACACCGACGACGCGCGCGGCGCCGCCGCCGACGATCAGCGAGCCCGCTGCTGTCGTGCCACCGGCCCGGGCGTCGCGACGGGCGCGGCTGGCGTCGTTCGTCGTCACGATCGATCCGCTGCATGCGGATCGCGCCGCGACGGAAACCGGTCGCGTGCAGCGGTCGCTGGCCCTGGCGATGGCGCAGCGCGGATTTCGTCCGGCGGAAAGCCTGGCCGCCGCCGATGTGCGTCTGGAACTCGCCGGTCAACGATTCGTCAGCGGCTCGCGGGCCCGGCTGACCTTCCTGACGCGCGTCACCGTCACCGCCGGCGCACGCATCGCGGAGATCCGCGGCCGTAACCAGTCGGATCAGGACATCGTGCGTTCGTCGGTGGATGAAACGGCGCGGCTCGTCGACGACTGGCTCGGTGCGGACTTCGATGCCTCGCTGGCGGTTGCGACCGAGCGCGCCAACGCCAGCGCCGCGATGGCCGCACGCGTGCGTGACGTCGCCGGCGTCGACGTGGAGACGCTGTTGCCGTCGCTTCGCCGCTACGTCGCGAACTATGAATCGTCGCTCGCCGGCATCGTCGCCGAGGAGCACTACGCGCAGCAGTATGCCGAGCGTGTGATGCCGTTTCCAGCGCCACCGCACGTGCAGCGGCGCGAGACGAAGTCGGAGATGGGCTTCGCGTGGTTCCCGGCGCCCGGCACGTGGTTCGGTTTCCGTGACGTCCTCGAATCCGACGGCAAGCCCGTGGCCGACCGTCAACAGCGGCTCGAAGAGCTGTTCGTCCGCCGCACGTTCCCGTCGCAGGAGCAACTCGCGCGTGTCACCGAAGCCAGCGCACGCTTCAACCTCGGGCCGGCGCGCCGCAACTTCAACGTGCCGACAACGGCGCTCCTGGTGGCCAGTCCGGCGACGACGGGGCGGTTTCGGTTCGAGTTGCGTGGGTGGGACGCGGTGGACGGTGTGCCGGTAGCGGTGATCGACTTCCACGAAATCGCCACGCCCACCATCGTCACGCGTGATGGCCACGATTTGCCGAGCCAGGGCCTGCTGTGGGCCGAGCCCGGCACCGGTCGCATCCGCCGCACCGACCTGCGGCTGGCCGATCACGACATCGAGACGCGGCACACGACGTGGTTCACTTACGACGCCCGCCTCGACCTGATGGTGCCGTCGCGCATGCGCGAGGTGTACGACTACGTCGCCCGCGCCGACGAGTATGTCGAGACCATCGCCGACTATTCCAACGTCCGCCGCTTCGTCGCCATTGCGCGACAATAGTCCCGCGGCTCGACATCCCGGACCGCCATTCGTGGAGCATCGTCCTTGGATCCCGTCCTTCACCTGCTGAAGTCCCTTGTCGCGATTGATTCGGTGAACCCGTCGCTCGTACCCGGCGCCGTCGGCGAAGCGGAGATCGCCCGCGCGCTGGCGGCGCACATGCGCGACATGGGCCTCGAGGTGCACATCCAGGAAGCGGCGCCGGGGCGGCCCAACGTGATCGGCGTGCTCGAGGGCCGTACCGCGGGACGATCGCTGATGTTCTGCGGGCATATCGACACCGTCGGCGTGGCCGGCATGACGCGTCCGTTCGATCCGATCGAGCGCGAGGGCCGCATCCATGGCCGCGGCTCGCAGGACATGAAAAGCGGCGTCGCCGCGATGGTGGACGCGGTGCGCGTGCTTCGCGATGCCGGCGGTCTCGACGCCGGTCGCGTGATCGTCGCCTGCGTGGCCGATGAAGAGCATGCATCGATCGGCGCCGATGCGCTCGTCACCACCTGGCGTGCCGATGGCGCCGTCGTGACCGAGCCGACCGACCTCGGGATTGCGATTGCGCACAAGGGCTTCGAGTGGGTGGAGATCGAAACCGAAGGCGTGGCCGCGCACGGCAGCCGTCCGCGCGATGGCCGCGATGCCATTCGCCTGATGGGGCGCGTGCTGACGGAACTCGAGGCGCTCGATCGCGACCTGCAGTCGCGCGCCGCGCACCCGCTGCTCGGCACCGCGTCGCTGCATGCCTCCGTGATTGCCGGCGGACGCGAGCTGAGTTCCTATCCCGATCGCTGCCACCTGCAGATGGAGCGGCGCACCATCCCGGGCGAGGCGCCCGGCAGCGGCGCGCGTGAGGTGACGGGCATCCTGGAACGGCTCGCGCAGGCGGATGCGGCATTCAAGGCGGGGAGTCGCGCGCTCTTTGCGCGGTCGCCCTACGAGATCGCCGCGGCGCACCCGCTGGTGCTGGCCATGCAACAGGCCGCGAGTGCCGCGTGCGGCCCCCGCACGCCGGTGGCACCGACGGGCATGAGCTTCTGGACCGACGCGTCGGTGCTGGGTGATGCAGGCATTCCGTCGCTGCTCTTCGGTCCGGTCGGCGCCGGCCTGCACGGCATCGACGAATGGGTGGAAGCCAACAGCGTCGTCGCCTGCCGCGACGCGCTCGTCGATCTCGCGCGCCGGTGGTGTGGCGCTTGAAAGGTGCTGAACGGTGCTGAAGGGTGCTGAAGGGTGCTGAAGGGTGCTGAAGGGTGCTGGGCTTGCCGCGCCGGTTTCCGCCTCCCGCCTCCCGCCCTCCGGACCCAGTTCGGGTCCCGTTTGTCAGGCTTCTCCGAAGATCCCCTTGATCACGAACGCGACGTTGGCGGGACGTTCGCCGAGTCGGCGCATGAAGTACGGGAACCACTGCTTGCCGTACGGCACGTAGACGCGCACGCCGTAGCCCTGATCGACCAGTGATGTCTGCAGGTCGCGGCGGATGCCGTAGAGCATCTGGAACTCGAAGCGGTCCGGCGCGTAGCCGCGCTCGCTGGCGTACTTCTGCGTCGCCTGGATCATGTCGGGATCGTGTGTCGCGATGGCGGGGAAGTGCCCGTGATCGAGCAGTTCGCGCATCAGTTCGATGAACGCGGCGTCCACCTGCGCCTTGTCCTGGAACGCCACCGCCTTCGGTTCCTTGTACGCCCCCTTCACCAGCCGCACGCGCGCGCCGAGCGCGGTGAGCCGGCGGACGTCCTGCGGCGATCGGACCAGGCACGACTGGATCACCGTGCCGACGCTGCGATGGCCCTGCTGCCACAACGTCTCGAGCACCTGGAGCGTGCGATCGGTGTACGGCGAGTTCTCCATGTCGATCCGCACGAAGAAGCCGTGCTCGTCGGCAACGTCGAGGATGCGCCGCATGTTGTCCACCGCCGTCGCGCGATCGACGTCGAGGCCGAGCTGTGTCAGCTTGAGCGAGATGTTGCGCTCGACGCCCGACTGGACGATGGCCTCGATGATGCGCAGGTACTCGGCGGTTGCTTCCGACGCTTCGGCGAAGCTGCCGACGCTCTCGCCGAGATAGTCGAGCGTCAGGCGCAGCTGGCGCGCCGGCAGGTCGGCCACCGCGGCCAGCGCTTCCTCGACGGATTCGCCGGCAATGAAGCGCCGCGCGAAGCCGCCGGGCCGCATGCCGTAGCGGGAGGCGAGGCGGCGGAGCAGATCGATCTGGGCAAGGGAATGGAACAGCGCTTTCGACGTGGCGTCGATCATGGACGAGACCGGATCTTCCTCGAACTCAGTGGGCGGGGCCCGAATCGCCGAGCAGGTGCTGGAGGCTGCGCGCGTAGTAGCGCAGCACGTTGCGCTCGCGGACGCGGTAGCGCCCGTCCTCGACCACAAGGATACCGCGCGTTTCGAGCGGCTCGGTGGCGAGTTCGAGCGTTTCCTCGGCGCTGTGCACGCCGAGGTTGGCGCCCATCGCCCGCAGCGTGTCGAGGATGGCGGTGATGCGATCGCTCAGCTCGGCGCGATCGATCGACGGCCGCATCGCCGCCGCCAGCACGGCCGTCGGCAGCACGCGATACAGCCGGCCGATCTCCTGCCGCACGAGGTGCGACAGATCGAGCACCGACTTGCGCGACTCGCCGTCGTAATCGTCCAGGCTGATGGCGCGGCCATAGGTGACCCACGCGCGGCTGCGATAGCCGACGGTGTAACGGAACATCTCGGCGAGTTCACGGCTGAACGGCCGCTGCGTGCGCTTGACGCCCTGCGCGGCCAGCACGTGATCTTCCAGCACGAGATCGTAGGCAATCGCCATCGGCACAATCGACATGCCGCGCACGCCGGCGGAGAGGCAGGCGCTGAAGAGGCCCGTCTTGAGGTGCTTCAGCTCGCCGCTGTAGCTGCGGCCGCCTTCCGGATAGAAGAACAGGTCGTGCCGGTTCAGCAGTTCGCCGACGTAGGCCTTCAGCGTGATGAGATACGCCGGGTCCTTGGTGTTGCGCCGGATCGGCAGCGCGCCGGTGACGTGCTTGTGAATGAGCCCGAGCGGCCCGCCGAAGAGGTTGATGCCGGCGGCAATGATCGGCGGCCGGATGCCGGCGTCGATGAGCGCCAGCGGCTCGACCAGGTAGTCCAGATGGCTGCGATGGTTCGACGCCCAGATCACGCGGCCGCGATCCGCGGCCTCGATACCGCGCTCCGGATGTTCGGACACCCGGTCGATCTTCCGGAGGATGGGATAGAGCGGGTACTCGAGCGCCCGATACAACTCGTAGCGCTGGGTCGTCCGCAGTTCCTCGAGGTATTCGAGGACGCGGGCGCGCGCGGCGTCACCGCCGGCGGACCGGTTGCCGCCAATAAAGCGCGCCACCTCGTCCCGGCTCAGGACCGCTTCGGTTATCTCATCCATCTGCTGGCGAACCGATAATAGACCCGACGAGGCTCGGCCGTCATCCCTGCTCGATCGCCTTGACCACCGCGTCGGTGAACGATGTGGTGGTCGCGGGACCGCCCAGGTCCGGCGTCACGTGCCCGGACGCCATCACCACCTTGAGCGCCGACATGATGCGCCCGGCCTTGTCGTCCTCGTGCAGGTGCTGAAGCATCAGCACGGCGGAGAGCAGCAGTGCCGTGGGGTTGGCCTTGTCCTGACCGGCAATGTCCGGCGCCGTGCCGTGCACCGCCTCGAACACGCCGACGCCGCCTTCACCCAGGTTGGCCGCCGGCACCACGCCGAGCCCGCCGACGAGCCCCGCGCACAGGTCCGAGACGATGTCGCCGTACAGGTTCGGCAGCAGCAGCACGTCGAGCTTCTCGGGGTGCATCACCAGGTGCATGCACGCCGCGTCGACGATGCGATCGTTGAAGGTGACGTCGGGGTAACCCGTCGAGATCTTGCGGCAGCTCTCGAGGAACAGCCCGTCGCCAAGCTTCATGATGTTGGCCTTGTGAATGGCCGTCACCGTCTTGCGCTTGTGCCGCCGCGCGTATTCGAACGCGAAAGTCGCGATGCGCTCGGACGCCGCCGCGGTGATGATCTTCAGGCTCTCCACCACGCCCGGCACCACGACGTGCTCGAGGCCGGCGTAGAGGTCCTCGGTGTTCTCGCGGACGATGACGAGGTCGACGCCGGAGAAACGCGAGGGCACCGACGGCAGGTTCCACACCGGCCGCAGGTTGGCGTAGAGGTCCAACGCCTTGCGCAGGCCGACGTTCACCGAGGTGAAGCCCTTGCCGATGGGTGTGGTGATCGGGCCCTTCAGCGCCACCTTGTTGCGCGTCACCGAATCGAGCAGCGCCTGCGGCAGCGTCGTCCCGTGTTCCTTGACGGCTTCGGCGCCGGCCGAAAACGTTTCCCACTCGGGGGTGAAGCCGGTGGCGGCCAGGATGCGAACGACAGCGTGTGTGACTTCGGGACCGATCCCGTCGCCGGGAATGAGCGTGATTGGGGGCATGGGAGCAGGAAGCAGGTAGCGATCAGCAGGTAGCGGAATCAGGAACGCTCGCGCGATTCCCAGAAGACCAGGAGCAGCGCGCCGATGGCCGTGGAGCTGAGCAGCAGGTTCGACAGGCCGTGCAACTGATAGAACGAGGCGCGGCGGGGATCGCTTTCGGGGAGTGCGGCCACCGAGCCGCCAATCTCGCGCTGCATGGCCTCGACGCGGGGACTGATGCCGAGTCCCGAGGCGAGGGCCAGGCCGAGCATCACCGCGATGATGGTGGCGCGGATGCCGTAGGCGGCCGGCCGCGGGCCGAGCAGGCGGCGGATGGTGAGCGTCAGCAGCATCACGGCGGCGGCGCCGTAGAAGACGAGGTGCAACTGCGCCAGCACGGCGCCGAACACCTGTCCCGCCAGCACGCGGCCTTCCACCGGATTCCAACCCTGGAGCACGCCGAAGACGTTGGGCGCCACGATGAGACCCGCCACTGCCATCCCGCCCAGCCACACGGCCAGGGCGACGATGTACAGATAGCGCAGGACGAACATCTCTCCATTATAGGGGCACGCCGCTCTGATAAACTTTGACGTTTCGTTCCCATCCTGGAGGGTTTCCGGTTGTCTCTTGACGCGTCCCTGCTGCCCAATCTGAAGAACATCGCGACGCGGCTCCGCATCGAGTCGATTCGCGCCACCACCGCGTCGGCCAGCGGCCACCCGACCAGCTGCATGTCGGCGGCGGACCTGATGGCGGCGTTGTTCTTTGCCGAGATGCGTTTCGATCCGAAGGCGCCGCGGCACCCGGGCGCCGATCGCCTGGTGATGTCGAAAGGCCACGCCGCGCCGCTGCTCTATGCGATGTGGGCGGAAGTGGGCTTCATCCCGCGCGAAGAACTCACCGACCTGCGGCTGCTCACCTCCGACCTCGAAGGACATCCGACGCCGCGGCTGCCGTTCGTGGACGTCGCCACCGGATCGCTTGGCCAGGGACTGCCGGCCGGTGTCGGCTGCGCGCTCAACGCGCGCCGCATCAAGGCGGACTATCGCACCTACGTGCTGATGGGCGACGGCGAAACGGCGGAAGGCTCGGTGTGGGAAGCGGCCTCGGCGGCGCACCTGCACACGCTCGACTCGCTCTGCGCCATCATCGACATCAACGCGCTGGGCCAGAGCCGCGGCACCGAACTCGGCCACGACATCGACACCTATCGCGCCCGCTGGTCGGCGTTCGGCTGGCACGTGATCGCCATCGACGGCCACGACATGGCGCAGATTGTCGCCGCCTACGCCGAAGCGCGCGCCACCAAGGGCCGCCCCACCGTCATCCTCGCGCGCACGTTGAAGGGCCAGGGCGTGTCGTTCACCGCCGGCAAGCCGAACTGGCATGGCAAGGCGCTCAAGGCCGAGGAAGCCGAGCGCGCCTACGCGGAACTCGAGGCGCAACTGCTGCCGGAAACCGCGGCGCTGCCGCCGATTGCCCGGCCCGCCGACGTGGCCGCGGAGGCCGCGCCGAAGCCGATGCCGGCGCCGAACTACACGCTTGGCGACATGGTGGCCACACGCGAAGCCTACGGCACCGCCATCGCCAATCTCGGCACCGTGGATGCGCGCGTCGTCGCACTCGACGCCGACGTGAAGAACTCGACATTCAGCGAGCGCTTCGAAACCGCGCACCCGGATCGCTTCTACCAGTTCTTCATCGCTGAACAGGTGATGATTGGCGCCGCGATGGGACTTGCCGCGCGTGGCGCGGTGCCGTTCCCGTCCACGTTTGCCGCGTTCCTCACGCGCGCCGCGGACTTCGTCCGCATGGCGGCGATCTCCGGTGTCAACGTCAAGATCGCCGGCTCGCACGCCGGCGTGTCGATCGGCGAAGACGGCCCGTCGCAGATGGCGCTGGAAGACTTCGCGATGATGACGGCGCAGCCGAACGTCACCGTACTGTGTCCGTCCGATGCCGTCAGCACCGAGCGGCTGATCGCCGAGATGGCGGCGACGCATGGCCCGATGTACATGCGCACATCGCGCCCGAAGACGCCGGTGATCTACGGCAACGACGAAGCGTTCCCGATCGGCGGCCTCAAGGTGCTGCGCTCGAGCCCGTCCGACACGGTGACCGTGATCGGCGTCGGCGTCACGCTGTTCGAGGCGTTGAAGGCGCACGACATCCTGAAGGCCGAAGGCATCCACGTGCGCGTCATCGACCTGTATTCGATCCAGCCGGTCGACGCGGCGGCGCTGATTGCCGCGGGCAAGGAAACCGGCCGCCTGATCACCGTCGAGGATCACTATCTGGCCGGCGGTATCGGCGACGCGGTGGCGCGCGCCGTCGCGCCGGCGGGACTCACCGTGACGCGGCTCGGCGTCACCGAGATCCCGCGCAGCGGCAAGCCCGAGGAACTGATCGACAAGTACGGCCTCTCGGCTCGCGCAATCATCGACGTCATCCGCTGAGGCGGGGAGGACACATGGCGATAGCGCGTGTCGCGGCAGGGGTACTGGCGGGACTGGTGGCGCTCGAGGCGGCGGGGCACGCGCAGCGGACGAGCGCCGGCGTGCAGGACGCGGCCTGGGCACCCGATGGCCGCCGCATCGCCGTCTCGTATCTCGATCGCATCTGGACGATGACGCCGGAGGGACGGCAGGCCCGCGCGCTGTCCAACGCGGATTCCGGCGCGGTCGAACGCGATCCCGCGTTCTCTCCCGACGGCACGCGCCTCGCCTTTGCCCGCGCCACCTCCACCGGCTTCGACATCGTCGTCGCGCCGGTGCGTAGTGGTGTGGCCACGGTGGTCGCGGCCATGGCGGGCGACGAACGCTGGCCAAGCTGGACGCCCGATGGCCGTCTCGTATTCGCGCATCGCGACGCGCCCGCGGCCGGACGCGGTGCCGATGCCGGCGTGCAGTGGGATCTGTTCATCGCGCTGCCTGTCGCTGGTTCGGACACGTGGCAGACACCCGTGCCGCTCACCACCACTGCCGACAGCGAAACGTATCCACGCGTGTCGCCCGACGGCTCGCGCGTGGCGTTCGTCTCCGAGCGCAACAGCGAAGACGACGTCGACGTGTGGTGGATGGCGATGCCGGGCGAGGGCCAGAGCCGGCCGGTGCCGCTCGGCGCACGGCCGCCCGCGACGACCGCCGGCAAGGATGCCGGCACCAACGGCAACACGACCAGCGCACGACCGCCCGCGGCGACGCGGCTGGCCGAATCGCGCGGGGTCGAGTCGCACGTGTCGTGGGCGCCGGACAGCCGTCGCGTCGCATTCCACGCCGTGCGTGACGGCGTCGGCTCGGTGTGGGTGGCGACGATCGAACCGCCGCGCGCCGAAGCAGACGATGAGCCCGAGCCGCGTCCGCGTCCGGCATCCCCGCCGCAACTGGTGTCGCGTCGTGGCGGCGCGCCGCAGTGGTCGCCGGATGGCGAGACGCTGCTCGTCACCGGGCTGCCGGATCCGCAGCCGGTGTACAACGGCAACCCGGAGCGCAGCAATCAGGAACCACCGCCGCTGTTTGCATTGAACGCGGCGTTCCAGTTGTGGCGCGTCGCGGCGCCGCTGCCGGTGCACGAAAGCGGCGGCGAGATCACGGCGGATCTGCCGCTGTCGCCGGCGCTGCTGACCAGCGCGTTCGATCGCGTGTGGAACACGTTGAGCGACCTGTATTACCGCACGGGCGCGGCGGCAACGGCCTGGACCCAGGCGCGCGACACCTATCGCCCGCGCGCGGCGGCGGCGCGATCCACCGCGGCGTTCGAAGCGGTGGTGGACGAGATGGTGGCGGCGCAGCCGCTCATCAAGCCGGTGGTGACGTCGAACGGCGGCATGGTGGTGTCGGGCCATCCGCTCGCCTCCGAGGCCGGCCGCCTCGCCTTCGAACGCGGCGGCAACGTCGTCGATGCGATGGTCGCGGTGTCGTTTGCGCTCGGTGTCGTCGAACCCGCAGCCTCGGGTGGGGGTGGTGACGGCGCGGCCGTGCTCTACCTGAAGGGGATGAAGCAGCCCACGGTCGTCGAGTACAAGGACATG
>JADZCY010000138.1 GCA_020851325.1 Acidobacteriota bacterium | reverse complement strand
CTGTGAGGTTTCCCGAAGTCGTCGCTCGACTGTGAAAAAATCTGCCTCTGGAAGGCGTTGTTGCCGCATCGTGTCCTGTCGAAGCGTGCAGTGATGCTCGGTCCCGCGCAACCGGCCGTGGCAGCGTTCGTGCACCAGGCCGGGCATGGTGGCTCACAGAAACTCCCCCCTTTGCCCCTCGGGCGGGCGCGGCTAACGCCATGCGCGGCGTCCCGCTCGAAGTGCTTGCCGTCTGGGCGCTGTGGCTGGTTGGTGGCGTCGGCCTGATGCTCTGGTTCCGAAAGCGCAGCGCCAATCCGCGGCGTCCATCACCGCCATCGCGATCGCGCGTCGAATGGCCGGCCGATTCGGAGTCAGAAGGTAGACTTGATGGCTGATGACGACGCGTGTGCTGCCCTCCTCCACGCAGATGGTGCGGCGCGACGGCTTCTCCGAGTTCAACTTCGGCCAGCCTGACCCCGATCTGCTCCCCGTCGACGAGATGCGCCGTGCGCCGGCCGAGGCGTTCACGCGCTTCGGCACCGACCCGCTGGCATACGGCGCACCGGAGGGCGCGTGGCCGTTGCTCGGCTGGTTGCGTGATCGCCTGACGGCCCAGGAAGGCATCGACCTCGCGCTGGACGAAATGCTCGGAACGGGCGGCAACTCCGAAGCGCTCGATCAGATCTGCACGCTCTTCACGCGCCCCGGCGATGTCGTCCTCGTCGAGTCACCGACGTATCACCTCGGCCTGCGCATCCTGCACGATCACGCACTGGACCTCAGGCCCGTTCCCGCGGACGACGACGGCCTGCGTGTCGATGCGCTCGAACAGGCACTGACGCAGCTCGCCGCCGAAGGACGCCGCGCGCGTTTCCTCTACTCCATCCCGACGTTCCACAATCCCACCGGCGTCAACCTCGCGATGGATCGTCGTCGCGCGGTGATCGACCTCGCCGGGCAGCACGACTTCCTCATCGTCGAAGACGACGTGTACCGGGAACTGGCGTACGACGGACCGGCGCCGCCGTCGCTGTTCGCGATGGCGCCGCGCGGACGCGTGATGCGCATGGGGTCGTTCGCCAAGACGCTGGCGCCTGGCGTGCGGCTCGGGTTCATCACCTGCGCTGCTGATCAAGCTCGGCGGATCGCCGACGGTGGGTTGCGTGACAGCGGCGGTTCGCCCAGCTATGCGATGGGCATGTTCGTCGCGGCGCTGTGCGAGTCGGGCGACTACGACCGTCATGTGGCGCGCCTGCGCGATGCCTATCGCACGCGCCGTGATGCGCTGCTCGCCGCGCTCGAGACGCATCTGCCCGCGGGCTGCCGGTTCACGCGACCGGGTGGCGGCTACTTCGTGTGGGTCACGGTTCCGGATCATCTCGACACCAACGTGCTCGCCGAGCGCGCCGACGAGTATCGCGTGTCGTTCATTCCCGGCGCGCGGCTCTGCGCGGATGGCGGCGGACAGCGGGCGCTGCGGCTGGCGTTCAGCTTGATGAAACCGGATGAACTCACCGAAGGCGCGCGTCGCCTGGGCGCGCTCATCGCCGGTGCCTGACGCGGTGTGTCGATCGACACCGCGGTCCCCGCGACTGCTGGTCACCGGTTCCACCGGCTTCATCGGTTCGGCGCTGCTGCAGCATGCCACCGCTCGTGGTATCGCCTGCGCGGGGTTGGCGCGGCGACCGACGATCGTGCCCGGCGTCGACAGCCATGCCGGACGTGTCGATGATCCTGCGGCCGTGCGCCTCGCCCTGCGCGACGTCGGCGTCGTCATTCACGCGGCAGGACTGGCGCATCAGCGCGGGCTCGTCGACGAGGCGGACTACATCCGCGCCAACGTCGAAGGCACGCGCACGGTCATCGGTGAATCGGCGCGCGCCGGCGTGTCGCACGTCGTGCTGCTCAGCAGCGTGTCGGTGTATGGACGGCGTTACGCGGCGCCGGATGAAAGCTGCGAGCCGCGTCCCGAATCGCCGTACGGGCGGAGCAAGTGGGAAGCGGAGCGCGTCGCCACGCGCGAGGCCGAAGCGGCGGGTCTGCCGCTGACGATCCTGCGGCCGTCGACGGTGATCGGCCAGGGCGATCCGGGACCGGTGGCGGCGCTGGGGCGCCTGTTGCAGCGCGGGCCGTTCGTCCGTTTCGGATCCGGCGCGGCCCGCAAGACGATCATCGACGTCGACGACTTCGCCGCGGCGATCGTGGCGCGCGCGCTCGAACCTGCCGCCGGCGTTGCCGTCTACAACGTCGGCGGATGGCAGGTGCCGCTTGCCGACATCATCACCGCACTGGCGACCGAACTCGATGTGACGATGCGAGGACCGGCGCTGCCCGGAATATTCGCGCGTGTGCTTGCCGCATCGCTGCGGCCATTCGGACGCATCGGCAGCGCGGCGTGGCTGCGCGGACGTCTGGAAGCGGCGCTGGCCGACACGATCTGTTCGACCGAGCGCTGGGATCAACGCTTCGGCCCCGCCGCCGTCACGCCATGGCCCGAATCCCTCGCGCGCGAAGCGCAGTGGTTGAAGGCGACGTCGAGCAGGACCGCCGCTTCGCGTCG
>JADZCY010000137.1 GCA_020851325.1 Acidobacteriota bacterium | reverse complement strand
TAGCCGCTGCGGCGGTAGATATCTTCGACGATCAGCAGTGCGGCGCGGGCGTCGCGCAAGCCGGGATCGGGCTCGCGCACGGCGTCGATGTCCTGCACGAACGCCGCGAACTCCAGCGCCCATGAGCGATCGCCGCGCGGATACTCCCAGCTCGTCGTGTCCGGCGGACCCATCTCGGGCAGCATCTGATACCAGGTGAGGCGCTCGACACCGTAGCTGCCGCCGAGGCCATCGATGGCGAGCTTGCCGTCACGCCCGTAGACCTCCAGCGAGAACAGGTTCTTCCATTCGCTGCAGCTCACGTGCAGGAACGCCGCTTGTCCAGTGGCCGTGCGCAGCGTCAGGAACGCGTTGTCGTCCACCGGCATGTCCCAGAAATACGTTGCGGCAAAGCCGTCCACCGTCGGGAAGTCGCCGAGGAACCAGCGTGACAGGTCGATCAGGTGCACGCCCTGATCGATGAGCTCGCCGCCACCGGAGAGCGCCGGATTGGCGCGCCACTCGCGGTCGTAGCCGACGCGGCCGCCGTGGCCGTAGCGCCCGCGCATGAACATCAACGGTCCGAGCGCGCCGCTCGTGATGATCTCGTGTGCCTTCTGCAGCGCGGGATGATAGCGGTGATTGAAGCCGACACGCACACGCAGGTCCTTCGCACGCGCGATGTCGATCAGCGGCTCGACTTCGGCGACGGTTCGCGCCGCCGGCTTCTCCACCAGCACGTGCTTGCCGGCGTCGAGCGCGCCCTTCGTCACCGCCGCCAACGCGTCATTCGTCGTCGCGACGACGACGATGTCCACGTCGGTGCGTGTGACGGCGTCTTCCCATCGCGGCACGGCGACGGGCGCGGGAGCGGACGCGACCGATCGATCGCCGCCCGCGGAAGCCGCACCTGATGTCGCCGACGGGACTGAAGTGCCGTCGCTCCGATACGAGCGCGCCAGCGCTTCCGCGCGCGCAAGATCGAGATCCGCGCACGCCACCAGATGACCGCCGGGCAACGCCGCGGCGCGCTTGCGGCCGATCAGGCCGCAGCCGACGATGGCCACGCCGTAGCTCATCGATCCCCCCATGTCTTGCCGCGATCCTTCGGAACGATGCGGCGCAGCGTGTAGATGTCGGAGCCGTCGAGATCGTCGCGATGTGTCTGTAGCCGCTCCCACGGGTCCCACGGCGCCGAAATCAACCGGCCGGTGATGCCGTCGCTCTCCGGAGAGCCGAGATACACCGCCAGCGCCGCGCCGATCTCCAGCGGCGTCGTGCCGCCCTCGGCCAGCGTCTTCATGCGGGCGTAGAAGCCTTCACCGACAGTCGCGGCACCAGCCTCCAGCAGTTGATCCATCATCCGTGTGTTGAGGGCGCCGGGCGCGATGCAGTTGACGTCGATGCCGTCGTCTTTCACGTCCACCGCGACGCATTCGGCAAGGCGCACGATCGCCGCCTTGGCCGCGGCGTAAGCGACGATGCGCGGCAGTGGATTGGTGGCGCCGCCGCCAGAAAGCTGGACGATCTTGCCGTAGCGCTGTTTCCGAAAGTGCGGCAGCACGGCCCGCATTGGCAGCGCCGAGCCGTCGATGTTGATCGCCATCGCGCGCGTCCACTCGGCCCAGTCGATGGCGTCGAGACTGCCCATCGGTCCGTACACGCCGGCGTTGTTCACCAGTACGTGCAGGCCGCCAAGCCGCTCGACAGCGGTCGTCACCAGCCGCGACACATCGTCGGCGTTCGACACGTCCGCGCGCATCGCGTGCACGGTCTGTTCGGGCCCGGCGAGCGATGCCACTTCGTCGCGCGCGCGCTCCAGCATCGCTTCGTCACGCGCGCACAGCGTGACGCTGGCGCCGGCCCGCACGTAGGCGCGCGCGATCGCCAGGCCGAGGCCCTGGCTGGCGCCGGTGATGAGGGCGGAGCGTGCGTAAAGCGGTAAGGACATGGCGAGATGCGAGGGCGTCACTTGTCGACGCGCGCCGGCGCGCCGACACTGACGAGAGAGAACCGCGCGTCCTGGCCGATCGTGGCGCGAAGGAAACCGTTCGCATCGATGACAGGGAACAGAGGGCTGGAGGGCTGGGGGACTGGAGGACTGGAAGACTGGGGGACTGGCGGTCTGGAAGACTGGGGGGCTGGAGGACTGGCGGCCGAACCCTCAGGCCCTGGCGCGCGCAGACCGCGCGCAACCACGTCGAGATCGACGCGGCGGTACTCCGGCCATTCAGTGGCCACGACGATCGCGTCGGCGCCGGCGGCGGCCTCTTCCGGTGTTGCTGTTCGCGTGACACCGGCAAGTTCCGCAGGTAGGTCCATAGCCTGCGGATCGTGTGCACGAACGACGGCGCCCTGTTCGATCAACCAGCGGCACAGTTCCACCGCCGTCGAGCGCCGCAGCGTGTCGGTACCCGGTTTGTACGTGAGTCCCCACACGGCGACGGTGCGACCGGCGAGCGGTCCGAGCACGGATACCAGCCGTCGACGCGGCCACTGGCGATGCGAACGGTTCGATGACTCGACGCCATCCATCAGTGGCGTCTCGCGCTGTACCTGACCGCCCAGCGCGCGCAGGAAGACGACGTCACGCGCCAGCGTGCCGCCGGCAAACGCGCCGCCTGGCCCCAGATACGCGCCGGGACCAATGCGCTTCTCGGTCTTCAGTCCGCGCTCCACTTCCTTCGCGTCGGCGCCGGCCTGCTCACAGAGTGCCGCAATCTCGTTGATGAACGTGACCGACGTCGCCAGGAACGCGTTGATCGCGTGCTTGGTCATCTCCGCCGATTCCACGCTCATCCACTCGAGGCGATCCGTAATCGGTGCAAACAGCGCCTGCAGACGCTCGCGCGCCCACGCCTCGCGCACACCGATCACGACGCGATCGGGATGCGTGAACACGTCAATCGCCTTGCCGAGCCGAAGGTTCTCCGGTGAACACGCGAACGCCACGGTGCGCCCGGCGGCGACGCCAGCGAACGACTGCTCCAACCGCGCCGTCGTCCCGACCGGCACCTGCGACGAGATGAGCACCACGGTGCGATCGCGCAGGGCCGCGAACGAACGCTCCACCTCGGCGACCACCGCATCGACATCCGCATGGTCATCGTCATCGACCGGCGTGTCGATGGTCACCCACACGACATCCGCGCCATCCACCGCAGCATCGCGGTCGATGGTGAAGCGAAGACGTCCCGCAGTCATCTCGGTGGTGAGTAGATCCGCCAGGCCCGGTTCATTCACCGGCGGGCGCGCGCGCTGCAGTCCGTTCACCGTGGCGGCATCCGAATCGAAACCGATCACGTCGTGTCCAGCCGCAGCCGTGCATGCCGCCGTCACCGAACCGAGGTGCCACAGCCCCAGCACCGCCACCTTCATGCGCGCGCCTCGAGGATCTCGGGATGCGCCTGCAGATATTCCAGCGTGCGGACGATGCCCTGTTCGATCGTCAGCTTCGGACGCCAGCCGAGCCCGCGGATCTTCGCGGTGTCGAGAAAGATGAACGGGTTGTCGCCGATCCACCCGCGCTCGCCGCCGGTGTACTCGCGCACGGGATCGATGCCGAGCCGGCCGCAGATCCAGCCGATGGAGTCGTTCACCTCGCAGTACTCGTCGGTGCCAAGGTTGTAGATCTCGACGGCGTTCCGCGTGCGGCGCATCGCCAGCAGCATCGCGTCGAGGCAGTCACCGATGTAGAGGTACGACTTCCGCTGCTTGCCGTTGCCGAGCACGCGCAGCCGCGTCGGATCGGCGCGCAGGCTCTTGTAGAAGTCGAACACGTGCCCGTGCGTGTAGCGCTCGCCGAGGATGGACACGAAGCGGAAGACGCAGCCTTCGAAGCCGAAACCGCTGGCGTATGCCGCAATCAACCCTTCGCCGGCGAGCTTCGACGCCCCATACAGCGATGTCTGCACGGGAAATGGTGCGTCCTCCGGCGTCGGGAACACGTGCGCTTCGCCGTACACCGAGCCGGTGGACGAGAACGCGATGCGGCGAATGCCGGTGGCGCGCATGGCCTCGAGCACGTTGAACGTCGCGATGGTGTTCTGTTCGAGATCGCGGCGCGGATGCTCGGTGCCGAAGCGCACGTCGGCGTTGGCGGCGAGGTGGAAGACGACATCACAGCCGGCCATGGCCGCGGTGAGCGCCGGCAGGTCGAGCGTATCGCCTTCGACGAGGGTGAAGCTGGCGTGGGCGGACGCACCGTCGAGGAAGGCGCGCTGCCCGGTAGAAAAGTTGTCGAACGCCACCACGGAGTGGCCGTCGGCCAGCAGGCGATCGACCAGAGAACTACCGATGAAGCCGGCGCCGCCGGTCACGAATGCATGCATTGGGAGCGCGTTGCAAAGATAGTATCCTAACGCCTCAGCGTGGCTATCCGCTTCACCAGAGAGACGCCGTCGACCGCTTACCAGTGGCACGGTGAGTCGCGTCTCTTCGTGCGTGCCGGCGCGGACGACGCCTTCGCGTATTCCGAGGGCGACGCCACCGAAGACACGCTGCTGGCGATCGTGCGCGAAGCCGCCGACGTCTCGCTGCATTCTCCCGAGCTGGCCGCCGCCATCTCCGACTGGCCGACGCGATATCACCTGTCGGCGGCACGTGCGCATCTGCTGCGGCCGCTGGCGCCGCTGCTGCGCGGGACGACGCTCGAGATCGGGGCCGGGTGCGGCGCGCTGACGCGCTATCTCGGCGAGCTCGGCGGGCGCGTCGTCGCGCTCGAAGGCAGTAGTCGCCGCGCCAGCATCACCGCCGCGCGCTGCCGCGATCTCGCCAACGTCGCCGTCTATCACGACCGCCTCGAACGCTTCGGTCTCGGCACCCGCTTCTCCGCCGTCACGCTCGTCGGCGTCGTCGAATGGGCCAGCCGGTTCGGACAAGGGCCTGACGCCGCGCGCGAGCTGATCGCGCAGGCGGCCGCGCATCTCGACGACACCGGCGTGTTGATCGTCGCGATCGAGAACCAGTTGGGATTGAAGTACCTCGCCGGCTGGCCCGAGGATCACCTTGGTTCGGTGATGACCGGCGTCAACGACGGCTATGCGGCAAACGATCCGCGCACGTTTGGCCTTGGCGAACTGGCCGCGCTCGTCGCCGATGCCGGGCTGCCACATCACGCGGTGTTCGCGCCATTCCCCGACTACAAGCTGCCGCGCGTCATCGTGTCGCCAGCGGGACTCGATCATCGCGCCTGGGCCGAGGATCTCGCGGCGCTGGTGTCGTCCACGCCGGTCGCCGACGAGCAGGCACCGCCGCTGCCGCTCTTCTCGCTCGAACAGGCGCTGACGCTGGCCGCGCGCAACGGCGTGCTGCGCGGGCTGTCGAACTCGTTCCTGCTGGTGGCGAGCCGGGCGCCGCGCAAGGTGGTCGATCGTCACGTGCTGGCGTGGCACTACTCGGGCACGCGCCGCGCCGGCTGGGCGCGCGAAACGCGCTTCCGCGCCACGCCCGAGGGCGTCGCTGTCGAACGCGAGCCTCTCGTGCGACAGGCGCCGTTGCCGACAACGACCGACGGCACCGCGCATCACGAACTCACGACGCCGTTCCAGCACGGCGAGCTGTGGACGCAGCAACTGGCGCCGGTGCTGAACCGTCCGGGCTGGACCACCGCCGATGTCGTCGCCTGGGCGCGGCCCTGGCGCGATGCGCTGCAGCGCGCCGCCGGCCTGCGGCATCCGGCTGCTGCCGCGCACGTACCGTCCACGCTGGTCGACGCGACACCCTTCAACCTGCTGCGGCAGGACGACGCGTTCACGTTTTTCGATCTCGAATGGGCGCCGACATGGAAGGTCGAGTACGGCTTCGTCGTCTTCCGCGGCGTGTACTGGAGTCTCTCGCGCTTCCGCTCGGTGGCCACACCTGCGGATGGCGTGCCGATGCGGCTGGCGGATCTCGCCGCGGAGGTGGCCGCCGGGCTCGGCGTCGCGATTCCCGCGGACGACGTCCGCCGGTATCTCACGCTCGAAGCAGACCTGCAGCAGGACACCACCGGCATGGCGCCGGAGTCCATCGTCGATGGCCTCGAGCGGTTGCGACTCGAACCGCGGCCGTCGGTCACCGATCTCCTCGGACTGCGGACACGCGCCGAAGCCGCTGAACGCGCGGTGCACGACGGCGAAGCGGCACTTGCGCGCGTGCGGTCGGAGCACGAAGCCAACCTCCATCGCCTGCACGCCGAGCGTGACGACGCGCTGGCGCGTGTCGAAGACGGCGCCCGGACGGCGGAACAGATCCGCGCGCAACTCGACGACGTCGTCGCCGCGCGTGCGCGTATCGAGCAGGCGCAGGTGGAAGCGATCGCCGAACGCGACGCGCTGCGGCAGCAGGTGTCGCAGGCGGAATCCGCGCTTGCGCAGGCGGAGTCCGCTCGCGCCACGCGTGAAGCGGAACACGAGCAGGCGCTGCTCGAGAGCCGCGCTGCGGTTGAAG
The DNA here is from genome assembly GCA_020851325.1 of Acidobacteriota bacterium. GTDB lineage: Bacteria > Acidobacteriota > Vicinamibacteria > Vicinamibacterales > UBA2999 > VFZN01. The sequence continues at coordinate 30,311 of JADZCY010000137.1, read as the reverse complement.
CGGACTACATGCGTCACCTCGCCGCGGCGCAGGTGGCGCTGCAGCAGGCGATCGACGAGCGCGACCACCAGACCAGCGCGCACAACGCGCTGATGGCGAGTCGCGAGGTGCTGCAACGGGAGCAGGACGCGCTGCTCGCCCGGCTGACGCGTGCCGACGCCCAGCTTCGCGATCGCGATCAGGAACGGACCACGCTGCTGCAGCAGCACGACGCCGACCTCCGCCGCCAGCACGCGCTGCTCGACGACGAGCGCGCGGTTGTCGATCGCGAACGTCGCGACACGGCGACGCGCGCCGCGACGCGACTGCTGCCGCACGTGCAGCCACGCTGGATGGGTGAGCGGGCGCGGCAGCGACTGATCGAATCCGACGTCCCGCTCGCCTGGGCGCGGTTGCATCCGCTGCATTTCGTCCGCGGCCTCGTGCGTCTGCGCCGCCGCGAGTTCCGGTTGCGCGTGGCGCAGCTGACCCTGAGCGGACTGTTCGATCGCGCGCACTATCAGGCGGCCAGCCAGGCGCCGCCCGACACGCCGCTGACCACGCACTTCCTGACGCGCGGCGACATGGCCGGTTTCTCTTCGCATCCGTTGTTCGACCCGGTGTGGTATCGCGCCGTGCATGCCGATGTCGGGCCAGGCGAAGCGCCGCTCCGTCACTACATCCGCCAGGGCGGCTGGGATCTGCGGGCGCCGCATCCGCTGTTCGATCCGCGTTTCTATCTCTCGCAGTGGCCGGAGGACGCAACGAGGCAGGCGCTGACGCCGCTGAGCCATTTCGTCTTCACGGCGGATCTGGGCACGGCATCGCCGCATCCGTTGTTCGACGTCGCCCACTACCGCGCGCAGGTGCCGCACCTCCCGGAGGGCGTGAACCCGCTCGCGCACTACCTGGGAAGCGCGTGTCCGAACGCCGATCCGCATCCGCTGTTTTCCGCGCGCTTCTATCGGCAGACCTATGCCGATGCCGGCACGATGCCGCCGCTCGATCACTACGCCCGGCGCGGCGCCTCGGAGGATCGGCTGCCGCACCCGCTCTTCAATCCGGCGTTCTACATCGGGCAGGCCGGCGAGGCCAGCCGCGGCCGCGCGCTCGAGCACTACGTCACCGCGAAGCCGGGCACGTGGCACGATCCGCATCCGCTGTTCGACACGGCCGGTTATCTCGCGCAGATGCCGCACCTGCGCGAGGCACGCATCACGCCGCTGGCGCACTTCCTGACCATCGGCTGGCGCGAGGGACTGCGGCCGAACGCCTGGTTCGATCCGCGCTGGTACCTCGAACGCTACGTCGACGTCGTCGGCAATCCGCTTGAGCACTTCGCGCTGCACGGCTGGCGCGAGGGCCGCGATCCGTCGCCGGACTTCTCGGTCACCTGCTATCTCGACACCTATCGCGACGTCGCACGCGCCGGGTTCAATCCGCTCGCGCACTACATGCGTCACGGCCGCGCCGAGGGCCGTCTGCCGCGTCCATCGGCCGAGGCGTCGCCGGCGCCAGCACCGCCTATCCGTGTGATCGGCGCAGCGGCAACGGCGCCGACGCTGGTGTGCCTGAGCCACGTCTCGCCGTACCCGGTCGGCGCGGGCAACGAGTATCGACTGGCGCGGTTGCTCGATCACCTGCGCACGCAGTACCGCATCGTCTTCATCCTGGCGCCGCTGCCGGGCGAAGAGCCGGCGCCCGGCGTGTTCGACGAGCTCGTGCGGCGCTATGGCAACGTCGTGCTGTGCGATCGCAGCGGGCTCGTGGAGTATCGCCTGCACGATGTGCCGGACGTGCTTCGCGGCCTGGCCGGCCAGTCGCCGGCGCCGCGGCGGAGTGAACCGGGGCCCGACCTCGCCTACTGTCACGACACCGCCGCGACGGTGACGACGATGATGGCGGAGGCGCTGGGGTCGTGTGCGCTGCTGGTCGAGTACATCTTCATGACGCGCGTCTTCCCCGCTCTGCCGGAGCGCGTGCTCAAGATCGTCGACACCATCGACGTCTTCTCGCAGAAGGGATCGAACGTCATCGCCTACGGCATTGGCGACGCCGAAACGCCGGCCGTCGAGGAAGCGCGGCTGCTGAAGCGCGCCGATCTCGTCGTGGCGATTCATCCGGCTGATGGCGAGGCGCTGCAGCGGCTGGCGCCGGATCGCGACGTCATCGTCGCCGGCGTCGACGCCGACGTGCGCGCGGACGATGGGTGGCCGGCGGCGCCGGTGGTGTTCCTGCCGGGTTCGGGTAACCGGCTCAACGTCGCCGGCGTGCGCGACTTCCTCAAGTTCGCGTGGCCGCGCGTGCGGGCCGCGATCCCAACGGCCGAACTACGGGTGGCCGGACGCGTCAGCGCGGCCGTCCCGCCCGGCGTACCTGGCGTGCATCGTCTGGGGCACGTCGCCGATCTCGCGCCCGAGTACGCCCGAGCCCGCGCCGTAATCAACCCCGCGGTCGCTGGCACCGGGCTCAAGATCAAGACTGTCGAAGCGCTGGCGCACCTGCGGCCGGTGATTGGCTGGCCGCACAACCGCGACGGTATCGACGCGTCGCTGAATGCGTTCGTGCACGAGGCCAGCGACTGGTCGGACTTTGCCGATGCCGTGATCACCGCGATCAGGCGCGACGCGACGCCGTTCACCGCCGATGCGCGCGCGCGCGTGGCCGACGCGCTCTCCGCCAATGAAGCCTACGGCGTGCTCGACGCGCGGCTGCGGCAGTTCTTCGCCACGCCGCGATGACGGAACGCTCCCTGATCGCGCTCATCGATGCGCGCGACATCGCGCCGCACGATCTCGACACACGCATCGCTCGTCTGTCGGCCGCCGATGCGCTTGGCCTGGTCGTGACGCAGGCTGTTGTGATGATCGCCGCGGAGGCGACGGGCCGCAGCCGCGCAGATGGCGCATCCCCACCCCGCCAGCCCGCCAGCCCTCCAGCCCCTTCGTGGCCCGAGGGGTGGAACGCGGCAGCAGAGGCGAGCGGCGTGCAGGCGCTGGCCTGGGCGGCGGATCTCGCGGCGCAGCATGACGCGCCGCTGCTGCTGGTGGGCCCTGGCGCGTGGCCGACGCTCGAGGCCGTCGAGGCGCTGGCCGATGCGTTGACGCACGACCCGCTGCTCGGCTGCGCGGTGCCGCGCGTGTCGCCGCGCGGCGGTCCGGCGGCGCATGTGTTCGCACCGGCGCAGGGCGACGACACCACGGGCACGCTCGTACCGGTGCGTGCGCTCGCCTACGCGCCGGACTTCCAGTTCCTCACCGAAACGCTGGCGCCGCTGCTGCTGCTCCGCGCCGACATCCCGGCCAACCTGCCGGTGGTCGTCGACGGCTGGCACGACGTCTGGGGTGCGTGCGAAGACCTGCTGACGCGAGCGCGGCGCGCCGGCTTCCGCACCGTGCTGTGCAACCGCATCGCGATCGAGGCCGAGGCGTGGGGACCGATGGTGCCAGAGGCGGATCACGCGCGCATCGTGGAGCGCTTTCCGGAAACCGCTCGCATGCTGACCGCGCGCGCGGGACGTCAGCCGTTCGGCGTCGAGGCGGTGATGAGCGCGGCGTGGGAACGGCCGTCATCGCTGCTGCTCGACGCGCGCAATCTCGCCGCCGTGTTCAACGGCACGTCGTCCGCGATCCTGGGCATGGCCGACGCGCTCTACCGGGCGCGGCCTGACGGCCACGTCGGCTTGTGGGTGCACGCCGACGTCGATGCGTGGTGGCAACTGTCGGTCCGCTATCCACGCTGGACGCTGCACCATGCCGGCACGCCGTTCCCGGCGTATGCCGCCGGCCTGCGGCTGTCGCAGCCGTGGTCGCACGACGAGGTGGATTCGCTGGGCGCCCACGCGGCGGTCACCGCCTACTGGATGCTCGACACCATCGCCTGGGACATCGTCTACACGGCGCCTGACGAAATCGACGGTGTGTGGGCGCGCCTTGGCGTCGAAGCCGACGTGCTGATGTTCATCTCGGCGTTCTCGCGCGACAGGTTCGAGCGCCGCTTCGGCTGGCAGGCGGGTGTTGCCGTCGATGTCTGCTCTCTGTCGCTGATGCGGGATGACTACACCGGCGTCACATCAAGCGAGGGCCCGGCGCCGCCGTACTGGCTGCTGATCGGCAATCGCTACGACCACAAACACATTGCACCGACCGTCGATCTGCTCACGCGCGCGTTCCCGACACAACCGCTCGTGGTGTTCGGCGATCGTGATCAGGTGCGCACGCCGCTGGTGACGCGGTTCGACAGCGGCAGCGTCGATCAGGCGGTGGTCGAAGCGTGCTTCTCCCGCGCCGACATCATCGTCTTTCCGTCGTTCTACGAAGGCTTCGGCCTGCCGATCGTGCACGGCCTGGCCTGCGGCCGCACGGTGGTGGCGCGCGCGTCGGCGCTCGTGGATGAACTTGCCGCGCGCTATCGCGGTCCCGGGCGGCTGCACACGTTCCGCACCGAACGCGAACTCGTCGACGTGATGACGGCGCTCCGCCGCGGCGACGAGGTGCCGGCGGTGGCGCTGGGCACGGCCGCTGATGCCGGCACGTGGAACTGGGATGCGGCGGCCCGTCTGGCACTCGCGCACCTCTCCGATGCCGTCGCCGTGAGTCCTTCGCCGCAACTGCGCGCCCGCGCTGGCCTGGCGCGCGGCTTTTCGCGTAGGCTTCGGGAGACTCGCAGCGTCCCCTGAATGGCCACACGCTGGAATGCATTCATCCGCCGGCTCGCTCCCCAGGTCGCGGTGGCCGTGGCGTACGTCTGCCTGGGCGTCGCGCTGGGCCTGGCGCAGGGGCAGGATCTCAACTGGGATCTCCTCAACTACCACTTCTACAACCCGTATCAGTGGCTCGAGGGCCGTCTCGATCGCGACGTGCACGTCGCCGGGCTCCAGTCGTACCACAACCCCGTTCTCGATCTGCCGCTCTCCCTCGCCGAACGCCTCGGCGTCCCGCCGATCGTGTTCTTCAGCACGCTGGCGGCGTTCCACGGCCTCGCGTTGTGGGCCGTGCACGTCATCGCCACGCGCGTCGTGCCGCCGGCGTTCGCGCGTATCGCGCCGATCGTGGGTGTGTGTGCGGCGCTGCTTGCCGCCACGGCGGCCGGTTACCGCTCGCTCATCGGCAGTTCGATGGGCGACGACACGGTGGCCACGCTGGTGCTGCTGGCGCTGATGGTGCTGGTGGATGAAGCCGCCACTGGCGATGATCCGCGGCCGCGACGGCTGGTGCTGGCCGGCGTGCTCGGCGGCCTTGCCGTTGGCGCCAAGCTCGCCACCGCGCCCGCGGCGGTAGGACTCGGCGTGGCCGCGCTCGCCTTCCGCGGCACCTGGCGGCAGCGACTCGTGCGCATGGCCGCGGTCGGCGCCGGCGGCGTCGCCGGTGCGCTCGTCACCGGCGCCTGGTGGGCGGTGCTGATGCAGCAGCACTTCGCCAATCCCTTCTTCCCGTACTTCAATCAGGTCTTCGCGTCGCCGTTCGCGACGGTGGAGAGCCTCGCCGACGGGCGGTGGCTCGTGCACGACGCGCGGCACCTGCTGTTCCTGCCGTTCTACTGGCTGTGGGATCAGACGCTGGTGAGCGAACCGGTGATGCGCGACGGACGGATCGCGCTCCTCTTCCTGACGCTGGCAGTCGCCGCTGTGGCGGCGATCCTCCGCCGCTCGAACCCACGCACCACGCCTGCCGCCTCGCCAGCGTTCGTGCTCGTCTGCGTCTTCGCCGTGGTGACGTACGTCGTGTGGCTGCGCCTGTTCGCGTATTACCGCTACCTCGTCCCCGTCGAACTCGTCGCCGGCGTCATCGTCGCCGGCTGTCTGGCGCGTATTGCCCGTCACCCGCGTGTGTTTCTCGCGCTCCTGCTGCCGGTGTTCTTCGCCGCCGCCGTGCACACCCACGCCCCCGACTGGGGCCGCGCCCCGTGGTCGTCGTCGTACTTCGGCATCGACCGCGGCGGCCTCGCCAAGTACGCCAACGCGACGATGGTGATGTGGGGGATGCCGCAGGGGTATCTCGTGCCGTTCTTCCCGGCGTCCACGACCTTCATCCGTCACTTCAGCAACGGCGGTCTCAACGGTCAGACGGCGTTCTGGCCGCGCATCGAAACGGCGGTGAACGCGACGCCGGAGGGACGGCTGTACGTCATCGAAGCGCAGCCGCCATTCCTCGAGCCCGAACAGGCACGCATCCTCGGCTACATCGGCATCACCATGACCGACGAGTGTGAGACGGTGAGCAATCTCGGTGGGAGGTTCGAGATTTGCAGGGCTGTGAAATTGCCCGATTGACGGATCGGGGGATTGGGCGATTGTTGACGATTGGGCGAAGGGCGATTGAGTGATTCGGATTGCGCGATTGAAGGATTGGCGATTGAGGATTGGCAATCCCGCTGCCCCCATGATCCTACCGACGCGAAGCGGCGGTCCCAACTCTCCTTATGATCCTGATCCGGACGCGAAGCGGCGGTCCCGACTCTCCTGTGATCCGGCGCGAAGCGACGGTCCACAAGGTCTCACTCTGGCTCCATGGGACCCCAACTGCCGCCGGACCCATGGTAGGTCTCAACAGTCAGCTTGAAGCGCATGCCCGTCCGTGTATCCACGAAGTGAAGCTTCAGATAGTCAGGCCACGGCCCTTCCGGAACGATCGCAAGGATATCCTCGTCCGCGCCGAACACGGTCGCTCCTGAAGCGACTTGGCGCAAATCACCATCGCGCACCGCCTGGGCGACGATTGTGATCACGTCGGCGAGCTCACCAGGTGAGCGGATGTCACGGGGCACAATCCAGTGTGCTGGAGGAATCATCGGACGCTCCGGATCGTCGTCGCGGTCAGGGATACGCGATGAAGTAGTACTCGGGCCCCTGGTGCCAGTTGCGCGCGAAGGTGGCTTCGTCGAACGGCGGCTGCCCACGCAGCCAGCGCCTCATCGTCGAGACGTTGTAGCCGAAGTCTCCGGCCAGCATCCCGAACATCTGCTCCGGCGTGACGCCGTACTGACCCGTCGAACGCACGCTGGCCTCGAACACGATGACCGGCTGGCACCGGCGGATGGTCTCGCTTGCGCCCTTGAGCGCGTGGTACTCCCCGCCTTCGATGTCGAGCTTGATGAACGCGATCGATTCGTCCGCCGGAATCAGTTTGTCGATCTGCACGACCTCGACGTCAATCAGCGTCTTCCGTGGATCGGCGCGATCGTATTCACGTTCCCGAAGGCCGCTGTAAGCCGGCGCGTTCTCCACGTACACGTACTGCGCCTGTCCCGGTGCGTCCGACACCGCGGCCTGGTGGATGTGCACGCCGGGGAAGGACTCGCGGAGGCGCGCCGCCAGATGCGGCAGCGGCTCGAAGGCGTGATGCCTGCCGTGCGGCGCCAGGCGGATCATGTCGGTGAGCACGCTGCCTTCGTGCGCGCCGATGTCGAGACAGATGCTGTCCGCGCGCAGCAGGCGCGCCATCACCTCCACCGTCTCGATGTCGTAGGCGGCATTGGTGTCGTGCTCGGGTTGGCCGTCCGCAGCCACGACCGGAGCCGCGGCGACGCGAGCGGGGGCGCTGCCGGGGTCGATGGCGTGGGCGTCGCGGTCGCGGTTTGCGAGCTGCTGGTACCACGGCGTCGACCAGTCGGGCGTGACGCCGCGGGCGAGTTCGGACGACAGCCACGTCACGTCGATGACCCGGCAGCCGGCGGTGCGCAGCCGCACGCCGAACAGATGCTCGTTGAGAATCGCCTGCGCCTTGCGTTCGAACACCGCCAGGCCGTCGCCGTCGAGCGACAGCGTCTTGTGCCAGCGCACGCCCTGGCCGATGTCTTCGCCGAGCAGCCAGTCGAGAATGTAGCGGCGATACGTCTCGGACAGTGGCGCGTCCTCCGTAAACGGCGCGTCGCTGCGGCCGCTGAACCACGGCGCGCGATCGCGCACCGAGACGACGCCGCCAAGCGCCATCAACTCCGCCGGCGGCAGCATCACGAACGACGTCCGCGCCCAGTGCTGGCTGTGATGCCCGAGCACGCGGATCGGCTCGTTGTAGCAGTCGATGTGCGCCACGCACACGCGCTGGCCGGCGATGGCGTTCAGCACCGCGGGCGTGAAGCGCTCGAGATACGCCACATACAACTGCTCGAACGCCGCCGTGACGATGTTGACGAGGTCGTAGTGCCAGATGCGGACGCCGACATGGGCGAGCGCGGCGTCGATGGCCGAGAATTCCGAGGCGCTGTTGTCGCCGCCGATCACCTCGCGCGCTGACGACGACTCCGCCACTGGGAGGGAAGATGTCTGGCGGGCTGGCGGGCTGGCGGGCTGGGAACTGACACCAGGCGGCAGCAGGTTGTCCACCACCACGACATCGCGCTGGACATCCGGCATCTGGCGCGCGAAAAGATCCGCCAGCCGCGACTCGGCGCCGGCGTACGCGTCGGTGCCGGTCCGCAGGAAGATCGTGAGCACGCGCAACGGCGGACGGTTCATGGCGTGGCCTCGGTGAGCGCGTGGTAGAAATCCAGCCCCTCGTCCGTCGGCCCGTCGAAGAGCTTCTGCCCGTGGCTCAGCACGCAGACGCGGCTGCAGATCTGCTGCACCGACTTCGCCGAGTGCGACACGAACAGCAGCGTCTTCCCCTCGGCAATGAACTGCTGCATCGTCGCGCGGCACTTGTCCTGGAAGGCTTCGTCGCCGACGGCGAAGATCTCGTCGAGCAGCAGCACTTCGGGATCGAGGTGCGCGGCAACGGCGAACGCCAGACGCATCACCATGCCAGACGAATAGTTCTTGATCGGCTCGTCGATGAACTGCCCGATCTCCGAGTAATCGACGACGCGATCGTAGATGGCTTCGACGTCGCGACGGCTGAGGCCGTAGACGGAGGCGTTGAGGAAGACGTTCTCCGCGCCGGTCAGCTCGGTATTGAAACCGACGCCGAGTTCGATCATCGTCCCCACCTTGGCACCGCGGCGGATGAGAATCTGCCCCGATGTCGGTCGATGGATGCCGGCAATCAGCTTGAGCAGCGTGCTCTTGCCCGAGCCGTTGCGCCCGACCAGGCCGACGGCTTCGCCGCGGCCGACGGTGAGGCTGACGTCGCGCAGCGCCCAGAAGTCCTCGACGCGCGATCGATAGCGTTCGTAGAACAGTCCCATCACGCGCGACTTCAGCGCATGGGCGCGATTGTGGTGGATCTCGTACCGCTTCGAGACGCGGTCGGCAACAATCACCGCGTCCATTACACCAGCTCCGGCATGCGCGCCTCGTAGGCGAGAAAGACGCTGAGGCCGCCGATGAACATGCCGGCCGCATAACCGGCGGCAACGATCCAGATCGACAGGTCGGGCATCACACCGTAATAGAAGATGTCCTGATAGGCGCGGATATACGACGTCATCGGCGCCAGCAGCGCCACCTGACGGAACGGCTCGGGCACCATCGTCGGTTCGTAGATGATCGGCGTCGCCCAGAAGAAGATGCCGATGCCGACCTCGACGAGGTGCCGCACGTCGCGGAACGCCGCCGCCGCCGTCGACAGCACCATGGCCAGGCCGGCGATGAAGGTCACCTGCAGCAGCAGGAACACCGGGAACAGCAGCATCCGCGGCTCCGGCGACACCTGATGGACGATCAGCATCACCGGCAGGAAGACGACGATGGTGAGCAGGTACTGCGCGAGGTTGTAGAGGACCGCCGCGAACGGCAGGACGACGCGGGGGAACACGACGCTGCGCAGCAGTGAACCCTGCGCCGCCACGGCGTCGGTGGCGCTCACCACGGCGCCGGCGAAGAAGTTCCACGACAGCAGGCCGATCAGGATGAAGAACGAGAAGCGCGGCGTCGGCACGCGCATCACGTAGGTGAAGGCCGCCGTGTAGACGCCGATCATGATCAGCGGATTGAGCAGCGACCACGCGAAGCCGAGCACCGACCGCTGATACTTGAGCTTGAGATCCTTGGCGACGAGATTGAACAGCAGGTGGCGATACGCCCACGTGCGCTCGAGCGACCCCGCCATCGAGCCGACCTCGTCGCCCTGGATGACGAGGTCCTGCCCGCCGAAGGCCTGGCTGATGGCCACCGCGCGCGCCTGACGGACGCGCAGGCCGACGAAGGCGCGCCACATCACGCCGACGAGGCAGAACATGGCGCCCTGAATGACCAGCGCCTGACGCGACACGCCGGCATTGGCGCCGAGCCACACCGGCGCCAGGATACCGACGGCCACACCCAGCGCCGTTGCCGTGGCCAGGCGAATCGGCCACATCGCATGGCCATCGTGGCGATACAGGCCGAGCGTCCACGCCACCGACAACTGCAAGGCGGCGACGGCGCCCAGCACGGGCCACGCGGCCAACAGGAAGCCGGCCGCCTCGTCGCCGGCGAAGCGCAGGCGATAGGCGGCCAGGATGCAGAGGACGGCCGCCGCGGCATCGATCGCGACAGCCAGCGTCCCGACACGCCAGCGAGACGGATCGCTCACCAGGCCGGTCCGGAAAAAGTCATCCAGACATTCTAAGGGGCTTCACGGACCGCTCGCCTTCGCGGACAGGACCGCCGCTGCGCGGCGGTAGGATCATGGGGAAAGGCAACAGGGCCGCCCCGCACCTCTCAGCACCCGTCAGCACCCGTCAGCACCTTTCAGCACCCCTCAGCACCTTTCAGCACCTTTCAGCACCTTTCCTTCATGGCACCGTCACCGTCTGCACCGGTGTGGCCGGGCTCGTGCCGCACATGTTGCTTGCAGTGAGGCTCAAGTTGTAGGTGCCGGGACCGACGACGCCGCTGAGCGCGCGGCCGGCGGTCTGGAACGCGCCGTTGTAGCTGCCGGTGACGGTCAGCATGTAGCTGGTGATGGCGCCGCCACCGACCGAAATCGCCGGATCCCATACCACGCGGATCTCGTTGCCGACGCGATACGCCAGCAGGTTGGCGGGCGTCACGGGACCCGCCGTGCACGCGGTCGGGATGGTGAAGTTCAACACCCCGACGCGGTTGCTCACGCCGGCGGCGTTGGCCTGCCTGAACCAGATCGTGTAGCTGCCCGGCGGCACGTTCTGCGCCACGAACGACTCGCTGTTGCCGATCGGGATCGTCGCGTTGGCGGCGCCGCTGACCTCGATCAGCGCGCCGGTGGGTTCACCGCCGCCGAAGCTGCGCTTCCACGACAGCGCCAGCGACGTGCCCTGCACCACGCCCTTGATGAACGCCGGTGGTGATGGCGGCAGCGGCACGTTCACATACAGCGGCACTTCGTTCGAATTGCCACTGACCTGCGCGCCGCTGACCGAACGCAGGCGGACGTGGAACGATCCGGTGGGCGCGGCAAACGTGTAGAGCGGCACGCTGCTGCCCGTCGGCAGGCTCGCCAGCACTTCGCCCGGGTTGACGCCGCCTTCGACGACGAACTGCGTCGGCTGCGGGCCAATCGACGGGACGTCCCAGCGCAGCGTCACCGTTTTGCCGCTCACATGTTCCACCCGCAGGTTGTACGGCGGCTGCACCGCCGTCGGTCCCGCCGTCACGACCGACACGAACGCATCGCTGGACCCCTGGCTGTTGGTGGCTCGATACGTGAAGCTGTCGGCGCCGACGTGGCCGCCGTTGGGTGTGTAGGTGAAACTGCCGTTGCTGTTGAGCGACAGCGTGCCCTGAGTGGGCGCCGTCACGACGGCGGCCGTCAGGCTGCCGCCGCCATTGCTGTCGTCGTTGCCCAGCACGCCCGGCGCCGCCACCACCAGCGGCGTGTTGAACGCCGGAGCGTAGCTGTCGTTCACCGCCGTCGGCGGTCCGGTGGCGTCGGTCAGCGTCAGGGACGCCATCGTCACTGAACCGGTGTCGCTGGCGCAACCGTCGACGAAGCGCAGCGTCCAGGTGCCGTTGCCAGGCACACCGGCAAAGGCCGGGTTCATCGACGTCGTGGCGCCGGTCGAACCGGCGCCGCCCAACTGGCTCGTGCGGTACGCGCCGACGGGAATGATCGCCGCATCGGCCGTGGCTGCGGCCGCGGCCCACCAGCCGCCCGTCGCGTCGTCGTTGAATGTGTAAGAGCCGCCGATATTGCTGCTGTCGCCAAAGGCGGTCGCGGTCGTGGCGCCCGTTCGGCCGAAGGGGACGAACAGCACCCCGTTGGGGGCGATCAGGGTGGCTGTGAGGTCGCCGACGAAGGTGTGCGTCATCGTCACGGTCAGCGACACGGCGGTCACCGTCGTCATGCCCGACACGGTGAAGGTGACGTCACGCGGCGCACCGTTGGTGGGACAGACCCCGCCGCCATCGGGAATCGCTCCGAGCGTGCCGGCGTTGGCCGGAAACACCTGCGTCAACTGCGGCGACGCCTGGCGCGCCGCTACGGCAGGCGGCCAGGCCGCGAGCAGGACCGCCAGACAGACGCCGTGAACCCAGGGGGAGAGACGCATGGATGAACCTCCGCGAAGCCGGCCACGAAAAACGAGCGGCGAAGAACGATGTTCGTTCCTCGCCGCCCGGATAATAGCGGAGTGCCGGCTACGGCACCGTGATGGTCTGCGTCGGCGCCGCTGGCCCCGTCCCGCAGGCGTTGGTCGCAACGACGCTGAGGTTGTACGTGCCCGGCGGCACGGCGCCGCTGATGGCACGGCCCGTCAGCGCGAAGCTGCCGACGAACGATCCGCTCACGTTCAGCGTGTAGCCGGTCTGCGCTGCCCCCGCCGCCGGTGGATCCCAGATGACGAAGATCTGGTTGCCGATGCGATAGGCATGCGGGTTCTGCGGCGCCTGCGGCGCGCCCGTGCACGACGCCGCCGGGAAGGTCAGCGACACCGGGTTCGACGCCGCGCTCGATCCGCCGGCGTTGGTGGCACGCAGTTGCAGCGTGTAGCTGCCGCCCGGGACGCCGGCGAAGCTGAAGCCTTCGCTGACGCCGATCGGAATCGACGTCGTCAGGCTGCCGGTGACATCCAGCACCAGGCCCGTTGGCGCGCCGCCGAGGAACGTGTTCTTCCACGCCAGCGCCAGGTTGCTGCCAAGCGCGGTGCCGAGCAGGTTGGCCGGCGCCGACGGCGCCACCGGCACCGCGACGTGCAGCCGCACTTCGTTCGACGCCGGGCTCTTCGTCGCGCCCTGCATCGCGTGCATGCGGATGTAGAACGACCCGACCGGCGCGGCGAACGTGAACGTGCTGCCCAGATGACCGGTTGGAATGCTCGCCAGCACCTCACCGGGACTGATGCCGCCTTCGAGGACGAACGCGGTCGCCGCCGGGCCAATCGACGGCTGATCCCAGCGCAGCGTCACCGTGGTGCCGCTGACGTTGTCGACGCGCAGGTTGTACGGGGCCTGAATGGTCGGCGGGCCCGAGGTGACCAGCGAGACGAACCCTTCATCGCCCGGGCCGTTGACGTTCGACGGCCGGTAGATGAATCCATCGGCGCCGACGAAGCCGCCGTTTGGCGTGTAGGTGAAGCTGCCATCCGCGTTGAAGGTCAGCGTGCCGCTCGCGGGACCGCTGACGAGCGCCGCCGTCATCGCGCCGCCGCCGTTGCTGTTGTCGTTGGCAAGCACACCTGGCGCGGGCACCGTCAGCGGCGTGTTGAACAACGGATTGTAGACGTCGTCCACGGCTGTTGGCACCGGGAAGGAGCCGCCATCGTCGTTGGTGATGGTGCCAAGTCCCTGGCCGTCGGTGATCGTCGCGTTGATCGGCGAGAACAGGTTGACGAAGAACGTCTCGGAAGGCTCAGGCGTGGCATCGCCCAGCACCGGCACCGTGATCGTCTGCGTCGTCACGCCGGAGGCGAACACGAGTTGTCCGCTGACGCTCTGGTAGTCGCCCGGCGAGGTCGTCGTGGTGATCAGCACCGAGAACCCATCGAACTCGCCGAGATCCCCGCCCGCATCGTCGGTGAGATACAGGGACCAGGCACCGTTCGGGTTCAGACCGTTGAACACCGACAACGGCGTGTTGTGTGTGCCCGCCGGGGCCGGGGCCGGCATCGTGTCGCCCGCCCCGGTATTGGTCGGCGCAACGGTCCCGGTGACCAGCGGCGCCCCCGGGGCCGGGGCGCCATCCTCGAACGTCAGGTTGATATTGGAAACCGTGCTGCCGCCGCCGATATCCGACATGAACATCGACGTCTGGCCACCGGGTCCGACAAGCAGCGCATCGATGTCGGCTGGGAAGGTGTGCGACAGGCCGTTCAGCCGCACCGCCACCTTCGTGATCGTGCCGGTGAGTCCGGCAACGTTCGCGGTCAGCGGATACGAACTGGCCGGACCGCTGTCGGGGATGGTCGTGGCCAGAGTGGTCGTCGTGGTGGTTGGCGCGGGAGCGGTCGCCGTGCCATTGGCGGTGCTGTAGTTGACGCGGCTTTCGATGCCGCTGCCGGGGTTGGCGCGCGTCACGGTGAACACGAAGCTCGTCGTGCCGGCATTGCCTTCCGCGAGCGAGACATCGTCGATGGTGAAGGTCGGCACCGGATCCGACGGCGTCAGGAAGCTCTCGACGACGGTGCCGGAGTTGGCGCCGACGGCGGTGGCAAACACGCCCATGCCGCGAGTGGCGAAGCCGCGCCAGATGTCGTCGATGTCGGCCGGGATATTGCCGGCGGCGACCGCTGCCGCCAGGATCGAGTCGCGCCCCTGCAGCAGCGTCGGCGCGATCGGATCCAGCTTCATGCCGTTGGTGACCAGTTGCAGGATGCGCTGGTTGCCGGCGGTAAAGCCGAGGCGATTGATGAAGCGCGCGCGCACTTCCATCAGCGAGTTCGACCAGACCTCGCCGATGTTGTGGACCAGGAATGCGCCGTTGTCGAATGCCGGCGCGTAGGCGCCGTCGGCGAGGTTCATCTGCGCCGGATCGATGTCCGCGAAGGTGAGCGGGTTGTGCGGCCGGTTGAGCGGACCGCCGGTGATGGCGCGGAGCGCGAACGGGAAGCGCCGGATGCCGTAGTAGTAGCTTTCGAAGGTTTCGCTGCGCAGCTTGTGCGTGACCCAGCCGCCGAGCGCGTAGATGCCGTTGACGTCCTCGTCAGCCGTGGCGAGGATGGAGCGGCCGTAGAAGTCCGACCAGCCTTCGCCCATGCCGCCCGACTGCGTCGCGCCGAGGCCGCTGCCATTGTTGTGCAGGCGGTTCGAGAGGCCGTGCGCCAGTTCGTGCAGGATGACGTCCTGATCCAGACCGGACGATCGATCGACGGACGTGCCGGCCGAGAACACATACATCTGCATGCGGCCACGGCCGCCATCGGCAGGCGTCTGGAAGTTCGCGTTGTTGGTGCCGGAGAAATCCTGTCCCTCGGCCCGGACGCGGTCGCCGGCGACACCGCCGCGACCGAAGTTGTCGTTCTGGAAGTTGCGCGACGCTTCATCGAAGCCGAGCAAATAGGTGGCGTCGTGGAAGCGATTGGTCCAGTAGAACAGGTTGACGGCCTCGCCGTTGCGGAACGCCGGCGTCGACGGGTCGTCGCCCGGCGGCGGATTACCCGGACCGGGATTGTAGGAGTGGCTGAACACGCGGTTGGGCGACCCGGTGACCGGCGCGTCGACGCCGTCCGGCGCCACGAGGTCCATGCCGGCCTCGACATTGTTGCCGTCCGTCGTGTTGGTGCCGTCGGTGAGCCAGCCCAGGTTGTTGAACGTGTTCGGCGCTTCGTTGCCGATCAACGTGACGTTCTGACGCGACACCATCGGCGCCTGATAGTTGGCGCCGGGCAGCGCCGGCGTCGGCGACGAGGGCGCCGGGCTGTCGCTCGTGTAGACGTTGTAGGTGGCACTCTGCGTCTGGTAGTTCGTCAGGTTCTTGCGGAACAGCATCGTGCCGGTCTCGGCATCGAGCACCGTGAGGAAACCATCGGGGTTGCCCAGCGTCTGCGTCGCCCACGACAGGCGCGCGACACCGGCCTGCAGCGGGAAGTAGACGAGCCACGCGCTCGATTCACTCGCCGGGCCGGCGGCGCCGAAACGCACCTGGCCCTCCACCGCGGACGGCGTCTCGACGAGCGCCGACTGATCGATCGCCCAGCCGACGGTGGCCGCGGCCATCGACACGGCCTGCGCCGCGCTCATCGACGGCGTGGTCGCCAGCGTCGAGGCGTCGATGCCTTCGGCGAGAATGCCGGTGGTGGCGACGAGTTCGCCCTTGGCGGTGAAGCCGCCGCGGAGCAGGCCCTGGAACACCGGGATGCCGTTGAACCGCTGCTCGAGTTCGGCCCAGCCCATGTCGCCGGCCGGGTTCATGTGATCGGTCACCAGACTGAGCTCGGCCACTTGCGCTTCGCTCACGCCGTAGGCCGCCGCGTTGGCGGCAAGGAATGCTCGCAGCGTGGCCGTGCGATCGTCCGACGGCCCGCTGAGGAGCGGCGACGCCGGCATCGCGCTCACGATCTCCGTATTACGCGTGCCCTCGTTGGCCTCGACACGCACGCCGGGCAGCGCCGCTTCGAGCCGGGCCACGCCGGTGATGCGCGCCACGGCCAGATCGGCAGCGCGCTCCCGCGCGCTCGTGAACTTCGCGAGATACTCGGCCGGGAAGGCAACGTTGTCCCACGCGGCGTCGAGCTTGTAGGTGCGGATGTCGAAGTTCGGAGGCGACAGGGCAACGGCGCCGCCGGCAAACGGCGACGGCGCACCGGACTGCGCAAAGGTGGCCGCGGTCGCCACCGCGACCACGATCAGCAGCAGAGCGGAGACGATGGAAGACCGCGTGCGGGAACGCGGCGGCAATGGACGATGGTGTGAACTGGACACAGGCAACTCCGTTCGAAGACTAGTCAGCGGTGACGGTCAGGAGCAGTCGATACGCGCCGGCCGGCACGGGCCGGTCGGCGGTGGGGCGTGGCTCGAGACGATCGAGCACGAACGTGAAACCGGCGGCGCGCCCACGGCGTTGGGCGGCATCGGCGGTGTGCAGCAACAGCAATTCGGGGGAATCGTCGTCGCGACGGACGGCGATGCGCACGGCGGCATCACCCTCCCACACGCAGGTCACGCCGGTCGGGCAGCGTGAATCGGACTCCACGCCGACGAAGGTTACCTGCACCGGGTGGTTCGGTATCCGGACCGTCTCGCTTTCAGACAGAGAGAGGGAGGCGGCCAGCACAAAGGCGACCACAGGTTCCAGCGGCAGATGAACGGACACGACGCTCCGATCAGCGGGGAGCCAACGCGGGCGGGCTGTAGCCTATCCCACAGCTTCGCGCCGGCGCAACGGTTTCGGAGGGTTGGTGTGCGCAACACGCCCATCGTTTCTTTTACGCGGAAACGACCGAGCTTACGGCTCAGGCGGAAGAGGTCAGCGACGGATCAGGCGTGCGAGAAAGCGCATGGCCAGGACCATGGCCACCAGCGGCGACAGCACGCGCGCCATCACGCCGCCATGCGTCCAGTGATAGCGAAACGCGCTGCGATGAAACGCCCACAACGATCGCACCGGTGCATGACGACTGGCGCGCGCCGTGAGGTGAATCACTCGTGCCACCGGCGCATAGAGCGTCTCCCATCCGGCCGTGAGCGCGCGGCGGCACAGATCGGCATCCTCCCAATAGAGAAAGAAGCGCTCGTCGAAGCCGCCGACGGCGTCGAAGGTCTCACGACGAATCACCATGCACGCGCCGCTCACCCAGTCCGTCCTCACCACCCCTGCCGCCGGACCCGTCGTCAGGTTGCGGCGGCTGAGCGGATTGCCAGGCAGCACGCGCGACAACCACGACGTGCGGCCGCCGAGGCCCGTCGTCAGATCCGGAAAGCGTCGCGCCGACGCCTGCACGCTGCCGTCGGCCTCGAGCACCAGCGCGCCGGCAATGCCCGCGCGTGGGTGCGCGGCAAGCACATCCGTCAGCGGTTGAAGGAGTGGTCCATCGAGCCGGCAGTCGGGATTGAGCACGAGCAGCGGACCAGGCCCCGCGTGACGCGCCGCGTCGTTCACTCCAGCGCCGAAACCGGGATTCGTCGTGCGCGCCAGATAGGTGACGTCGGGGAAGCGCTGCTGAAGATGGCGCGCGCGGTCCGCGTCGGCATCGTGATCGACGACCACCACCGGCGTCGACGGTTCGTACAGCGCAATCGACGCCAGGCACTGCTCCAGTTCCTCATACGCCCGGTATCCGACGATGAGGATGGTGCCGTTCATGCCGGCCGGCGGGCCAGATAGCGTGTGAGCGCGTCGGTCCACGGCGGCAGCGGCGCACCGTGACGGCCGATCTTCGCGTTGTCGAGCGCCGCATACTGCGGGCGCGGCGCCTTGAACGTCACGTCGGCAACCTTCACCGGCGTCAGCAGGCGTTCGTCGTAACCGTAGTGCTGCGCCACCGCCCGCCCCAGCGCCATCCACGTGGTGGCGCCGCTGTTGACGGCGTGGTACACGCCCACCGGCGCAGCCGTACTCACCAGTTGCCACGTCGCCGCCGCCACATCGTCGACGAAGCTGGGGGTCACGGTGCGATCGATGAAGAGCGGCATCGCGCGTCCGGCAGCGAGCGCGGAGGCCACACGATCGATCGTGCTGCGCCGCTCGTCGCCGCCGAAGAGGCTTTCGACGCGCAGCACGTAGTGCTTCGCGCAATCGCGCGCCAGCCACTCGCCCATCAGCTTCGACTGCGCATACACGCTCTGCGGCTCGGGCGCATCGTCTTCCGTCCAGAGGCGATCCTCGGTCCCGGCGAAGACGAAGTCGGTGCTGTAGTGCACGAACACGGCGCCATGCGCGTCGGCGGCGCGGGCCAGAATCCCCGGCGCCAGGCCGTTGACGGCCATCGCCAGTCCCTGCCGCTCCTGCGCCTCGTCGACGTTGTTGTAGGCGGCGCCGTTGACGACGATGTCGGGACGAAGCGGTGTCAGCGCCCGCTGCACCGAAGCGGCGTCGGTGATGTCGACCTCCGCGCGCGTGAAGCCGTGCACGCGGGCGCGGTCCGCCCACGTCGCGGCAATCGCCCGCGACAGTTGTCCATCGGCGCCAAACAGCGCCACCACTGGTTTCGACTGGCTCACGACGCCGTGCCTCCTGCCATCACTTCCTCGATTACGCGGGCCTGATCCTCGTCCGACAACTGGAAGAACAGGGGCAGCCGGACGAGGCGATCGCTGACGTCTTCGGTGATCGGGTGCTGTCCTTCGGCACCGCCGAACCGCCGGCCCATGTCGGAGAGGTGCAGCGGCAGATAGTGGAACACGGCGAGGATCAGTTTCGAACGCAGGTGCGCCAGCAGCCGCGTCCGCGCCTCGAGTGACGGCATCAGCAGGTAGAAGATGTGCGCCGGATGCTGGCACTCCGCCGGGACGATGGGCAGGCGAATGCCGTTGTCGGACGCCCACGGCGCCAGCGCTTCGGCGTAGCGCGTCCACAGTTCGTGTCGACGACGCTGGATGCGGTCGTGCGATTCGAGCTGCGCCAGCAGGTAGGCGGCGAGGATGTCGGACGGCAGATAGCTGGAGCCGACATCACACCAGGTGTACTTGTCCACCTGGCCGCGATAGAAGCGCGTGCGATTGGTACCTTTCTCGCGGATGATCTCGGCGCGATCGACGTACTGCGTGTCGTTGATCATCAGCGCGCCGCCCTCGCCGCACGACAGGTTCTTGGTGTCGTGAAAGCTGAGCGTCGCAAACGTGCCGAACGTGCCAAGCGCGCGGCCCTTGTAGGCGCCGAACAGTCCGTGCGCGTTGTCTTCCACCACCGGCAGGCCGTGCCGCGCGGCGATCGCCATGATGGCGTCCATCTCGCAGGCGACGCCGGCGTAGTGCACCAGCAGCAGCGCGCGGGTGCGCGGCGTGATCGCCGCCTCGATCTTCGTCTCGTCGATGTTGAGCGTATCGGGCCGGATGTCGACGAACACCGGCCTGGCGCCGCGCAGGACGATGGCGTTGACGGTGGAGACGAAGGTGAAGGGCGGAACGATCACTTCGTCGCCGGGCTGGAGGTCGAGCAGCAGCGCCGCCATCTCGAGGGCGTGCGTGCAGGATGTAGTGAGCAGCGCCTTCGGCGAGCCGGTAAGGCGTTCCAGCCAGGCGTGGCACTCGCGCGTGAACGGGCCGTCGCCGTGCAGTGGCCCTTCGGCAATGACGCGCGTGACGTATTCGGCTTCGCGACCAGTGACGGCGGCGCGATTGAACGGAATCGGGTTCACCGCGATCGCTCCTTCATGGCGGCGCGCGTCTCGCGATCGGTTTCGCGCCGCTTGATCGTCTCGCGCTTGTCGTGCGCCTGCTTGCCCTTCGCCAACGCAATCGCCACCTTGACGCGGCCGTTCTTGAAATACAACTTCGTAGGCACCAGCGTCAGGCCCTTCTCCACCGTCTTGCCGATCAACTTGCGGATCTCGTAGCGGTGCAGCAGCAGCCGGCGCTTGCGCTTCGGATCGTGATCGACGTAACCACGATGCGAGTACGGGTTGATGTGCACCTGATAGAGCCACACTTCGCCGTTCTCGACGCGGGCGTAGGCGTCGCGCAGGTTGGCGCGGCCCTCGCGGATGCCCTTCACCTCGGTGCCGAGCAGGGCAATGCCCGCCTCGAAGGTTTCGAGGACGTGATAGTCGTGAAACGCCTTGCGGTTGTCCGCAATCAGCGTTTCCTTCTCTTCGTCCTTCGGTGCGGGTTTCTTGTCGCCCGGGCGCGCCATCTATCCCCTCAGCTCACTCGAGTGAACGGCTCGCGCGGGTGTCGTCTGCCGCCGTTCGGCCAGGTGCGCGGCCAGTCGCACCGCGGCGATCAGGCTCCCCGGATCAGCCACGCCCTTGCCGGCAATGTCGAAGGCGGTGCCGTGATCGACGGAGGTACGGATGATCGGCAGGCCGATCGTCACGTTGACGGCGTCGCCGAAGGCCAGCAGCTTCACCGGGATCAGTCCCTGATCGTGATAGCAGGCAACGACGGCGTCGAACTCGCCGCGAATGGTCCGGACGAAGATCGTATCGGCCGGCCAGGGTCCGCTGGCGTCGATGCCCTGCGCGCGCGCGGCGGCGACGGCGGGACGAAGAATGCGATCGTCTTCATCGCCCATCAGGCCGTCTTCGCTGGCGTGCGGGTTGAGCGCGGCGACGGCGACGCGGGGGGCGTCGACACCAAGGTCGTTCAGCCACGCCGCGGTCATCGCAATCGTCGTCTTCATACCGTCGATGGTGAGCAATGCCGGCACGTCCTTGAGCGCCACGTGCACGGTGGCCAGCGTCACGCACAACGGCGCGCGAAGTGACGCGGAGTCACGCGACTTTGGCTCCGCGCCGGCGCGCGGTTCGGCGTAGAAGAGCATGCGCACGTCGGTCACGTGGCAGAGGTGCGCGAGCAGATCCGTATGCCCTTTCCACGGAAGTCCGGCCATGGCGAACGCGCGTTTGCTGACCGGCGCCGTGGCGATCGCGTCCACCTCACCGCGCTGCGCCGCCTCGACGGCCCGGACCAGCGTGTCGTAGGCCGCCTGTCCACCCGCCGCCGAATCCTGGCCGAGGGTAATGCCGTCGACCGACGCCGGCGCGAAGAGCACCGGTTCGCAGACCTCCAGCACGCGCCGATCGCGCATCGCCGCCGCCGCGATCTCCGGCCCAATCCCGGCCGGGTCGCCGACAGTGATGCCAATCCGCACACGACGCATCACGACAGTATAGGGGAGACGGGAAGCGGGAGGCGGCCGGCGGGAGGCGGAGGACCGAGGGCAGCGCAAGCCTTCCAAGCCTTCCAAGCCCTTCAAGCCCTCCCGCTCAGATATTCATGCTCAGCCACTCGGTGACAACCTTCGTGCCCGCGTTCCGTTCGAGCGCGTAGAGGGCGCGGTCGACGGCGGTGAAGGCGTCGCGGGCGCGGGTGCCGGCGAAGCGGCCGGTGAGGGCCCGGAGATCGTCGGCGACCACCGGGTTGGCCAGCACGCGTGGGTCGGCGCCGGCGTTCATCGCTTCCAGATCGCGCAGCATCGAGGCGGTGATACGCAGGACGACGGCAAGGTCCTCGCGCGAGCGTTCTTTCTTCGGGCCGCCGGCGACGGCGGCGGCCACCTGCAGCCGCCCCTGCGCGTCGCTGCGCGACGCGGTTTCCTGCAGCAGCAGCAAGGCGGTTTCGCGCAGCACCGAGATGTCGGTGTCGGCGAGCGCCAGCGCCTGACCGATGCTGCCGTCGGCGAGGGCCGCGAGGGCTCGTGCATCCGTGTCCGAATACTCGTGCCGCTCGCGCAGCACGCGCGCCACTTCGTCCTGCGGCAGACGGCCAAAGCGCAGCGTCATCGACCGCGAGCGCACGGTCGGCAGCAGCGCGCCGGGCACCGCGGTGGTGAGGATGAACACCGTCGCCGGCGGCGGTTCTTCCAGCGACTTCAGCAGCGCGTTCTGCGAGGCGATTTCCAGCGTGTCGGCCTCGCGGATCAGCACGAACCGTCGCTTGCCTTCGAACGGCCTATAGCCCGTGCGCGACAGCACGTCGCGGATGACGTCGATCTTGATCGACGCCCTGTCGTCCGGTTCGATGACGATGACGTCGACGTGCACGCCGCGGGCGATGCGATCGCAGGAGCGGCACTGGCCGCACGCATCCACCGGCAGCGCGTCGCTCGTCGTCTTTGCCTGATCGTCAGGCGCGTCGGCCTGCGACGCCACGCCATCGCCGCGCGCACGAACGGGCTGCTCACAGTTCGCCGCCTGCGCCGTGGCGATGGCCGCCTGCCACTTGCCGACACCGGCGGGGCCGGTGAAGAGCAGCGTCGGCGGCAGCGTCTCTCTTGCGATCGCGCCGGACAGCAGGTGCGTCAGCCGGCGATGGCCGACGAGATCGCGAAAGAGCATGACGGATTGTACTGCGGGGGTGCTGCACGGAGGTGCTACACGAGGGTGCTACACGGAGGTGCTACACGGAGGTGCGGCACGATGGTGCTACACGGAGGTGCGGCACGGGGGTGCGGCACCTTCGCTCAGGGCGATACGCGGTGACGGGGCGAAGAAAAGTCTTATGGCAGGAACGTGGCCTGCCAACCGTAGCCAGCGAGCGAAGCGAGCGGCTTGGCGTAGGTTGGCGGGGTGGACGGGACTCGAACCCGCGGCCTCCGGCGTGACAGGCCGGCGTTCTAACCAACTGAACTACCACCCCACAGGGAGATGTTGCGAACTGGTGACTGGCTGAACGGTCGATCGTGCTCACCAGCGTCGGGCGTTGTCAGCGCACCGCACGTCATCAGCGCAACAGCCGTTAATCCTATCACCGAATGGCCGAATCGTGCACGCTTTGCGGGACGATCGTTTTGAGTCGCTCGCGCAGCGAGCGTTCGGTGCAGGCGGCCTGCCACCCGTAGCCGCTCGCGCAGCGAGCGCTCGGCGAAGGGTGGTGGGCGGTACAGGACTCGAACCTGTGACAGCCGGCGTGTAAAGCCGGTGCTCTACCAACTGAGCTAACCGCCCCACGTTCCGGCACACAGAACGGTCAAGTCTAGCCAGCCGCTGTCCGAGGCGTCAAGATAGGACGGCATGTCCGCGCCCTCACGCCTCATCGTCGCCATCACCGGCGCTTCGGGATCGATCTACGGCATCCGCACACTGGAGCTGCTGCGGCAGGCCGGCGTCGAAGCGCACCTGGTGATGAGCAAGTGGGGCGCGCGCACGCTGCTGCACGAAACGGCGTACACGCTGAAGGACGTGCAGGCGCTGGCCCATACCGTCTACAACGCCAACGACGAAGGCGCAGCGATCTCGAGCGGATCGTTCCAGACGCGCGGCATGCTGATCGCGCCGTGCAGCGTCCGCTCGCTGGCGGCGATCGCGGTGGGCCTCGGCGACTCGCTGGTCCACCGCGCCGCGGACGTGGTGCTGAAGGAACGGCGGCGGCTGGTGCTCGCCGTCCGCGAAGCGCCGCTCAGCGAGATCCATCTCGAACACATGCTCAAGCTCTCGCGCATGGGCGTCGTCATCTCGCCGCCCGTGCCGGCGTTCTACTCGAAGCCCGAGTCGCTGGACGCGATGGTCACCTACACCTGCGCCCGCCTGCTCGATCAGTTCGACATCCACGTCGATGTGCCCAGATGGAACGGCCAGATGGACTGACGGCGGCACGGAGGTGCTACACGAAGGTGCTACACGAGGGTGCTGCACGAGGGTGCTACACGAGGGTGCGGTGCGAACGTTCACCCACAGACGCGGCGCCGGCGCTGTGGCCGGGCGTGGAATCAAGCACCCTCGCCCTCAGGTTCGGCGAGTTGGGTCGTGTTAGCTGCCGATTTTCGCAGCCAGGAGCGCGAACCCCGCGATCAGCCCGGCGATCGTGTGGTGCTCGCGGTTGTAGAGGGCGCGGGACAGCGAGAAGCGGCGCGTCATCGGTGAGGTGCGCTTTTCCGCATACGCATCGTAGGCGTCGCCGAACTTCTCGCGCAGGTGCGTTTCCTCGCTGCGGCGGGCGGCCGTGAGCGTCAGGCCCAGATACATGCCGACGATCAGCGCCACCACCATGTGCGCGGCGGCGACGGCCAGGCCGATGCCGATCAGTGTTGACCCGGCGTAGAGCGGGTGGCGGATAAAGCGGTACGGGCCGGAGGAGGTGACCTCGCGGCTCTTCTCCAGATGACCAGCCGCCCACACGCGCAGCGCTTCACCGCAGATCGCAATGCCGAAACCGGCCAGCCACAGCGTCCATGTCGGCTGCGCCAGCCACAGCACGAGGCCCGCCAGCGCAAAGCCGAGCGCGACGCGGAATCGCGTCAGAAACCGTCTCACGTCGTCCAACCCCTCAGCTCACTCGAGTGTATCGTCCATCGATCCGCTGCCCCGACGCATGGTGGCACGATCCGGCGTCGTTCGGACAACGGGACGTGTCGACACCAGCGAATGGCGGGGTCAAGCCTCCCGGGCCAGGCGGCGATCGATTGCCGTCACGACTTCGTCCATCGTGATGTCTTCGATGCACGGCCGGCCGATCAGGCACTGCCGCTTGTGATGACACTGGCACGCCGTGGCGCGCGAGATCACTTCATCGCGCGGATCCCACGGGCCGTTGCGCTCCGGCCAGGTCGGACCGAACAGGCCGACGATCGGCGCGCCGGTCGCGGCGGCAATGTGCATCGGACCCGTGTCGCCGGAGACGACGAGCGCCGCGCCGCGGAGCAGCGCCGTCAGATCGGCAATCGATGTCGGCGGCGCCAGGTGCGCCGCGCCCTTCGCCGCGCTGACGATGGCGTCGGCAAGCGCGCGCTCTGCGGGCCCCCACGTGACGAACACGTGCAGCCCATGCCGCGTCACCAGGTGCTGCGCCACCGCGGCAAAGCGCTCCGCCGGCCACCGTTTGTTGGGCCACGCCGCGCCCGGATTCAGCACGGCGTAGCGTCCCGGCACGGCTGCCAGCGCCGCGCGCAACCCCGCGCTCGGCTGCTCCGCAAGCGGCAGAACGATCGGCATGGGCGGCGCACCCAGATGCGTCGCCATCGTCAGGTTCTTGTGCAGCACGTGCGGCAACGCCGGCGGCTCCACCGTTTCGCTGTACAGCCACGCCGCCTGTCGCTCGCGCAGATGCGACGGCGCGAAGCCGATCACGCGCGTTGCTCCCGACACGCGCGCCCACACGGCGGATTTCAACAGCCCCTGCAGATCGATGGCGATGTCGTAGCGCTGCCGGCGAAGGAATCGCGCGGCCCGCAGATACCCGCCAGCCGTCGCCGCGAACACCGCATCGTCACTCGCCTGCCGCGCCCGCACGACAATCCGCTGGCGAATGCCGTCCACCAGCGCGAGCACCGACGCGTACGACTCCTCCACCAGCCAATCGACTTCGATCGACGGATCGTGCCGCTTCAACGCCGCCAGCACCGGCACCGCGTGCACGATGTCGCCCAACGCACTCAAGCGCACGATCAGGACTCGAGCACCCTTCATCAGCACCTATCAGCACCCTTCAGCACCTGTCAGCACCCCTCAGCACCTCTCAGCACCCTTCAGCACCTTTTGCAGCGTCTCCGTCGTCGAATGATCCTTCGGATCGCCGACGATGGCGATGCGGCCGCCGTAGGCGCGCACGGTATCGCGCTCGGGGACGGTGTCGACGGTGTAGTCCGTGCCCTTGCAGTGCACGTCGGGGTGCAGCAGTTCGAGGAGCGGCGTCACCGTTGGCTCGTTGAAGATGACGACGAAATCCACGGCACGCAAGGCGGCGATGAGTTCCGCGCGATCGGCCGCCGGCATCACCGGACGATGCGGTCCCTTGCTCGCGCGCACCGACTCATCGTCATTCACGGCGACGATCAGCGCGTCTGCTTCGCGCGCGGCGGCTTCGAGGTAACGGATGTGTCCGACGTGCAGCAGGTCGAACGCGCCATTCGCGAACGCGAACCTCACGCCCCGCGCACGGGCCTCGCGCACGCGATCGGCCAGCGCGTCGCGCGTCAGAATCTCAGCCACGACGGCCTCCGAGGCGGTGCAGCCACGCGTCCATCCCGCGGACGAGAATACGCGTGCCGCAGATCGCCGCGATGATGGCCAGCCACGCCGCGGCGAGATCGAGCGGCGCCGACGGCACAGCCACGGCAACGACGCGCTCCCAGATGAAGATGGCGACCACCCCGAGCAGCGCGCCGGCAATCACCCGCGCCAGCACCGGCCAGCCGAACTGAATCCAGTCCCAGCGATACAACCCGAGTGCGAACAGCCCCATCAGCACGCTGGCCGCCGACGCCGCCGATGCGACGCCCATGGACGACGCCTCGACGCTGCTCGCCGCCCCGGTGGGCACCGGCAGCACGGCGCCAAGCACCAGCACGACGGTGATGGCGTCGAGCAACACCCACAGGATCTGCCGCTTGTAGAGCAGCTCCCCCCGCAGCGTGAAACCCCATGCCGCCGCCGGACCATCGGGCGCGGCGCCTTCGGCGTAGACGCGGACGCGCGACAGCACGATACCGAACAGCGCCAGGCCCAGCACCACGATGGCCATCGCGTATACCGCGTACGAGAAGCCGACGTGATACAGCAGATACGCGATGACGCCCGAGGCCGCCGAGATGATCCACAGGATCACCACCGCCCACGTCTCGCTCAAGCCGATCGCCACGAGACGATGTGAGGTGTGATCACGCCCGCCCTGGCTGATGGCGCGTCCCGAGAAGTAGCGCACCACCGACACGAACGCCGTGTCGAAGATCGGCAGCGCCAGCGCCACGACGGGAAAGATGAAGATCGAGAACGTGCTCTTCGTGTACGCCTGCCCGTTCGACAAGTTCAGCGCCGCCAGCGCGAAGCCGATGGTGAAGCTGCCGCCGTCGCCCATGAAGATCGAGGCGCGCGGAAAGTTGAAGACGAGAAAGCCGAGTACGGCGCCGACGAGCACCGCACTGGCGAGCGCGCCTTCGAGGTTGCCGGTGTCGTGCGACAGCATCAGCCGCGACAGACCGGCAATCACCGCCGTCCCCGCCGCCAGGCCGTTCATGTTGTCGAGCAGGTTCATCGCGTTGGTGATCGCCACCACCCAGAACACGACGACACCGAGGTCGAACCACCACGGGAACACTTCGTTGAAGTTGAAACCGCCGGCGTAGAGCAGCAGCCCGCCCGCGATCTGCAATCCCACTTTCGTCTGCGGCCGGATGTCGAGCGCGTCATCCACCAGGCCGGTGGCGAACATCGCGCCGGTGAGGACGAGCAGCGTGGCCATGTACGGCGACCACGGCACGTGCCACAGCAGGCCGAGCGCGAAGCCGGCGAAGATGCCGACGCCGCCGTAGAGCGCCGTCGGTTCGCTGTGCCAGCGGTCGGGACGCGTTGGCGCCAGCCAGCCGCGCCGCCTCGCCACGCCCCGGACCGTCCACGTCGCCAGCGCGGCGACGACGAAGGTCTGCAGGACGACGAGCGCGTAGCCGCCGGCAGCGGACACGGCCGTCAGAGGCTCCCGAGGGCGCGGCGGAGTTCGGCCGCCGCCACGGTGGCCGTGCCGCGCTTCATCACCACGAGCCCGCCGGCAATGTTGGCCAGCTTGGCGGCATCCGCCATCGTCGCGCCGGCGGCGAGCGCCAGCGTGAGCGTGGCCATCACCGTGTCGCCGGCGCCGGTCACGTCCGCCACTTCGTCGGTGCCGTGCACGGGGATGTGCACGGTCGGGGTGTCGGGTTCGAACACCGCCATACCGCGGCTGCCGCGCGTGATGATCACCGCTTTCATGCGCGTCGTCTTGAGCAGTTGACGGCCGGCGCGTTCGAGGATGCGCGGATTGTCGTCGATGCGGATGTCGAGCGCCTGTTCCACTTCCGATTCATTCGGTGCGCAGGCGGTGAGGCCGCGGTAGCGCGTCAACGCGTAGCGCGAATCGACGAGGATGGGCACGCCCGTGCCGCGCACATGTTCAGCCAGGCGGCGCGCCAGCGCCGGTGTCGCCAGTCCGGAACCGTAGTCCGAGATCAGCACGGCGTCCGCGCGCTGGATGGCGGCCAGCGACTTCAGCAGCACCGCGTTGCGATCGCCCTCGGTGATCTCGCGTCGCGGCAGGCGATCGATACGCACCACCTGCTGCTTCGTCGAATGGATGCCGCCGGCGAGGATGCGCGTCTTGACCGGCGTGCGGAAACCGGCCGGACGCACCAGACCGGTGTGCGCGACGCGTGATGGCAGCGCCTTCTGCACGCGGCGGCCGGCTTCGTCGCGACCGGCCAGCGACACCAGTTGCACGCGCGCGCCAAGCGCCGCGGCGTTGGCGGCAGCGTTGCCGGCGCCGCCCGGCACCACTTCGGTGGAGTCGTATTCGAGGATCAGCACCGGCGCCTCGCGCGACACGCGCGCCACCCGGCCATACACGTACTCGTCGGCGATGAGGTCGCCGATGACGACGACGCGCGCCGCCGCGAACTTCCGAACGATCTCCGTCATCACGCTTTCGGCCTGTTTTGTTCTTCGCGCGCCGCAATGCCGGCGGGCGACGGCTCGGGCCGCGATCCGAGAATCACGGCGACGGCGGCCATCAGGTTATCGCAGATGGCCTCGACGCGCTGATCCGGCGGCCGCTGCTGCTCCTGATCGCGGCCGTGTCCCGTGCGCAGCAGGATGGCGCGCATGCCGGCGGCATAGCCCATCTGCACGTCGCGCCAGTGATCGCCGATGACCCACGAACGCGACAGGTCCAGACCATGGCAGCGCGCCGCCTCCGACGGCATGGCGATGCCGGGCTTGCGGCACGCGCACGGCGTCGAGAGTCCATCGATCACCGACGCCGGATGGTGCGGGCAATAGAACCACGCATCGACGTGCGCGCCAGCGCGCGCCAGTCGATCGGCGATGCGGCGATGGGTGTCTTCGACGTAGGCGGCCGTCATCAAGCCGCGCGCGATGCCGCCCTGGTTGGTAACGACGACGATGGCAAAGCCGGCGCGGCGAAGCAGGCGAATCGCGTCAGGCGCGTAGGGGTAGATCCTGAGCTGCGCGAGGTCGGTCATGTAGCCGACGTCTTCGTTGATGGTGCCGTCGCGATCGAGGAACACGGCCGGCCGCCTCCCGCCTCCCGCCTCCCGGTCATCCCCGGCGAAGCCGGGTCCACTTCCCGCCGTCGTCACGACCGTTGTCCCCGTTTCCCCGCCGCTTCGAGCGTCGCGACAGCCGCGCGCTCGGGCGTGATGCCCGTCATGCAGTGGTGATCGATCGGGCATTCGCGCAGCATGCACGGACGGCACCACGCCGCTGCCGTCAGCACGGCGGGCGGCGTCGCCGTCGGACCATTGCCGAGCGGCGCCGTGCGATGTTCGTTGGTGGCGCCGAACAGCGCCACGACAGGCACGCCGGTGGCGCCGGCGAGGTGCATGGCGCCGGAGTCGTTCGACACCACGGCGTCGGCATGACCAAGCACCGCGGTGAGTTCGGCCAGCGACGTCCGTCCCGCCAGGTTGCTCACTGCAGATGCATCACGCGTCTGCGCGACGATGGCGGCACAGGTGGAGTGATCGGCACGACTGCCCACGAGCACCACGGCCTGACCGGCGTCGATCAGTTGCGTGGCGAGCGCCGCGAAGTGTTCCACCGGCCACTGCTTGGCCTTGCCGTAGGCCGCGCCGGGCGCCAGCACGATGTAGGCGCTTCGCGGAAGCAGCGCATCCGGCCGCGGTGGCACGCGCACCTGTGCGTGCAGCGGACCGCTGGTGATGCCAAGGCCGCTGGTGAGCGCCTGGTAATACGCGCCCTGGTGGACCAGCCCTTTCGGCTTCGGTATCGCCTTGGTCAGCAGCCGCGCGCGCATGTCGCCGGCGAATCCCCACCTGTCACCGATACCGGCACGCGCCGCCAGCCACGCGGCGGCAAACGAGTTCGGCAGCAGGACGGCAATGTCATAAGCGCCACTCACCAGCGCCGCCGCCTCGCTCTTCCACGCGCGCAGCGATCCCACGCCACTCCGCGACGGCAGCGTCACCACCGACTCGACACCATCCACCAACGCAAACAATGGCGCCACCGATGGCCGCGCC
>JADZCY010000136.1 GCA_020851325.1 Acidobacteriota bacterium | reverse complement strand
GCGCGCAGGCGCAGCCGGCGCCGCGCGCCGTTGTCTTCACGCACACCGATGTCGTCACCGTCGACGCCATGCACTACGACGTCGCGCTCGCGGTGGTCGGCGATCGCATCGCCGCGATCGGCCCGACAGACGATGTGCTGAAGGCGCATCCGGGTGCGGAGGTGTATGACGGGCGTGGGAAGGCGCTGTTTCCCGGGCTGATCAACTGTCACGCGCATCTTGCGCAGACGCTGTCGCGCGGCTTCAACGAAGACTTCGGATTCCCGAACAGCTATCGCCTGGCGGTGTCGGCAAACAGCCTGGTGTCGCGCGAAGAGTTGACGCTGATGGCGGTGGTGGGCGCGCTCGAGGCGATTCGCACCGGCAGCACCACGGTGGTGGAGAACGTCGGCGGTACGGCCAACACCGCCGCGGAGCTCGCGCGCACGGGACTGCGCTGGGTGTTCGCCGAGTCGGCAACGGATCGCGAAGGCGGCTCGCCGATGTCGCCGCAGATTTTGGCGCGCAACGAGGCGCCGCGCTTCTCGCCGAAGATGCGCGACGACGGCCTGAAGCGCATCGTCGATCTGCACGCCGCGTGGCACGGCAAGGAGAACGGCCGCATCTCGGTGTTTCCGGCGGCGGCACTGGCCGAGAATTCGTCGCCGGAACTGCTGCGCGCAGTGCGTGAGTTCGCTGACAAACACGACCTCGGCTACACCATTCATCTGTCGCAGAGCACGGCGGAAGTGGAATACATGCGACGCCATCACGGTGTGAGCCCGGTGGCGTTCCTCGATCGCCACGGCTTTCTGTCGCCGCGGCTGTTCGCGGCCCACTGCCGCTATGTCGACGCCGCGGATATCGCGCTCCTGGCGAAGAGCGGCACGGTGGTGACGCATCAGGCGGCGATGGCCGGCAACCGCGGTGTGATTCCGCCGATTCCCGCACTGCGCGCCGCCGGCATCCCCATCGCGATGGGGACAGACAACAACACCACCGATCTCTTCGAGGTGATGCGCGTCGCGCTGATCACCGAGCGTGTGCGGCGTGATGACGACTTCCCCGGCGTGCAGCCGCAGCCGGAAGACGTGCTGGCCGACGCAACGCTCGGCAGCGCGCGCGCGGTGCGCCAGCAGCAGACCATCGGTTCGCTGGAGGTGGGCAAGAAGGCCGACATCCTCGTGCTCGACACGCAGCGCGTGCACCTCGTACCCGCGGTGCGCATCGTGTCGGCGTGGATTCACAACGGGCAGCCGAACGACATCGAGTCGGTGATGATCGACGGCCGCTTCGTCATGCGCGACCGGAAGATCACCACGGTGGACGAGGCGGCGATCATCGCCGAGGCGAACAAGGTGGGCAAGCGCGTCTGGGGCGAGGTGCAGAAGGCGAGCCCGATCGTCGTGCCGCGACTGCCGCGCCCCTGATCGATCAAAGGAAACCACGAAGGCACGAAGCGGCGCAGGCCGACCACGAAGAGCACGAAGATACGAAGGGTTCTGATCTCTTTCCTTTGAGATCTTTGCGTCCTTCGCGGTCAGTGTTGTTCGTTCGTGCCTTCGTGGTGTTCTGCCCTTTGAGTTCTTTGTGCCCTTCGTGGTCGATATTCGCCCTTCGCGCCTTCGTGGTTTCTTTCTCACACGGCGGCTATGCTTGAGGGATGTCTGCGCTCGAACCACGTCCTGCTGCCACCATCGTGCTCGTTCAGGACATCAATCCCCGCGGCGTCGAGGTGTTGATGCTGACGCGCTCGGGGGCGTCGGCGTTCATGCCGGGCGTGTCGGTGTTTCCCGGCGGTCGTGTGGATGACGAGGACCGCGCGCAGGCGGCGGGGACGATTGCGGCGGCGCCGCATCACTTCGTCGATCTCGATGTGGCAACCGAGTGGAGCTACCGTATCGCGGCGGCGCGCGAGCTGGCTGAGGAAGCCGGGCTCGTGCTGACGCAACTGGCGACGCTGTTGCCCATCGCGCACTGGGTGACGCCGGCCGGCGAATCGCGCCGCTATGACACGCGCTTTTTCCTGACCACCGCACCGGCGGATCAGCAGGCCCGGCACGACGGCGGCGAAACCACCGATGCGGTGTGGATGTCGCCATCCGCGGCGCTGCAACGGTCGCGCGAGGGCCTGCTGCGCCTGTCGCCGCCGACATGGACCGTGCTGTCAGCGCTGGCCGCGCACGAATCGCTGGACGAGGTGCTCGACTGGGCCCGCCGCGTCGTCGTGCACCGTGTCGATCCGCAGCCGGCGGAAGACGAAGGCGGACGCTTCATGGTCATCCCCGGCGACCCGCTGCTGCCGGCGCCGCCCGGCGCCGACGTGCCCACGCACACCCTCTTCGTGCTGGACGATGTGCGTGGCTGGAGACCGAAGGAATAGAACCGCGACGGGACCGCACCAAACCCCAAGCCCTGCAAGCCCTCCAAGCCCCTCGACCCGCCAGCCTCGCCGACTTGTCCACCGTAGCCCAGAGGGCGAAGGTGGAAGCGCGAAGTGATCATTCCGCCCTGAGCGCCACCGTTGGGTCCAGGCGCGCGGCGCGGCGCGCTGGCACGAACCCGGCGGCGAGGCCGACCGCTGCGAAGATCGCCATCGTCACCGCGAACGTTGTCAGATCGAACTCCGCGATACCGAACATCAACGTGCGGAGTGCCCGTGCAGCTACCAAGGCCAACGGTAGCCCAATGGCGACGCCCGCGAGCGTGATCAGCAGACCTTCGCCGATCACCATCCGGATCACCGACCGCGGGTCGGCGCCCACCGCCATGCGGACGCCAATCTCTCGCGTCCTGCGGACGACCGCGTACGCAAGCAGGCCGTACAGGCCTATCGCCGCCAACAAGACGGCGAGGCCGCCCATGGCGGCGGCGAGCGTCGCGCTCATCCGCTCGGACGCGGGTGCCTCGGCGAGTGCGTCCGCGAGCGGCTCGATACGATGCGGATACTCGCGGCCCGCGTCGCGAAAGACGCGCCGGACGCCTGCCACCACGGAGGCGACATCTCCGTCGATGGCAATCGCGATGTTCGGAGAGTTCGGATAACGTCCCCCCGCTTGAAGCGCCGGTCTGTAGAGCACGGGAATATCCGCCTGCCGCGGATTCCCCAGTGTCGCGTTCCGGACGATGCCCACAATGACGACATCCTGATTGATCGGCATCTGACCGAGCCGGATGCGACGGCCGACGACGTCCCCTCCGTCCACGAGTGCGCGTTCCAGGCTCTCGCTCACCAACCCGACGTGTGGCGCATCGGCGTCATCGGCCCATGTGAGCAGCCGGCCGCGAAGCAGGGGGATGCCCACGGCCTCGAAGAAGCCTGGAGAGACGGTCTCCATGACGCCGCCCGCGCCGCTCTCCGGCTCGCCGGCGAATGCAACGGGCTCTGTCGGCATGTCGAAGGACAGGCGGGGAAACATCTTCGAAAACCCGACCGACCGCACACCCGGCACGGCAACGAGCCGTTCCCACAGCGCCGGATAGTACGACGCGTTGTCGATGTTCGCGTAGCCGTCCGGGACCGGCAGTGCCTGAATCGAAAGCACATGGTCCATTCGCAGGCCCAGGTCGACTCGCTGCAGCATGGCGAACGAGCGCACCAGCAGTCCCGCGTCAGCCAGCAGCACGAACGAGAGCGCCACTTGCGATACGAGCAGGCCCCGCGCCCAGCGGCTGGTCGCGCTGGCAATCGTCCTGTCGCCGGTGGACTGCACGACCTCACGAGAGCCGTTGGCAATTCGCACCGGCAATACGCTGATCAGCAAGCCGGTCAGCACGCCAACCAGCGCAGTCGCCGCGAAGACCATCGGGTCAGGCGTGAAAGCGACAGCACGAGGAAAGGTCGCTGCCGGCAGATACGTGGCGAAGACCGCGACAACGGCGGAGGCCACAGGAATCGCGAGCAGCGTGCCGCCGAGAGACAGCAGCAGGCTTTCGACGACGACCTGCTGGCCAATGCGCCAGCGACTCCCGCCGAGCGCCTTCCGAATGGCCAGTTCAGATTCGCGCGCCGCCAGACGCGACAGCAACAGTCCGCCGAGGTTGATGCACGCGAGCAGCAGCAGCACCGCCGTGAGGACGACGACCATCGTCAGGGGACGGCCGTACTGGCTCCGATAGAAGGACGTGCCTGAGCCGATGCGCTCGACGCGGGGATGTGCGTCCTGCATCATCGCGCGCATCGGCGGCGGCAGCGTCGTCGGTGTCGCCGCCTCGAGCGCGGTCGGCCATTGTGCCTCGACCTGCGCTGTCGCCTGCGCCAGCGACACGCCGGGGCGCAGGCGGCCCAGGATGTGACTCGCAGACGAAGGGCGCGCCGGCGTGCTTGCGAAGATCGTGTCGAACGGCGCGAAGACATCGCCGCCAAAATCCGCGTGAAGCCCGCCGAACCCGGGCGGGAGTACGCCGATGATCGAGAACGTCACACCCTCCGCGCGAAGCGTCGTTCCCAGGACGTCCGGGTTCGCACCGAACATGCGCGTCCAGAACGCGTGGCCGATGAGCGCCACGTGGCGGCCTGGTTTGCCGACCGGCGCTTCGTCGGCCGTGAACACACGTCCAAGGATCGGCGCGACGCCGAACGCCGCAAGGCATCGCTCGGTCATCAGTACGCCGACGGCTTGTGCGGGAGTGCCGGCGACTTCGACCGCGAGCGGTGCGCCGCCGTTGTAGGCGCAGACGAGACCGAGCGGGCTGGGCTCGAGGTGCGGCACCACCGCGACGGGCGTCGGACGCAACTGATCCTGAGGTCCACGTCCGGAGATGCCGATGAGACCGTGCGGGTCGGCAATCGCCAGCGGTCTGAGCACGATCGCGTTGAACAGCGTCAGCATCGCCGTGGTCGCGCCGATGCCGAGCGCGAGTGTCACGACCGCGCAGGTGACGAACGCCGACGAGCGCTGAAGGTGCCTCAGCGCGTGGCGGAGATCCTGAGCCAGGGCGGCGAACATGAGGCGGAGTGTAGGCGTGGATCAACCAAGGCGCAAGCGGCCCAAGCCCTTAAGCCTTCCAAGCCCTCCAAGCCGTCCAAGCCCTTCACGCCCTCGTGGGACGGCGGCCAAGCGGTCTTCCGTCCGCCTCCCGCCTCCCGCTCGTCCTGAGCGAAGTCGAAGGGCCTCCCGACGCGATCGCGTCCCGACCTGCGCTTCAACTCCTCCGCGCGTTCATCGTCAGGAGGTCGTAGGTGGCCACCGTGTCGCCATCCTGGTTCGTCACCTCGACGTCCCAGCGCACTTCGCCGTACTCCGGCTTCCGTGCCGCGCGCTTCTGCTTCACCGTCAACCGCACCGCCATGCTGTCGCCCGGCGACAGCGGCTTGAGGAAGCGCAGGTTGTCGAGGCCGTAGTTGGCGAGGACCGGCCCGGGATCGGGCTGCACGAACAGACCCGCGGCGAATGAAAGAATCAGATATCCGTGCGCGACGCGTCCGGGGAAGAACGGGTTCGCGGCGGCGGCTTCTTCATCCATGTGCGCGTAGAACATGTCGCCAGTGAAGCGTGCGAAGTGTTCGATGTCCTCCAGCGTCACCGTGCGCGGCGGCGTCTGCACCGTCTCGCCGATCTGCAGCGTGTCGTAGTCGCGCGTGAACGGGTGCGGACCATCGGCCGGAGCGGGCGCGCCCTTCGTCCAGCGTCGCGTGAGGTTGGTGAGCCGACGTGGCGATCCCTGCAGCGCCGTGCGCTGCATGTAGTGGAAGACGCCGCGAATGCCGCCGAGTTCCTCGCCGCCACCGGCGCGGCCGGGACCGCCGTGCACGAGCATCGGCAGCGGCGATCCGTGACCGGTGGATTCCTTCGCGCAGTCGCGATCGAGCACCAGCACGCGGCCATGGAACGGCGCCAGGCCGAACACAATCGTCTCCGCCACCTCATCGTCATAGGTGAAGAGCGAAGCGACAAGGCTGCCTTCGCCCTTCGCCACCAGCGCAACCGCTTCATCCAGTGAGTCGTACGGCATCACCGTGGCGACAGGACCAAAGGCTTCCGTGACGTGTGGATGACGCGCCGTCATCGGCGTGGCGCAGCGCAGCAGCACGGGCTTCAGGAACGCACCGGCCCGCAGCGGTTCAGCCACGTCCGCATCGTTCGTGTACGACGCGCCGTAAACAATCTCGGCTTCCTGCGCGATCTCGGCGACCTTCTCGCGCACCGAGTCGACCTGGGCGCGGCTGGCCAGCGGCCCCATGCGCACGCCGTCCTGCCGCGGGTCGCCAACGTTCACGCCGTCGAGCCGCGCGCCAAGCG
>JADZCY010000135.1 GCA_020851325.1 Acidobacteriota bacterium | reverse complement strand
GCGCGCAGGCGCAGCCGGCGCCGCGCGCCGTTGTCTTCACGCACACCGATGTCGTCACCGTCGACGCCATGCACTACGACGTCGCGCTCGCGGTGGTCGGCGATCGCATCGCCGCGATCGGCCCGACGGACGATGTGCTGAAGGCGCATCCGGGTGCGGAGGTGTATGACGGGCGCGGGAAGGCGCTGTTCCCCGGGCTGATCAATTGCCACGCGCATCTCGCGCAGACGCTGTCGCGCGGGTTCAACGAAGACTTTGGTTTTCCGAACAGTTATCGCCTGGCTGTGTCTCCCAATAGCCTGGCGTCGCGCGAAGAACTGACGCTGATGGCGGTGGTCGGCGCGCTCGAGGCGATTCGCACCGGCAGCACCACGGTGGTGGAAAACGTCGGCGGCACGGCCAGCACGGCCGCCGAACTGGCGCGCACGGGGCTCCGCTGGGTGTTTGCCGAATCCGCCACGGATCGCGAAGGCGGTTCGCCGATGTCGCCGCAGATCCTGGCGCGCAACGAAGCGCCGCGCTTTTCGCCGAAGATGCGCGACGACGGCCTGAAGCGCATCGTCGATCTGCACGCCGCGTGGCACGGCAAGGAGAACGGCCGCATCTCGGTGTTTCCGGCGGCTGCGCTGGCGGAGAACTCATCCCCGGAACTGCTGCGCGCAGTGCGTGAGTTCGCCGACAAGCACGACCTCGGCTACACCATTCATCTGTCGCAGAGCACGGCGGAAGTCGAATACATGCGACGCCATCACGGCGTGAGTCCGGTGGCGTTTCTCGATCGCCACGGCTTCCTGTCGCCGCGGCTGTTCGCGGCCCACTGCCGCTATGTGGACGCCGCGGATATCGCGCTTTTGGCGAAGAGCGGCACGGTGG
The DNA here is from genome assembly GCA_020851325.1 of Acidobacteriota bacterium. Classification (GTDB taxonomy): domain Bacteria; phylum Acidobacteriota; class Vicinamibacteria; order Vicinamibacterales; family UBA2999; genus VFZN01. The sequence goes on along the minus strand of JADZCY010000135.1, from coordinate 2,761 downwards.
TGACGCATCAGGCGGCGATGGCCGGCAACCGCGGTGTGATTCCGCCGATTCCCGCACTGCGCGCCGCCGGCATCCCGATCGCGATGGGGACGGACAACAACACCACCGACCTCTTCGAGGTGATGCGCGTCGCGCTGATCACCGAGCGTGTGCGGCGCGATGACGACTTCCCCGGCGTGCAGCCGCAACCGGAGGACGTGCTGGCCGACGCGACGCTCGGCAGCGCGCGCGCGGTGCGCCAGCAGCAGACCATCGGTTCGCTGGAGGTGGGCAAGAAGGCCGACATCCTCGTTCTCGACACGCAGCGCGTGCACCTTGTACCCGCGGTGCGCATCGTGTCGGCGTGGATTCACAACGGGCAGCCGAACGACATCGAGTCGGTGATGATCGACGGCCGCTTCGTGATGCGCGACCGGAAGATCACGACGGTGGATGAAGCGGCGATCGTCGCCGAGGCGAACAAGGTGGGCAAGCGCGTCTGGAGCGAGGTGCAGAAGGCAAGCCCGATCGTCGTGCCACGGCTCCCGCGTCCCTGATCGATCAAGGAAATCACGAAGGCACGAAGGAGTGCAGGCCGACCACGAAGAGCACGAAGATACGAAGGGTTCCGATCTCTTTCCTTTGAGATCTTCGCGCCCTTCGTGATCAGAGTTCTCGCTTCGTGCCTTCGTGGTGTCCTGCCCTTTGAGTTCTTCGTGCCCTTCGTGGTCGATATTCGCCCTTCGCGCCTTCGTGGTTTCTTTCTCACACGGCGGCTATGCTTGAGAGATGTCGGCTCTTGAACCGCGCCCTGCTGCCACCATCGTGCTCGTTCAGGACATCAATCCCCGCGGCGTCGAGGTGTTGATGCTGACGCGCTCGGGGGCGTCGGCGTTCATGCCTGGCGTGTCGGTCTTCCCGGGCGGTCGTGTGGACGACGAGGACCGGGCGCAGGCGGCGGGGACGATTGCCGCGGCGCCGCATCACTTCGTCGATCTCGATGTGGCAACCGAGTGGAGCTACCGCATCGCGGCCGCGCGCGAGTTGGCTGAGGAAGCCGGGCTCGTGCTGGCGCAACTTGCAGCGCTGTTGCCCATCGCGCACTGGGTGACACCGGCCGGCGAATCGCGCCGCTACGACACGCGCTTTTTCCTGACCACCGCACCGGCGGATCAGCAGGCCAGACACGATGGCGGCGAGACCACCGATGCGGTGTGGATGTCGCCATCCGACGCGCTGCAACGGTCGCGCGAGGGCCTGCTGCGCCTGTCGCCGCCGACATGGACCGTGCTGTCAGCGCTGGCCGCGCACGAATCGCTGGACGAGGTCCTCGACTGGGCCCGCCGCGTCGTCGTGCACCGTGTCGATCCGCAGCCCGCGGAAGACGAAGGCGGACGCTTCATGGTCATCCCCGGCGACCCGCTGCTGCCGGCGCCGCCCGGCGTCGACGTCCCCACGCACACACGATTCGTGCTCGACGACGTGCGGGGGTGGAGACCGAAGGAATAGAACCGCGACGGGACTTGCGCTTCGATCGGGACATCCACATCGCTCGGGACGGCGCTTCTGTCGGGACTCCTCACCGACGACCAGACTCTCGAACCCCAGCCTCAAACCCTTCAAGCCGCAAGCCTCGCCGTAGCGCGAAGGCGGGCCCTTCAAGCCCTCGTGCGACTGCGTCAGTCGCGCGCCGGGCGCGCGTTCATCGTCAGCAGGTCGTAGGTGGCCACCGTGTCGCCGTCCTGATTCGTCACCTCGACGTCCCAGCGCACTTCGCCGTACTCAGGCTTCCGTGCCGCGCGTTTCTGCTTCACCGTCAACCGCACCGCCATGCTGTCGCCCGGTGACAGCGGCTTGAGAAAGCGCAGGTTGTCGAGGCCGTAGTTGGCGAGCACCGGGCCGGGATCGGGCTGCACGAACAGACCCGCGGCGAATGAAAGAATCAGGTATCCATGCGCGACGCGGCCGGGGAAGAACGGGTTCGCGGCGGCGGCTTCTTCATCCATATGCGCGTAGAACATGTCGCCAGTGAAGCGTGCGAAGTGTTCGATGTCCTCCAGCGTCACCGTGCGCGGCGGTGTCTGCACCGTTTCGCCGATCTGCAGCGTGTCGTAGTCGCACGTGAAGGGGTGCGGACCATCAGCCGGAGCGGGCGCGCCTTTCGTCCAGCGGCGTGTGAGGCTCGTGAGACGACGCGGTGATCCCTGGAGCGCCGTGCGCTGCATGTAGTGGAAGACGCCGCGAATGCCGCCGAGTTCCTCGCCGCCACCAGCGCGGCCGGGGCCGCCGTGCACGAGCATCGGCAGCGGCGATCCGTGACCGGTGGACTCCTTCGCGCAGTCGCGATCGAGCACCAGCACGCGGCCATGGAACGGCGCCAGCCCGAACACAATCGTCTCCGCCACCTCATCGTCATAGGTGAAGAGCGACGCGACAAGGCTGCCTTCGCCTTTCGCCACCAGCGCAACCGCTTCGTCCAACGAGTCGTACGGCATCACCGTGGCGACGGGACCAAAGGCTTCCGTGACGTGTGGATGACGCGCCGTCATCGGCGTGGCGCAACGCAGCAGCACCGGCTTCAGGAACGCGCCGGCCCGCAGCGGCTCGGCCACGTCCGCATCGTTCGCGTACGACGCGCCGTAAACAATCTCGGCCTCCTGCGCGATCTCGGCGACCTTCTCGCGCACCGAGTCGACCTGGGCGCGGCTGGCCAGCGGCCCCATGCGCACGCCGTCCTGCCGCGGGTCGCCAACGTTCACGCCGTCGAGCCGCGCGCCAAGCG
>JADZCY010000134.1 GCA_020851325.1 Acidobacteriota bacterium | reverse complement strand
GTCACGCCGCTTCGTCCGGCCCGTCGAGTGACTGGCGTGACACCGCGTCGGTGCACGTCCAGCGGGTTGGCCGCGGCATTGCCATCGCGGCGGCGTACGGCGGGCCGTCACCACCGCCGGACGGCCAGTGCGCTTCGGCCTTCGCCAGCAGTTGACGCGCGCGCGCGGCGTGGCCGTGCTGTTGATGCCACTGGGCGAGTCGCTGGTAGCGATCGTAGAAATACAGGTGCACGTCGGGCGTGAGTTCAGCGCCCGGCTGGCGCGTCGCCATCCAGGCCAGTACCCGCGCCGACACCACATCCGCGACCAGCGCCCAGTGAGAGTCCTGTGTCATCGCACACCTCACGCGAACCGTTACGTCGAGGCGCCATCCTTCGGGCCGCGCGCCGCGGGATTCATCTGACGGATCGCGCCGAGGTGATAGGCCAGGTGAGCCGCGCTGGCGACGACCCCGGTGAGCGCCATTTCGCCGCCATCGACGAGCGACGGAAAGTTCTTCTGCCACTTCGCCGCCTCGTCGGCCAGCGCCACGCGCAGGCGCGACCACTCCTCGTCCGATACCTTGACGGTGCGCCACGCCGCGCTCCAGTCGGCGTCCTCGAATGGATTCTTGCCGGCGCTGGCTTCGTTCATCAGCGACAGACCATAACGAATGTGATCGACGTGTGACGCGATCGAAGACTGGCCACGTGCCGGCACCGCCGAGGCATCGGCGGCGGACAGCCGATCGAGCGAGCGCAATAAGCCGGGGTCCTTGCGGTTGAGCAGCCAGCCAGAGGACTCGCTGGCCCCATCGAAGAGTTCGTGAAGCACCGTCGCAATCGCCGAACGAACCACATCCGCCATGGCCGTCTCCCTTGTTCAGGTTGATGCGCGTCGCGTCAACGGTGACTGTAGCGCACCACGCGGGCCGCGGGCGATGAGATCGTCATCAGTCGAGGCGCGTGTCCCTTGACGAGTGTCGTTTGAGGCGAATGAAGACGTTCGACGCCAGTCCTATGCGGCGGCAACCGCCGGGCGCGCCCAGCGTCCGCCGAGCGCGCCCGCCAGCACAATCGCGACCAGCAACAGCACCTCCAGTGGAAGCGGATGCTCGAGGCTCGGCTCGATGAGATAGAGCAATAGCGACACGATCAACGTGCCGACGCCGACGGCCGTGCCATGCGCCGTGTGTCGCACACCCGCCTGCCGGGCCGCCACGAAACCACCGAGAACCGTCGTCAGCAAGCCGCCGATGTCGATAGTCGCCAGGACTGCGACGGTAAGCGGGGCGTCGGGATCCGGCTCCGTACCTGCCGCCACATGAGACCCGATCAGCGCCACAGCGACGGCCATCGCGAGCACGACGGAGCCGGCGAAGCCCACGAGGATGCCGATCACGATCGGCCACGGCTTGAGGTGTGTCACGACGCGCATTCTATCCGCGGCGCGCTACCAACTGAGGCCGGGTGCCTGCCGCAGATACGTGTCGGACTCCAGTTGGTCGAGCATGAAGCCCGCGACATCGGCGCGCGAGATGCGCGCGGTGAGCAGCAGGCCGCCGATGTGAAGTCCATGACGAACGCGGCCGCGCGCGGCGTCGTCGGTCAGCGCGGCTGGACGGACGATGACCCAATCGACGCCACTCGACGCAATCAGGCGCTCCTGCCGCGTCTTGTCCCAGAAGTACCACGGCAGGATGACGGGGATGACGAACAGCGTGTAATACAAACCCATGCGGCCGGCACTGTCGCCGAGACCGAGCGCGGTTTCACACACCAGGCGCGGCACATCGTGGGTGCCCATCGCGCGCAGGATGTTGCGCGTGCCGTCGGACAGGATGCGCGTCGGATAGAAGAACCGTTTGTGCCCCAGCGCGCACAGCACGGCGTCCTGCCCACGCATGACCGCGGCGATGGCTGCTTCGTCGAGCACGTCGCCCTGGACGATGGTGAGCTGTGGATGTTCGAGCCGCAGCCGCGACGGATCGCGCACCAGCGCGGTGACCGCCAACCCACGATCGAGCGCCTGCGTCACGAGTTGACGCCCGGTGTCACCCGTGGCGCCGATGATCAACACGCGCTGCGGCTTCGCACCCGGCGTACTCGCCGCTGGCGTCGTTGCCGTGGTCGCAGACCGAACGCCCGCCCGCCCCAGCGCGACCGACAGAAGCACGGCGTACAACACGAACAGCGGCAGCAACGACATTTCACACCCTCACCCGTTCAAGTTCTTCGAGCGGCGGCCTTGGCATCAGGCGCATGCCGCTGCCGTGTCATCTGTGCCATCTGTGTCATCTGTGGCCCAAGCCCTGCAAGCCCTCCAAGCCGTTCAAGCCCTCCAAGCCATTCAAGCCCTGCACGCCTCAGTTCTGCATCGACAACACGATCAACACCGCGATGATCACCAGGATCGCGACGAAGATCACCTTCCACACGCTGATTGGATACTTGCCCGCGATCTTCCCGGAGACACCGTTGACGATCACCTGGAACGCGCGCGATCCGTAGTTGTAGGTGAGCAGCCAGATCGGCACGAGCACGTGCTTGAACGTGCGGCCGCTGAGGCTCGGGAAGATGCGCAGGTTGCGATACGTGTCGCCGGGGATCTGCCGCGCGCACAGTTGCTCGAGCGCGGCGTGCATCTGCTGCTGCGAACGCTCGGCGGCTTCGATCAGCACCACCTTGTAGTGTTCGACGACGTGGCCGGACAGAAACGCGGTGTCGTACGGCACCACGTCCCCCGTCGGAAACGGCTCCACCTGCCGCAGCAACTCGAGTGGCAAGCCCTGCGTGCCCGGCACCGGATCATCATCGAAGAAGTGGTCGACGACACCCGACGCCGGTTCCCAGCGCGTGCGCTGCTCCTTGCGGACGACGCGGTTGCCCTTGCTGTCGCGGCCTTCGACGTCGACGTAGTAGTGGTAGCCGGCCTCGGCCTCCCACGGGCAGTGCACCTGCGCGTCGAAGGTCCAGTACGGGATGTACATGCTGTGGACGGTGTCGACGAGCGCCGCCTTCGACAACCGCCCCGGCGCAAACCACTTGCTGCGCCACCAGCCGCGGATGTCGTCGCGCACGCGATTGCGATCGACGCGGAACGGCAGCACGCCCTGGGGGCGGATCGGCGACTTGATCTCCTGGTAGTCCACCAGCGCCGGCGAGCCGCAGAACTCGCAGTTCTGTCCGACGCGCGTCGGGTCGAACACCATCACGGCGCGGCAGCTCTGGCACTGCACGCTCCGCTTGTCGGTCTGCCAGCCGCGCTCGGCTTCCGGCAGCTCGCGCAGCGCCGTCACCAGATCGATCTCGCGGACCTTGCCGGTTTCGCGATCGATGGCGTACGGCGACTCCGTGCCGCAGAACGGGCAGACGAGCTTCTGCTTGCCGGGATGCCACTCGGCCTGCGCGCCACAGGCGGGGCACGAGTGCTTGGCCACGGATTGGACGGATGTCACGATCTCAACGCCGCCACAGATGCCACAGAGTCAAGGATCTCGAGCAGCCACAGATGACACAGATTACACAGACACGAACGCCGCAGATGCGCAGATTGCAGACAGGCACAGACACAGAGGAAAACCCGGAGGTCCCAACGCCACGCCCTCAAGCCATCGGACGTCAGTCTTCAATCCTTCAATCGCCCATCAACAACAATCGCGAAGTCTCCCGATCCGTCAATTGCCATTGATGTACGTCGCCAAAGCGGCGCGTGAGATGCGCCAGCTCGATCCGATCTTCTTGCCCTTCAACTCTCCCGATTCGAGCACGGCCATCACGTCCGCCTCGCTGACGCCGAGCGCCTTGGCGGCGTCGGCCGGGCCGAGCAGTTCAGGCAGCGCCTGCTCACCGGCCGGCACGGGAGCGACGGTCGGTGACGCCTGGCCGCCGGCGAAGCCCTGCTGCATCATCTGTTGCGCGATGCCGAAGCCGACCGCCAGTTCCGCTGCCGTGCCGGCGGCGCCGGCGCTGCCGCCGCCGGCTTCGAAGCCCTTGCCCATCTGATACTTCACGAAGTCGTTGAGGTTGCCGATCGCGGTCATGCTCGACCGCTTGTCGATCGCCTGCTCCACCTCCGGCGGCACCGACACGTTCTCGACGATGAAGCTCGTAATCTCGAGGCCGTACTTCGCCACCACCGCCGGGTTGATCAGCGGCAGCAGCGCATCGCCGAGCTCCGAGTAGCGGGACGCGACGTCCAGCACCGGCACCTTCGCCGAGGCGATGGCGTCGCTGAAGATGCTGACGATGCGCGAGCGCATGGTGTCGGCGAACTCGTCGAGACGGAAGTTGTGGTCCGAGCCGGCCACCTCGCGCAGGAACGTCTTCGCATCGACGATCTTGAAGTCGTAGGTGCCGAACGCCCGGATGCGCACGACGCCGAAGTCGTTGTCGCGGAGCATCAGCGGGTTGGACGTACCCCACTTGTTGCCGGTGAACAGCCGCGTGACGACGTAGTAGACGTCGGCCTTGAAGGGCGAGTTGAAGCCGTAGGGCCACGACTTGATCTTCGTCAGCACCGGGATGTTGTCGGTGACCAGCGTGTGCTTGCCGGGACCGAAGGTGTCGCCGAACTCGCCGAGGTAGACGAACTGCGCCACCTGCGACTCGCGCACGATCAGTTGCGCGCCGTTCTTGATGGCCTTGTCATCGTCCGGGAACCGGTAGGAGAGCGTGTCGCGCGCGTCTTCCGTCCACTCGATGACCTCGAGCAGTTCACCCTTGATGAAGTCCATCAGTCCCATGTGATAACCCCCGCCATGTAGATATCAGAAAGACACCACGAAGGCACGAAGACTCTCTCCGCCGGCCTCGAAGGCCGCGAAGGACTCGATGCGAAGTCCATATTCTTCTTTTGAGACCTTCGCGCCCTTCGTGGTCATGATCTGATGCTTCGTGCCATCGTGGTTTCGTTTCACTTCAACCACCGCGCCACCGCGTGCAAACCGGCGGCGACGAGGCTGCCGGACGTCAGGTCCTGCGTGAAGATCGAATCACGCATCAGCACGGCGAAGTTGGCTTCGGTTTCCCGCCGCGCGCGTTCGAGCGCCAGCGGCAGCGCCGGATCGACGGGCTGCCCGGTTCGATCGGCCGCCTGCAGCTGCGCGATCAGTGCCTCCGCCTGCTTCAGGTCCAGCATCGTCAGGGCCGAGCCGCAGTGCGCGCAGGTGCTGCGGGTGTGGAGATCCACCGGCGCGCCGCAGTTGGAGCAGTTCACCGCGCCGACGGCATCGCGCAGGTCCGCCACCTGCTGCGCCGACAGCGCGCGGATGAAGTGCTTCTCCTTGAGGAAGTCGACGAACGAAATGAGGCGCCCGTGATCGTGCGGGCAGCGCAAGTACTCGAAGCGTGTCGCCCGCTGAAGGTCTTTCGTGAGTCGCAGGCGCCCGCGGCAGCGCGGACACTTCGCCAGGTCGGCCGGCGAACGCTGCGGGCGGCCGGCGCGATCGCCGATCAGGCGGAACAGCGCCAGCGTCGACGCCGGAGTGAGCGCCAGGCTCTCGCGCTGATCGAACCAGAACGACTGGCACGCGAAGCAGATGTCGATGACGACGTCGCGTTCCTGATGACCGCGAAAGACGTGCTCGTCCATGACCGATGCGCAACGCGGGCATTCCATCTCAGTCGATCGCCTCGGCGCGGAACGTCTCGAAGCCGTGCGCCAGATACAGCGGCAGCGCGGCGGGATGATCCTTGGTGCACGTGTGCAGCCAGATGCGTTCGGCCCGCCATTCACGCGCGTGATGGACGGCGCGCGCCAGCAGCAGTTTGCTCCAGCCACGGCCGCTCCACGCCGGACGGACGCCGAAACAGGTAATCTCCACCGTCACGTCGTCTTCTTCACGGCGGAGTTCGAAGAAGGCCGCCGGCTGGCTGAAGTCCCAGAGCACCCACACCTGAATCTGCGGCTTCAGGCCGTGCAGCGTCCACTGCTCGTCGGTCCACTGCGCGCGATCGGTCCACTGCCAGTCGCGCCCGACGTCGGCATACAGCAGGCGCAGCAGTGCCGGCTCCGGACGCAGTTCGCGGCGCAGCATGTGGCCGTCGGGAAAATTCCCGATCATCGGAACCGGATGTCCGGACGGCAACTGCAGATACGATCGCTGATGGGCCATCACCGACTCGGCAGTATTGTATGTCTGTGAGCATGACGACCAAGCACATCAACGCGATGGCGGTGCTCGGCGCCGGCACGATGGGCGCGCAGGTGGCGCTGCACTGCGCCAACGCCGGCCTGCCGACGCTGCTGCTGGACGTCACGATCGACGCCGCCCGCAAAGGGCTCGACGCCGCCCGCCGGCTGAAGCCCGATCCGCAGTTCACGCCGGAGGTCGGCGCGCTCGTCACCGTCGGTGGCTTCGACACGCACCTGGCGGATATCGCCGGCGCCGACTGGATCATCGAAGCGGTGATCGAACGGCTCGACGCCAAACAGGCATTGCTCGCTCGCGTCGACGCCGTCCGCACCGCCGGCACCATCGTCAGTTCGAACACCTCGGGGATCCCGATCGCGGCGCTCGCCGAAGGTCGCAGCGACGACTTCCGTCGTCACTGGCTCGGCACGCACCTCTTCAATCCGCCGCGTTATTTGCGGCTGCTCGAAGTCATCCCGACGCCGGAGACCGATCCGGCGGTGGTCGCCGCCATCACGCGCGTCGCCGATGTCGTGCTCGGCAAGGGCGTGGTGGTGGTGAAAGACTCGCCGAACTTCGTCGGCAACCACATCGCCCTGCACGGCGTGGCGCTGGCGCTCCGCGCCCTGGCGTCGGGTCGCTACACCATCGAAGAGATCGACGCGATCACTGGTCCGGCCATCGGTCGCCCCGCGTCGGCGACGCTGCGCACGCTCGACATCGCCGGCCTCGACATCCTCGTCCACGTCCTGCGCAACCTGCACGAGCGGGTCGGCTCGGGCGCCGATCGCGATGCCTTCACGGTGCCGCCGTTCGTCGAACAGATGATGGAACGCGGCCAGCTCGGCGAGAAGACCGGCCGCGGGTTCTACGAGCGCCGCAAGGGCGCCGGCGGCGAGTCGGAAATCTGGACGCTGGACCTGCCGTCGCTCGACTACCGCCCGCGCCAGCCCGCACGCATCCCGTCGCTCGAAGCGGCGAAGTCGATGGACAACCTCGCGGAGCGGCTGCGCATGCTGTTCCGCAGCAACGACAAGGCCGGACAGTTCCTGCGCGAGATCGTTGCGCCGACGCTCGTCTACACCGCACGCGTCACGCCCGACATCGCTCACTCCATCGACGATGTGGACCGCGTGATGCGGTGGGGATTCGGCTGGGACCTCGGGCCGTTCGAGCTGCTCGACACGCTCGGCGTGTCGGAAGTGTTGAAGGCCGCGCGTGACGCCGACCCGTCGGCGCTCGCGCACGGGATTCCCCCGCTGCTCCAGAGCGTGCACGAGGCGGGCGCCAATCGCTTCCGCGAGGGCCTCGTTCCACCGGCAGGGCCCGACCTCCAGATCCTGCGTGCCGCCCGCGATCGCTCGCGCATCGTCAAGTCGAACAGCGGCGCCAGTCTTGTGGACCTTGGCGACGGCGTGCTCGCCGTCGAGTTCCACTCGAAAATGAACATCATCGGCGGCGACACGATGGCGATGCTGAAAGCCGGCGTGCAGGAAGCATCGCGTCATCATCGCGCGCTGGTGATCGGCAACGACGCGCCGGCATTCTCGGCCGGCGCCAACCTGATGCTGGTGCTGCTCGAGGCGCAGGACGGCAACTTCGACGAACTCGATCTGATGGTCCGGCAGTTCCAGCAGACGACGATGATGCTGCGCTACGCGGAGATTCCGGTCGTCGCCGCGCCGGCGGGGCTCACGCTCGGCGGCGGCATGGAGATCACGCTGCACGCGGATCGCGTGCAGGCCGCAGCCGAAACCTACATGGGGCTCGTCGAGGTTGGCGTCGGCCTCATCCCGGCGGGCGGCGGCACGAAAGAGATGATCGTGCGGACCACGGCGGGGATGCCGACACCGCAGGCCGATCCGCTGCCGTTCGTGCAGAAGGCATTCGAGGCTGTGGCGCTCGGCAAGGTATCGACGAGCGGGCCCGACGCGATGCGGATTGGTTACCTGCAGCCCACCGATGCGTTCACGATGAACCGCGAGCGGGTGATGGCGGACGCCAAGGCGCGCGCGCTCGAACGCGTGCGCGAGGGCTACCACCAGCCGGCGCCGCGCACGGCCATTCGCGTCGGCGGCGAATCCCTCTCCGCCGCGCTGAAGCTCGGCGTGCACCTGGCGTGGCGGGCCGGCCGCGCCTCCGATCACGACGCGCTGATCGGCCGCAAGCTGGCGCACATCTTCGGCGGCGGCGCCGTGCCGCACGCCACCACCGTCACCGAACAACACCTGCTGGATCTGGAACGCGAAGCATTCCTGAGCCTGCTCGGCGAGCCGAAGACGCTCGAGCGTATCCGGCATACGCTCAAGACCGGCAAGCCGCTGAGGAACTGATCCGTGGTGATCGATCGCGGCCATGGCGACGTCGTGGTGCTCGTACCGGGCATCCAGGGTCGCTGGGAATGGATGGCGCCAACGGTGGAGTGCCTGGCGCAGCGGCATCGCGTGCTCAGCTACTCGCTGGCGGACGAGCCGTCGAGCGGCTGCGCGTGCGATCCCGGCGACGGCTTCGCGTCCTACGTGAGGCAACTCGAGCAGGTGCTCGACGAGGCGCACGTCCACACCGCCACCATCGTCGGCGTGTCGTACGGCGGATTGATCGCGTCGGAGTTCGCGGCGCGTCATCCCGAGCGCGTCTCGCGGCTCGTGCTCGCGTCGGCGCTGCCGACGGACTGGACGCCAGACGCGCGGGCGCGGTTTTATCTGCGCGCGCCGCGGCTGCTGAGCCCGGTGTTCGTCGCCACGTCGCCGCTGCGGCTGCAGCCCGAAGTGCGAGCGGCGTTTCCTCATCTCACGGCGCGGCTGCGCTTCATGGCCCGGCATGGCGCACGTGTGCTGCGCGCGCCGACCTCGCCCGTGCGCATGGCCAGGCGCGTGCGCTGGGCCGAGGCGTATCACTTCGCGGCGCCGGCAGCGATTGCGGCGCCAACGCTGGTGTTGACGGG
>JADZCY010000133.1 GCA_020851325.1 Acidobacteriota bacterium | reverse complement strand
GGGAGCGGGAACTTCGGCCCGGCGGCGGTGTCATACTTAACAACGCCATGACAGCCCCGCGCGCTCCCCACATGCTCCTGGCCCTCGTCGTGCTGGCCGCCACCGCCGGCGCCGCGTGCAACCGGAACATGGATCCGGTGGCCTCCCTCGAGCCGATCGATGTCGTCACCGGCTGGTTCGATGCCGGCATCGTCGAAGGCAAGAACAAGCTGGTGCCGAGCGTGACGTTGAAGCTGCGCAACAAGGCCGGCGAGTCGATCCGCTCGGTGCAGATCAACGCCATCTTCCGCCGCGTCGGCGAAACCGAAATGTGGGGCGAGCATTTCGGCTGGGCCGTGCAGCGCGATGGGCTGGCGCCGGGCGCCATCACGGACGAACTCGTGATGCAGTCCGCGCTTGGCTACACCGGCGACCAGCCGCGACTGGTGATGCTGCAGAACAGCCAGTTCGTCGACGCGAAGGTCGAACTCTTCGTCCGCCAGGGCCCGCAGTCGTGGGCCAAGCTCGCCGAGTATCCCATCCAGCGACAGCTGCTGACGCGGTAGAACACCGCTGGCCCGACGGCGTGCCAGGCGGCGAGCGTGCATGGCGCGCCGCTGGCCCTGCGGAGAGGCCGTGGGCGTCAGCGTAGTCTCGCCGCGACGTCACTCGCGCGGCGCGCCTGCCGGTATACTGCCCGCGCATGGCATCCGCTCCGTCCTCGCTCGAGCGCCGCCTCGGTCCCTATGACGCCGCGGCCATCATCGTCTCCAACGTCATTGGCGGCGGCATTCTGTTCCTGTCGCCGGCCGTCGCCGCCAGCGTCCCGAATGCGTTCTGGTTCCTCGCCATCTGGGCGGCGGGCGGTGCGCTGGCGTTTGCCGGCGCCATGGCTTACGCCGAACTCGCATCGGTCCGACCGCGCGCCGGCGGCGAGTATCAATACCTGTATGCCGCGTACGGTCCGCTGGCGGCGTTCCTCACCGGCTGGACGTCGTTTGTCGCCGGCTTCACGGGCGCCATTGCCAGCAACGCTGCCATCCTCGCGTTTTACCTGGGGCGGTTCATCCCGTGGGCGTCGATCGACGCCGCCTACTTCGTCATCCCGCTGCCGTGGGTGTCGCTGACGATCTCGCCGCAGACGATCACCGCGGTGGCGGCGATCTGGCTGATGTCGTGGGTGCACCTGCGCGGCGTCGGCCCGGGCCGTGTGGTCAGCAACGTCCTGGCGGTGCTGAAGGTCGGCGCGTTCCTCGTCTTCATCATCCTCGGCTTCTCGTTCGGCATCGGCGCGCCGGCCAACCTCACCGGCAGCGCCGGCCCGGTGACGATCAACGCGTGGTTCTTCGCGTTGATTCCGATCATGTTCACCTACTCGGGCTGGAACGCCGCCACCTACGTCGCCGAGGAAGTGCGCGATCCGGGTCGCAACGTTGCCAAGGCGCTGGCCGTCGGCACGCTGGCCGTGACGGTGATCTACGTGCTGATGAACGTGCTCTACGTCTATGTCATCCCCATCGGCGAACTCGCGCGCATGGAAGGCAGCATCCTCGACGTTGTCGGCGATCGCCTGCTGGGCACGGCGGCCGGCAACGTGATGGGTGTCGTGTCGATCATCGGCCTGCTGGCCGGCATCAGCGGCAACACGTTCGCGGGATCGCGCGTGTATTACGCGATGGCGCGCGATGGGCTGTTCTTCCGCGCCGCCGCCGACATTCACCCGACCTATCGCACGCCGGCCAACGCCATCGTCGCGCAGGCCGTGTGGTCGACGCTGCTGGTGTTGTCGGGCGGCGCCAGCGCGCTGGCGGCCTACACCGGGTTCACGGTGGTGTTGTTTGCCGGCATCGCGGTGACGGCGCTGTTCGTGCTGCGGCAGCGCGAGCCGAACGTGCCGCGGCCCTTCAGCGCGCTCGGCTATCCGGTGGCGCCGGCCATCTTCGCGATCACCAGCATGCTGATCGTGCTGAACGCGCTGTGGACCGACCTCGGCGCGCCGCTCACCACCGGTCAGCCGCTTGGACCATCGGCAGCGGGCTTGTTCGTGATCGCGCTCGGCCTGCCGCTCTATTGGTGGTTCAGGAAAGGACCGCGCTCCGCGCGGTAGGGGAGGACAGGGACCGCCCGCCTTCGCGCTTCGCGCTACGGCGGGACGGTGGGATCACGGGACCGCGCTTCGCGCGGTGGGAACACGGTGAACGAAGGTGCAGGACGCTACAGTGCGTGCCGCACCATCGTCCCGCACCTACGTGTGCACCACCGTGACACCGTCGTGCAGCACCCTCGTGCAGCACCTCCGTGCAGCACGACCGTGAGCACCTTCGTCTTATGGATTCGGCCTCATTCCTTCCGTGATCGTCATCGTCCGATCCGGCTGGATGTGCACGTCGAAGGTGAGCGTCTCGAAGCCCGGCATGCGCACTTCGATCTTGTGACCGCCGGGCGCGAGGCGCAGCGACTGGAACGTGCCGTCGAACTGATCGACGATGCCGGCGAGGTAGCCATCGACGAACACCTGCGCATCGCGCGGCCGGACGCGCAGGCGGAGCGCGCCGGTGTTGAACGTCGTCGATCCACCCCACATCGGGTACGGACCCCAGCCCGCGGTGCCCCACATCAGCGACCACGGCGCGTACATCATCGGACTCCAGCCGAACGCGCCGCTGGCCCAGAACGGGTCGTAGTAATAGGGCCGCGCGAAGTACAGCGAGCCGCCGAAGCCGCCGCCCCACCCACCGAAGCCGCCGCCGCGATACACCGGCGCGCGACGAACCACGTAGCCGTCGTTCCAGCCGCCGCGCCCGCCGCCACCACGCGTCGCGCCGCCGCGGCTTCCGCCGCCACGTCCACCGCCTCCGCCACGACGCTGCGCGTACACCTCGCGCGTCGCGCTCGGCAGTGCCGTCGCTTCGGCAGTCGTGACGCCGTTGATGTCACCAGCACCGGTGACGCGTCTGTGCTCTGAAACAGATGCTGTGGATGTTGCCGAGTAGTGGACCGCGGTCGCGGCATCGGGCGCTGACGCGGCCACCGGCGCCGCCGCACGATCCTGCGCGGACGCCTGTGCCACAAACCCGATCCCGATCGCGGCTGTGAAACAGACCGCCGGGATATGTGACGTCATGATCAACCTCTGAGGGGCAGAGGCAGGCGCACACTCTGACCCTGCAAGCATTCTGCCACTGGGAACTGACAGCGGACTGTGACATTTGAGGGCTTGGAAGGCTTGGAAGGCTTGGAGGGCTTGAAGGGCTTGAAGGGCTTGGAGGGCTTGCAAGGCTGGAGCGACGAAGCCGCGCCGTAGCGCGAAGCGCGAAGGCGGGAAGGCGGGCCCGTGAGAAACTAGCGAGAGCGCATGTCCGTCACCGTCCCTTCCATTCACGCCACCACCATTCTTGCCGTGCGCCGCGATGGACGCACCGTCCTGGCCGGCGACGGGCAGGTGACGCTCGGGCCGACCATCGTCAAGCAGGGCGCGCGCAAGATTCGGCGCCTCTACCAGGACAAGGTCATTGCCGGCTTCGCTGGCTCGGCCGCCGATTCCTTCGCGCTGTTCGCCCGCTTCGAGTCGAAGCTCGAGCAGTACCGCGGCAACCTCGAGCGCTCGGCCGTGGAACTCGCCAAGGACTGGCGCATCGACAGAGCGCTGCGCCGGCTCGAAGCCATGCTGGTAGTCGCCGACACGCGCTCGATGTTCCTGCTCTCCGGCACCGGCGATCTCATCGAACCCGATGAAGGCATCGTCGGCATTGGTTCCGGCGGCGCCTATGCGCAGGCCGCGGCACGAGCGCTGGCCCAGCACACGAGCCTCGATGCCCGCGCCATTGCCGAAGCCTCGATGCGCGTCGCCGCCGAGATCTGCATTTACACCAACGATCATCTGACGATCGAAGAACTGTGATTCCGCTTCCTGAACGTTCCGCCACCTCCATCGACGCACTCACGCCGCGACAGATCGTCGCCGAACTCGACAAGTACGTCGTCGGGCAGGCCAAGGCGAAGCGTGCCGTCGCCATCGCCCTGCGCAACCGCATCCGCCGGCAGAAGCTGCCGGCCGAACTCGCCGACGATGTGGCGCCGAAAAACATCCTGATGATTGGCCCGACCGGCGTCGGCAAGACCGAGATTGCGCGCCGGCTGGCGCGGCTGGCGCAGTCGCCGTTCATCAAGGTCGAGGCGTCGAAGTTCACCGAGGTCGGCTACGTCGGCCGCGATGTCGAATCGATGGTGCGCGACCTCGTCGAACTCGCTGTCGACATGGTGCGCGATGAGCAGTTGAAAGAGGTGGGCGCCCGTGCCGAGCGCGCCGCCGAAGAACGGCTGCTCGATCTGCTGCTGCCGCCGCGGCCGATGGCGCCGGACGAGGATCCCCTGCGCGGCCGCGATTCCCAGACGGCGACACGTGACCATCTGCGCGAGCAGTTGCGAGCCGGACGCCTCGACGAACGTCAGGTGGAGATCGACGTGCAGGAGCGCGGTGGTCCGTCGCTCGAGATCATCCAGGGCTCGTCGATCGAAGAGGTGGGCCTCAACCTGAAGGACATGATGCCCGGCCTCTTCCAGGGCCGCACCAAGCGCAAGCGCGTGTCGGTCGCCGAGGCGCGTGAACGCCTGAAGGCCGACGAGGCGCAGAAGCTGGTGGACATGGACACGGTGTCGCGCGACGCCGTGCGCCGCGTCGAAGGCTCCGGCATCATCTTCGTCGACGAGATCGACAAGGTGGCCGGGCGCGAAGGCTCGCACGGCCCCGACGTCAGCCGCGAAGGCGTGCAGCGCGACATCCTCCCCATCGTCGAGGGGACGACGGTGAACACGAAGTACGGGATGGTGCGGACCGATCACATCCTGTTCATTGCCGCCGGCGCGTTCCACGTCTCGAAGCCGTCCGACCTCATCCCGGAACTGCAGGGGCGCTTTCCGATCCGCGTCGAACTCGACGCGCTCGGCCAGGCCGAATTCGTCCGCATCCTCACCGAGCCGCGCAGCGCGCTGATCAAGCAGTCCATCGCGCTGATGGCCACCGAGGGCGTCACGCTCACGTTCGAAGACGACGCGGTGACCCTGATCGCCGAGTTCGCGACGCGGGTGAACGAGCACACCGAGAACATCGGGGCGCGGCGGCTGCATACGATCATGGAGCGGCTGCTCGACGAGATCTCGTTCGAGGCGCCGGAGCTGACGGGCCGATCGATTACCATTGATGTCGCTTACGTGCGCCGCATGCTGGCGGACATCGTGCAGAACGAAGACCTGTCGCGCTACATCCTGTGAAGTCGTCACGCCGGGGACGTGTCGTCCTCTCCCTAGTCCTCACTGTCGCGGCCATCGCCGCGGCCTGTGGCAAGAAGGGGCCTCCGCTGCCGCCGATGGCACGCGTGCCGGCCGCGCCGGGCAACCCGCAGATCGCGCGCAGCGGCGACGATGTTTACGTGTGGTTCACGGTGCCGGCTGCCAACGTCGCCGGCGGAGCACCGGCGGACGCCGACGCCGTTGAACTCTATGCCGTGACGGCGACGACGCCGCCGGCTGGTCCCGACCTCACGACGTCGGCGGTGAAGATCGCCACCTATCCGGTGCATCCGGTCATCCCGCCGCCACCGCCGTTGCCCGAGGGCGCACCGCCGCTGCCCGCGTTACCGGCGCCGAAGGGTTTCACGCAGGGCGCCACGGCCGTTGTGCGCGAACGCCTGACGCCCGAGACGCGTCAGCCCACCGTGCTGCCCACGCCGCCGTTGACGCCCGCCGCCACCGACATCACCGAGGCCGACGAGGAAGAGGAACCGTTGCCGGGTCCTCTCGTTGCGCCGCCATCGTTCTCGACGCTGCGACGCTATTACTTCCTGCGCGCCGTCGGCCCGCGCAACCGCATCAGCGCCACCACGGCGCTCCTCTCCGTGCCGATCGACGACGCCAGCGAACCACCGGCGGCCGTCAAGGTGACCTACACGGAATCAGCGATGACGCTCGAGTGGACCGCATCGCCCGACGCGCATCCCGCGCCGCCAGCGCCGGACCCCGCGCTGCTGCCGTCGAAACCGCTCGTGGCACCCGTCGCCGCCACGGGCTATCACGTGTTCGAAATGACGCCCGGCGACACGCCGGCCGAGGATCCGTATGCGATTCCCCTGCCGGCCTCACTGACCTCGGACCCGATCGGCACGCTGAGCTTCGCGATCCCGGGCGCGGTGACATTTGGCCGCGAACGTTGCTTCGTCGTCCGCGCCACCGACGTCGTCGGCGACACGCTCACGCTCGGCCTGCCCTCGGCGCCGGCGTGCGTGACGCCGGTGGACACCTTCCCGCCGGCCGCGCCGGCCCGGCTCGAAGCGATCGCCGGCGTCAACGTCATCAACCTGATCTGGGAGCCGAACACCGAGCCCGATCTCGCCGGCTACGTCGTGTTGCGTGGCACGCCAGGCGGCGCGCTGCAGGCGCTGACGCCGCAGCCCATTCGGGAAACGACCTATCGCGATCAGACGGCGACTCCCGGCGTGCGCTACGTCTATGCCGTGGTCGCCGTCGACACCGCGACGCCGCAGAACATCAGTCCACAGTCCAACCGCGTCGAAGAAAGCAGCCGGACGCCGTAAGAGGAACCTACACATGGATCGGATCTATCGCGCGAAGCAGGGGATGGGTGGACGCTACGTCGTCGAGCGCGACAACACGTTCTACTGGCTGGGCGGCGACCTGTTCGGCGATTACTGGTGCGGCAAGGAGATCGCGAAAGACGAGCCGCTCTCGTGGATTGCGCCCGTGCAGCCGCGCATCATCGTCGCGATCGGCCTGAACTACAAGGATCACGCCGCCGAGATGAACAAGAAGCTGCCGGCCGAGCCGCTCGTCTTCCTCAAGCCGCCGACGACGGTGGTTGGGCCGGAAGAGCCGATTCGCCTGCCCGAGTGGGCGGGGCGCATCGAGCACGAGGCCGAGATGGCCATCGTCATCGGACGCACGGCGTCGCGGGTGACTGCCGCCGATGCAATGCGCCACGTGTTGGGCGTCACGTGCCTGAACGACGTCACCGCGCGTGAACTGCAGGCGAAGGACGTGCAGTACTCGCGCGCCAAGGGCTTCGATACGTTCGCGCCGCTGGGGCCGTGCATTGCCGTCGGCCTCGACCCATCGAATTTGTCCATCGAAGGCTGGGTGAACGGCGAACGCCGGCACCACTCCAACACCAACCAGTTGATCTTCCCGGTGCCGCAGCTCATCGAGCACGTCACGCGCTTCATGACGCTGCACCCGGGTGACGTCATCACCACCGGCACGCCGTCGGGTGTTGGCGCGCTCGTGCCCGGTGATCGCGTGATGGTGAAGATCGACGGCGTTGGCACGCTCGCCAATCCGTGCGTGGCCGCCTGACAGAAGTCGCAGTATATGAATCCGATCGAGACCCTCCGCGAACGCGAACGTCGTGCCGAAGAAGGCGGCGGCGTCGAACGGCTGCGCAAGCAGCATGACGCCGGCAAGCTCACCGCGCGCGAGCGCATCGAACTGCTGTTCGATCCCGGCACGTTCGAAGAAGTCGACAAGCTGGTGACGCACCGCTGCCGCGACTTCGGCATGGATACTCAGGTCATTCCGGGCGACGGTGTCGTCACCGGCCACGGTCGCGTGCAGGGCCGCGTCGTCTACGCCTTCGCGCAGGACTTCACGGTGTTCGGCGGCTCGCTGTCGGAAACCAACGCCGCGAAGATCTGCAAGATCATGGACATGGCGGTGCGCAATGGCGCGCCCGTGGTGGGCCTCAACGACTCGGGTGGTGCGCGCATCCAGGAAGGCGTCGTCTCGCTCGGCGGTTATGCCGACATCTTCCTGCGCAACACGCTTGCCTCGGGCGTGGTGCCGCAGATCTCCGCGATCATGGGACCGTGCGCCGGCGGCGCGGTGTACTCACCGGCGATCACCGACTTCACCATCATGGTGAAAGAGTCGAGCTACATGTTCGTCACCGGTCCCGACGTCATCAAGACGGTGACGCACGAGGACGTGACGAAGGAAGCGCTCGGCGGCGCGATGACGCACAACGAGAAGAGCGGCGTCGCCCACTTCGCGGTGCAAGACGACCAGGAGTGCATCGCGCTCATCCGCGAACTGCTGTCGTTCATGCCGGGCAACAACCTCGACGATCCGCCGGTCAAGCCGACAGACGATGCGCTCGATCGCGAGGATGATGCGCTCGATACGCTGGTGCCGGCCTCGCCGAACCAGCCGTACAACATGCTGGATCTGATCCACACCATTGCCGACGAGGGGCACTTCGTCGAGGTGCACCAGCACTATGCAAAGAACATCGTCATCGGGTTCGCGCGCCTCGGGGGACGTCCCGTCGGGATCGTCGCTAATCAACCGGCGCACCTGGCCGGCACGCTCGACATCGACGCCTCGGTAAAAGGCGCGCGTTTCGTGCGCTTCTGCGACGCCTTCAACATCCCGCTCGTCACCTTCGAAGATGTGCCGGGTTTTTTGCCGGGCACGGTGCAGGAGTACG
>JADZCY010000132.1 GCA_020851325.1 Acidobacteriota bacterium | reverse complement strand
TTGCGGAAGAATGAAGGGCTCATCTTCTCCCCGGACGCCACACCACAGAACCCGCTCCCATGAATCGACAGTACGATCGCGCCCCCGGTGAACTGCGCCCGACGCAGATCACGCCTCACTTCCTGCTCCACGCCGAAGGCTCCGTCCTCATCGAGGCCGGCCTCACGCGTGTCATCTGCACGGCCAGCGTCGAAGATCGCGTGCCGCCATTCTTGCGCGGCACCGGCAAAGGCTGGGTGACCGCCGAATACGGCATGCTGCCGCGCGCCACGAACACGCGGTCGACACGCGAAGCCGCCAGCGGCAAGGTCGGCGGCCGGACGATGGAGATTCAGCGGTTGATCGGACGGTCGATGCGATCGGTGGTGCGGCTGCCGGAACTCGGCGAACGCACGGTGTGGCTCGACTGCGACGTCATCCAGGCCGACGGCGGTACGCGCACCGCATCCATCACCGGCGCCTTCGTCGCCATGGTGCTGGCGTTCCAGCGCATGCGCGAGACCGAACAGCTTCGCTCCATTCCCGTCAGCGACTACGTCGCCGCCACCAGCGTCGGCATCGTCGGCGGCATGCCGCTGCTGGACCTCGCCTACGAGGAAGACTCGAAGGCCGAGGTCGACATGAACATCGTCAAGACCGGCGATGGCCGCTTCATCGAAGTGCAGGGCACGGCCGAATCCGAACCGTTCGATCGCGTCGCGCTCGATGGCCTGCTCGAACTTGCCGACGCCGGCATCGCGCAACTGATCGCCAAACAGCGCGACATCGTCGGTCCGATCCTCGGTCGATGACGCTGCTGCTGGCGACGACGAGCGCGGACAAGGTCCGTGAGATCCGCTCGATCCTTGCCGGCGTCGACGTCGATCTGCTGACGCTCGCCGATGTCGCACCAGTGCCAGAACCCGATGAAACCGGCGCCAGCTTCTGGGAGAACGCGCGCATCAAGGCGCTCGCCTACGCCGCGGCGACGGGGCTGACAGCCGTGGCCGAGGATTCGGGTCTCGTGATTGACGCCCTCGACGGTGCGCCCGGCGTGCATTCGGCGCGCTTCCTTTCGCCCACCGCCCCCTACGCCGAGCGGTTCGCCGAGATCTTCCGCCGTCTCGCGGACCACACCCCGCCCTTCGAGGCGCGGTTCGTCACGGCGCTTGCCGTGGCGCGCGGCCATCGCATCCTGTTTGAAACCGAAGCACGCGTGGAAGGCGAAATCACGTCGACGCCGGCCGGCGCGCACGGCTTCGGCTACGACCCGATCTTCCGCTACCCGCCGTTCGGCGTGACGACGGCGGAGATGACGCTGGCTGGAAAGTCGGCGGTGTCGCACCGCGCCCGCGCGTTTCGCGACCTGAAACGCGCCCTGCCGATGATCACTTGAGGGGCGTCGGCAGAGCTGGCCGCTGCTATACTCCGGCTTGCGCCTACGAATCACGCAAGTGAACTGAAGGACTTGATGCAGCAGGAAGAGCGTTCCGAGCGCAGCCGAACCGCCCTCCTCGACGCGGCGCTGTCGCTGTTCTCCCGGCAGGGGTACGGCGCCACCAGCGTTCGCGACATCGCCGAACGCGCCGGGACGTCCACCGGCAGCGTCTACCATCACTTCCGCGACAAGGAAGCAATCTTCCAGGGACTGCTGGATCAGTTCTGGGCCGCGGCGTCGGCGTCGGACTTTCCCCTGCTGCGGGTGTTCGAGGACGGCGCCTTCCCCGACGACCTGCCGGCCATCGGTGACGCCGCGCGCGACACCATCGCGCGATGGAAGCCGTTCATCGCGCTCATCTACGTGGACGTCGTCGAGTTCGAGGGGCGGCACATCCACCGGTTCTATTCGGATCTGGCGACGCGTTACGAGGAAATCCTGGCGCGGCGCACCGACCTGAACATCGCCGCTCGCGTGCGGCCCGAGATCCCGGCGCACATCGCGATGGCGCTGACCACCCGCATCTTCATCTACTACTTCGTCGTCGAGTTGCTGTTCGGCGTGCCGAATCACTACGGCCTCAACAGCGACGAGGCGACGCGGCTCATCTCCGACATCCTGACCAACGGCATTGTCCGGCGCGCCTGAGGTGCTGGTGCTCAGGCGCGGCTGGCGCGTCGGCGCTGGTGCGCGATCGAGACCGGAGTCGCGCGCGCGGATAAGATCGTCCTCGACGTGATTCGTTTCGCGGCTCGCCTCGTTCGCCCCTACATCTCGTGGCTCGCGCTGGTGCTGGCGGCCATGCTCGTCGAAACGGTGATGGCGCTGGCCTCGCCGTGGCCGCTCAAGATCGTCCTCGATTCGGTGCTCGGCGGCGACGCACCGCCGGCGATCGTGGACGTGGTCAGCGGCGGCGCCCGCGATCCGCTGACGCTGCTCAACGTTGCCGTGGCCGGCACGCTAATCATCGCGCTGCTGCAGGCTGGCAGCGCGTATCTCAATTCGTATTACGCGGTCAGCATCGGCCAGTGGGTGGCGCACGATCTGCGTCAGAACGTCTACGCGCACCTTCAGCGCCTGTCGCTGTCGTACTACGACCGGCAGCAGGTGGGTCCGCTCGTCAGCACCATCACCGACGACATCAATGTCGTGCAGGACTTCGTCTCGACGTCGCTGCTCGACATCCTCGTCGACGGCCTGACCATCATCGGCATGCTGGCGGTGATGTTCACGCTCAACTGGCGCTTCACGTCGGTGGCGCTGGCGTTGACACCGCTGCTGGCGGTGTTCGTCTACCGGCTGCGCTCGGTGATCAAGACCGCGACGCACGACGTCCGGCGGCGGCAGAGCGAGCTGGTGACGATCGTCCAGGAAGGCCTGGGCGCGATGCGCGTGGTGAAGGCGTTCGGCCAGGGCCGCTTCGAGCGCGAACGTCTGGGTGCGAAGAGCCTCGAGAGCGTGCAGGCGGCGCTCTATGCACGGCGCGTGCGCTCGCTGCTGGCGCCGGTGGTCACCGTGATGGTGGCAATCGGCACGGCGGCGGTGCTGTGGTTCGGGGCGCGGCTCGTGCTGGACGAAGCGATGACGGCGGGCGCGCTGGTCGTCTTCATGACGTATCTGCAGCGGCTGTTCCGGCCGATTCAGAGCCTGGCGCGAGCCAGTACCGACATCGCCGCGGCGGCCGTCGGCCTGGAACGGGTGCGGGCGGTGCTCGATGCCGACGAGCGGCTGCCACGCGCGGCGCACGCGCATGTGCTGGAACGCGGGCCCGGGCGCGTCGTCTTCGATCGCGTCAGCTTCGGCTACGCGCCGGAGCGGCTCGTGCTCACCGATGTGTCATTCGTGGCCGAGCCGGGACAACTGATCGGCGTCGTCGGCCCGAGCGGCAGCGGCAAGTCGACGCTCGTCAGCCTCATTCCGCGCTTCTACGACCCGCTGGCGGGGACGGTGTCGATCGACGGCCACAATCTGCGAGAGCTGTCCGTCCGGTCGTTACGCCGGCAGGTGGCGTTCGTACTGCAGGAGACGCAGCTCTTTCACGCGCCGGTGTGGCAGAACATCGCCTACGGCCGGCCCGACGCGACGCGCGATCAAATCATCGACGCGGCGCGCCTGGCCCAGGCGCACGACTTCATCGAGGCGCTGCCCGATGGCTACGACACCCTCGTTGGTCATGGCGGTCTGCCGCTGTCCGGCGGTCAGCGGCAGCGCATCGGCATCGCGCGCGCGATGGTGCGCGACGCGCCGATCCTGATCATGGACGAACCCAGTTCCGGACTCGACGCCGAATCCGAACGCCTCGTCTTCGACGGCCTGCGTCGTCTGCTGACTGGACGCACGACGTTCGTCATCGCGCACAACCTGGCAACGATCCAGCACGCCGATCAGATCCTGGTGCTGGACGGCGGCCGCCTCGTCGAGCGCGGCACGCACACGGACCTGTTGTCCGCCGGCGGACTCTACGCGCGCCTCGGCCGGACGCAACCCGCCGCCCCCGTCCGCGCGCTGGAGCACTGAGAACGCCGCTCAGCGCCGAATGACGATGTTGTCGACGCCGAAGGGGTTGCCGCTGTAGTCGTTGTCGAGCGTCAGGATCACGCGATCGACGATGACGCCAGCGTACGGATTGACGACCCGGACGAACTGGCCGCGCGTGGCGGGCAGCGTTGCGTTGCCGCTGTAGACGATCCGCGAGCCGAGCATGCCGGTGAGTGCCACCGGGATCGTCGTGACGCTGGAATACAGATCGAACGAGCCCAGTTGGAACGCGCCGGCATCCTCGGCGGCGATCTCGATGCTCGCGGTCGCGTTGATGCTGGTGCCGAGTCGGGTGAAGCCGAAATACGGAAGCGGGTTGCCGTAGATCGTGCGCTGCTGCCAGGCGCCGCGAACGGCACGGACGACGATGCCGTCCTCGACGTGCTCTTCGACCGGCTCGTTGTTGATCGTGAAGTCGTCGAAGCCGACGGTCGTGGTGGTCAACGATGCTGGGGACACCACGACGGTCACTTCGTTGCTGGGACTGCTTGCGCCCGACGGTCCGACGGCACGGACGCGCACGTAGTAAGTGCCCGCGGTTACGGTGTTGGCGATGAGCGATGTCGACGTGCCGGCCACGGGAATGCTCCCGAGGTTGCTGGCGCCTGGCGCGGTCCCGACGTCGACGAGGTAGCCAGTGAGGGCGCGGCCGGGCGGCACCCATGACAGGGTCACTGTGCCACCGAGCGCGGCGCCGGTCAGCGTTGTCGGTGCGTCCGGGCTGCCGGCGGCAAAGACGGCTTCCGGCGACGGCGCGCTCAGGCCGCACGCATTGCGGGCCCGCACGCGCGCGAAGTAGGTGCCGGGCTCGACCGACGCCTGCACTGCCAGCGCGCTGCCGAGGTTGCCGGTGAACACGTCGGCGTGTGCTGGCGTCGTGCCCGCTTCGAGGACATACGACGTGGCTCCGGACGCGGCGGCCCACGTCAGCGACGCCACGGTGCCGACGGCGCTGGCGCTGATGCTCGCCGGTGCCGCCGGCGGCGCCGCGCACGCACCGACCACCACCCGCACTTCGTTGCTCGGTGCGCTCATGCCTTCAGGTGCGACAGCGCGCACGCGGACGTAGTAGGTGCCCGCCGGCGCGGACGACAAGTTGAATCCGAGCGCCGACCCGGGGACGGAGAACGGCGGAAGATCGGAGGCGCCGGGCGTCAAGCCAGCCTCGAGACGATAGCCGGTCACCGGTTCGTCGGCGGCGTCCCAGGTGAAACGAATCTGCGATCCGGAGACGCGGGCTTCGAGTCGCGTCGGCTCGGGAGCCGCCTGCACGGAAGCAGACGTGACCAGCAGCAGGATGGCGGCGGTGCGGATGAGGTGGCGCATGTCGCGCATCATACACACTCTCGCGCGCCATCAGCGCGAGGGCTTGTCGCGCCTCCGGCGCTCCTTACCTCACACCGCCCTGGCGTACGATCGCGACGACGGCTAAGGAAACCTGATCAGCACTACCGCGCCTGCTGCAGGTGCTTCCATGCCTCATCTTCCTCGGACCGGTCCCAGTCGTCGCCGAGAGCGGCTTCACTGAGCAGTGCCGTTTCCGATGAACGGTCTTCCGACTGCCCCTCGAGGACGGTGACGAGGGCCCGCCGGACCCGTCCGGGGCCGACTGGCTCCAGCAGGTGCAGGTTTCCGAGCTCGTCGATGATGGCTTCGACCGTCTTGACCATTGGTGTCTCGCTGCCTTCAGAGTGGCACTCGACCGATAGACCCGTCAAGCGATGGCGCTGGGGCCGAACCGGTGGGCAGCGTTCGGTAAGCAGCGTCGCCGCAACCATCAGAACAGGCGACGCGCGTGACACACTGTCCGCGCGCTGGAGCACTGACGGCGTCAGCGCGAGGGCTTGTCGCGCTGCAGCACGCGGAGTTCGTGTTCGAGCGTCTGGTCCATGCCTTCGACGAGCGGCCGGGCGCGGAAGCCGAGCGCGGCCTTCGCCTTCTCCGACGATCCGAAGTACGTCGTCCCGGCCATCACGCGCAGCGCTTCCGGCGTGAGCGCCGGCGGCAGATCCACCAGCCACTCGGCCAGGCTCGTCACACGGGCGACGGCACGCATGGCGCGTGGACCGGGATGCAGCAGCGGCCGCCGCACTTTCGCCAGCGACGCGACCGTATCGAAGGCCTCTTCGAAGGTGTGACGCGGACCCGCGATGATGTAGGCTTCGCCCGGCACGCCACGTTCCATGGCCTCGATGTGACCGCGCGCGGTGTCCTCGACGTGGCCCCAGCAGAAGGCGGTGCGCCGCGGCGTGAACGGCAGGCGCTGCCGCAGCAGATCGACCAGCGCCGTGCGCATCCCGCTCGTGTCGCCCGGCCCATAGACGAGTCCCGGCATGACGATGACGAGCGGCAGCCCCTCCGCGATCATCGGCTGCGCCACCTGGTAGTGCGCCTGCCACTTCGTCCGATCGTAGTGACTCAGGTGCGGTCCGTCGTAGCGATAGGTCTCGTCAGGCACCTCGCCGCGCGTGTCGGAAAACACCGCGACCGTGCTCGTATACACGCCGCGCGCGATCCCGAGGTCGCGCATGGTCTCGAGCACGTGGCGCGTGCCCAGCACGTTCGTCGCATAGGCGAGGCGCGACGGCTCGCCGACCTTGTACCAGGCCGCGCAGTGAAACACGCCGTCCACGCCGGTCATCGGCGCCCGCAGGCTGTCGCGCTGCGTGATGTCGCCCTCGTGGACGCTGACGCCGAGCGCACGGAGCAGCGTCGCCCGCGCCGGGTCGCGGACCAGCGCGACGACTTGATGACCGCGGGTGATGAGTTGCTTGGTGATCTCGCTCCCGAGAAAGCCGGTCGCGCCGGTGACGAAATACCGCGGCATTGAGGTCTAGATTACACAACGAGGGTGCTTCACGAGGGTGCTTCACGAGGGTGCTTCACGAGGGTGCTCCACGAAGGTGCTTCACGAGGGTGCTTAACGGGGGTGCTCCACGAAGGTGCTTCACGGGGGTGCGGCACGGAGGTGCGGTACAATGCGGAGCAGTCGGGGCGTGGCTCAGCCTGGTAGAGCGCCCGCTTTGGGAGCGGGATGTCGCTGGTTCGAATCCAGTCGCCCCGACCACTTCATTCCACTTCATGCGGTCGTCCACGCCGGCGCCTCGGCCGGGTCCGGCCGTGGCATGTTCTGAAAAGGTGCTGAAGGGTGCTGAACGGTGCTGAAGGGTGCTGAGCGGTGCTGAAGGGTGCTGAACGGTGCTGACAGGTGCTGAGCGGTGCTGAAAGGTGCTGAACGGTGCTGACAGGTGCTGGAAAGGTGCTGGGAAGGTGCTGGCGGGGTGTGTGTTGCTGGCCCTCGGCAGCCGGTTGCTGCTCTTCGCCGCCGGCGTGGCGGCCATCAACACCGTTGGCTTCGCTCCGGACTTCCGGCGGCCGACGCCGACCGACGAGCGCGTGGTACTCGATCTGCCGGCGCGGTGGGACACGGGTTGGTATGTCGGTCTGGCCAGCGGTGGCTACCGGTGGGACGGCACGCTCGGCCGCTTCGAGAACATCGCGTTCTTTCCCGCCTATCCGGCGCTGCTCGGCGCCGCCGGCACGCTCCTGCGACTGCCGCTGACGCCGGTGCCGTGGAACTGGACGGGCGTCGCGTTGTCGACCGCGCTGTTCGCGGTGGCGTTGTCGTACCTGTGGACGCTCGCCGCCGCGATCATCGGCGCGGAGAACGCGTGGGTCGCGGTCGGGCTCTGCGCGCTGTCGCCGTTCTCGGTGTACTTCGGCCTGCCCTACACCGAGTCGCTGTTCCTGCTCGCCGCAACGGCCAGCACGCTGCACATGGTGCGCGGCGCTCCGGCACGCGCGGCGCTGTTCGGGTGCCTGGCTGGGCTCACGCGACCCAACGGGTTTCTGCTGACGCTGGTGCTGCTGCCGCTGGCGCTCGACAGGCGATCGCGCGCCGCTTCAACAGCGATCGCCACGGCACCACGCGCTGACGATGGACGTTCCGCATTGTGGGCCAGCCTCGCGCCCGCGGCAGGCACCGCGCTTTACAGCGCCTACGTGTGGACGCTGACCGGCCATCCGTTCGCATGGGCCGACGCACAAGCGGGATGGGGACGTCTCGTACGAAACCCGTGGGTTGCGTACTCCGAATGGGCGCGGCAACTGTTGGCAGACCCGCTCGCCTTCGTCGCCTCGTCACCCGAAGCGTTCCTCAACGGCACCGCGGGATTGACGGTACTCGTGCTGGCTGTTCCGATCGCACGACGCCTGGGACTCGGCTTCGGACTCTTCACCGCGGCCGGCGTGCTGTTGCCCATCGCCGGTGGCGGCATCCCCTCGCTCGGCCGCTACACCGCGGTGCTGTTCCCGCTCTACCTCTACACCGCGCAGATCGTCCCACGCGCGTATCGCCCGGCGCTGCTGATTGCGTCCACCGCGCTCGCGATCCTCGTCGCCGGGATGTTCTTCACCTGGCGGCCGATGTTCTGAAAGGTGCTGACAGGTGCTGGAAGGGTGCTGACAGGTGCTGGAAGGGTGCTGAACGGTGCTGGAAGGGTGCTGAACGGTGCTGGAACGGTGCTGAGGGATGCTTGAGGTGCTGAGGATTACTGAGGGCAGACGATCCCGAAGGTAGATGTCGTCCCGAAGGCGCTCCGTCCCGGACGTGACTGCGGTCCCGGCAATGTTCTGTTCGTTCCGCCTCCCGTCTCCCGCCTCCCGCCTCCCGACACTATCTCCCGAAGACGATCGATTCCCGCGTGAGGAGGCCGCCGAACCAGCGGACGAGTAGAGCCGCGGCCACGGTTGTGGCGAGCGCGGCAACGACGAATGCCCACGCACCCGGCGCGCGGCCGCCGAGCACTTCGGTGACCAGGACGTGCTGGCCGATGATCGGCACCGGATACATCCACGGCTGACTGGCGATCGGGTAGACGGAACTGAGCGCGCCCGGCAGCATCGGCACGATGATCAGGAAGCCCATGTAGCTCTGCGCCTCCTTGAACGATCGCGCGAAGGTCGCCAGCGCGCATTGGATGGCGGTGGCAAGCAGGCACAGCGGCAGCACCGCCGCCAGTAAACCGGCGACGTGCACGGCATCGAGGCGGAAACGCAGCCCGAGATCCTGCAGCGGAATCATCCGCAGCACCGCAATGCACAGCGCCGTCGTGATGCAGACGCTCAGCGCCGAGGACCACGACGCCGCCAGCCACTTCCCCGCCGCGATGGCGCCGCGCGGCACGGGCGACACGAGCAACGGCTCGAGTGATCCGCGTTCACGCTCACCAGCGGTCGAATCCGTGGCGATGTGCATGCCACCGGTGAACGCCGCCAGGACAATGAAGAGCGGCAGGAAGTTGAGGATGACGGCCGCCCTTTGCTGCGCGCTGGCGATGTCGAGGTCGCGCACCTGGAGCGGCGTCACCACCGCCGGGCTGACGCCGCGCGCGATCAGGCGGAGCGCCGCGACTTCGCTGCTGTAACGCTGCAGCAGCGTGCGGATGCGCTGCACCCGCGGTCGCGCGGCTGTTCGCGAGCCATCCGCCACCACCTGGATCTCCACCGGCTTGCCGGCGCTGAACCGTTCGCCGTAGTCGTCGGGAATCACCACCACGACGTCCTGCGCGCGCGAACGCACTTCCGCTTCCGCATCCGCCGGTCCGTCCACCAGCGTCACACCGGCCTGCTGCCGCAGCCACTGCATCAGGCCCGGCGCATGTGCGCCGCCGGATACCGGAATCACGATCTCGGTGAGCTCACGCTCGCGTCCCGCCAGCGCGTTGAACATGACGCCGACCAGGATCGGCCCGAACAGGGCGCCGATGAACACCGACATGATGGCGCGGCGATCACGAAACGCGTCACGCACTTCCTTGCGCGTTACCACCAGCGCCTGCGTCAACGCCTTCACGCCGGTTCTCCGCCGAGGCCGGCCAGCTGCACGAACGCATCTTCGAGGTTCTCGTGACCCGTCTGCTGGCGCAGCGCGTCCGGCGTCCCCGCGGCCACCACGCGTCCGCCGGCAATCACGATGATGCGATCGCACAGCGCCGACACTTCCTGCATGACGTGGCTCGAGAAGATCACCGCCCGCCCCTCGTCGCGCAGCCGCCGGACGATGTCGCGGACGGCGCGGGTGCTCATCACGTCGAGCCCGTTGGTTGGTTCGTCGAGCAGGATATTGCGCGGGTCGTGCACCAGCGCGCGCGCCATCGCCACCTTGGTGCGTTCGCCATGCGAGAAACCGGCGGTGCGCCGGTCCGCAATCGCCAGCATGTCCAGTTGCCGCAGCAGCGCGTCGGCACGCGCGGCAATCACGTCGTGCGACAAGCCGTGCAGTTCGCCGGCGTAATGAATGTGCTCGCGCGCGGTCAGGCGCGGATACAACCCGGACACATCGGGCAGCACGCCCATGCGCGCCTGTGCCGCCTGCGGCTCGGCCACCGCGTCCACGTCATCCACGAACACGCGGCCCTGATCCGGACGCATCAACGCATACATCATCCGCAGCGTCGTCGTCTTGCCGGCGCCGTTGGGTCCGAGCAGGCCGGTGACGGTGCCGTCGGGCGCGTCGAAGCTGACGTCATCCACCGCGGTGACGACGCCGAACTGCTTGCGCAGCGACTCGACGCGGATCATGGCCGCGGTCCCGTCGGGCTGACCACGAACGGTGGTCGCGCCAGCGCGTCGACGCATCGCGTCTCGAGGCCCTCGGCCGTGCCGCTCTCGATGAACGCCTGCATCACACGCTGACCGCAGCCGGTGCCCACCACGCCGTGTCCCGTTGACGGCGCGACGATGTGCCGGCCGCGGCTGAGTGTCGCGACGACTGCGTCGCCCCACGACGGCGGCGTCACCGGATCGACATCGCCCGACAGCACCAGCGTCGGGATGTCGGACACGAGCGGCTCGTAGTAGTCGGCGGGAACCGTGCCGTGCGGCCAGAACTCGCAGGCGCGGAGCAGCGCGCCGGCGCCGAGCAGGTGCCGCCCGAACACCGTGCCGGCGGATTCTCGGTCGTGATCGCCCGGAAGAATCCGTGGCGCGTCCTCGGCGCAGATCACCGACAACTGCATGCCGACGCTCATGTTGTCCTCGACCGCACCGCCGCCGGTGGTGGCAAGGGCGAGCAGGCCCTGGAAGTCGTCCTGTTCGGCGCGCGCCAGCAGCGCCGGCAGCACCGACGCGGTGAGCGGCGCGTACAGCGCACCCATCACGACGTTCGCCAGGAACATCGCGTTGACGCGAACTTCGCCACTGACGCCGGTTCGCGGGTGGACGAGTCGCGCCTGCACGGGGGCGGCGTCGAGTCGCGCAAACAACTGGCGGATGCGATCGCCAAGATTCGGAAAGCGGCTGTTGCACTCGGCGTCGGCGGCGCAGTCGGCAATCATGCGGTCCAGCGCGCGCTGCGCGTCGCGCGCGAAGAACAGCGGCAGGCGCATGTTCGTCGGCGCCACGCCGTCCAGCACCGCCGTCCGCACGCGCGCACCGTGCTGGCGCATGTAGACCAGCGCCGCCCGCGTCCCGTACGAGCCGCCATACAAATTGATCCGCTCGTAGCCCAGATACGCCCGCACGTCGTCCAGATCGTTCATGGCGATCGGCGTGGTGTAGAACCGTGGGTCGGCGTCGTAGCCGTCGAGACACGCCTTCAGTCGCGCCAGCGCCTGCTCCTCCGGCTCGTTCATCACCTCGAGCCGGTCGTCGTCTTGAGTACAGTCGAGCGCGTTCGAGTCGCCGGTGCCGCGCTGATCGACGAGGACGATGTCGCGGTTGGTTTGGAGGCGGGAGAAGATCGTGCGGACGTCGCGAGCCATCTGCGCCGCACCCTGTCCCGGACCGCCGGCCAGGAAGAAGACCGGATCAGATGCGGCGTCGCGGCCAAGCGCCGGCAGCACGACGATGTTCAGCTTGATCGTCCGGCCGGCGCGCGCGTCGCGATCCTCGAATACTTCCAGGTGGCCGCACAGCGCGTCGGCGGGACCGCTGGCGTCGGCGCACGGCGCGAGGCGCGACGCGGGATCCGGCGCGCTACCGGACGCGCAGCCGCCGGTCACGAGCGCAAGCGCCAGCAATACGGCGGCAAGAGAGCCGCGCCTGTCGCAATCGCCTGCAGCCACCATCCTCGCGATAAGGCCGCTTCTTCCGTGTCGCACGGTTCGCGTCATCGCGTGGCGTGCCGTCGTGCCTTGCGGTCAGAAGCGGACGAGGCGCGTCAGCTTCATGACGAACGCGCGATTGCGCAAGCCGGTGCCGTTCGCCCGCGTATCGTGCTCGTCGGTCCACACCAGGAAGAACTCGCTGCCGGGGATGTACTCCCAGCGGAAGCGGACGTTGCTGCTGAAGGTGTTGTCGCTGGTGCTGTACTGCAGCAGCGCGCTCGCGAACATGCGCGGCGAGAAGCCGTAGTCGGCGCGAGAACGGAACAGCTTCGTCGTGAACTCGCCACCGGGCAGGTCGATGCGGTTGATCGAGAAGCTCGGCTCGATCGAGAACTGCTTCAGGATGGCGACACGCGCCGTGCCGAGATTCACCGCGACGATGTTGCCGTCGTAGAACTCGCCGGCGTTCACCGACAGCGTGCCGGAGAAGCGCCGCTGCTGGCCGGCGGTGTAGGTGAGCGTGGCGTCGCGGAAGTTGTAGCCGCCGGCCGGGATGAAGACGCCACCGCCGGGCGAGAACCGCGTGAACAGCGCCTCGTAGTTGTTGGTGGCTTCGATCGAGATCTGATCGCTGGTGTGGAACTCGGTGTTGAAGCGTGCGCTCTGCTGCCGCGTCTCCACCGAGCCGTTGCCATTGACGTAGTAGTCGATGCCGAGTTCACTGGTGTACTTGCGCACCAGCCGGCTGGCGCGCGGCCGCGGGCTGAAGCGCAGGCCGGCACTGGCCTTCTCGAAGTTGGTGCGGCGCAGGAACCCAATCTCCGGGCGGAAGTTGTTGCCCACCTTCAGGTACTCGGCCCGCACGCCGTAACGATCCGGCGACCAGTCGAACCTGCCCTGATAGCTGTCCGCATCGTTGGAGAATCGATCCTGGCCCGTCAGATCTTCCGTCTGCGATCGCGCCCAGTAGGCGCCGGCGGTGATGTTCTGGTAGAACGCCAGCGCCGCGTCGAGACCGTACACCTGATTGGCGCCCACCTGGTTGTCGACGACCGAGCGGTTGGTGAAGATGGCGCCGATGCTGCTGCGGCGCAGCACGTCGCGCTTGGCGCGCAGGATGGTGAAGTTGGTGGACGGCGTCAGCGAGACGTCCTCGTCGCCGCCCTGGATGTTCACCGCGCCGATGCCCCACTTCCCTGCCTTGCCGGTGACGCGGCCGCCGACGTCGATGGGGATGACACGACCGCGATTGAGCCCGATGCGGCGGCTGTAGAACAACGTCGGCGTGTCGTTGGTGCCGCCGCTGTTGCCGCCGGCGCCGGAATTACCGCGGCCGAAGTCGAAGTTGCCGCGGCCCTCGAGGAAGAAGTCGCGCTTTTCGGGCAGCAGCAGGCTGAAGCGTGTGAGATTCACCTGCTGTTCGTCCACCTCCACCTGCGCGAAGTCGGTGTTCACGGTGACGTCGGCGGTGAGGTTGGCGTTGATGCCGTACTTGAAGTCGCCGCCGAAGAGGCGTTCGAAATCGTTCGACACCGGCGGCACGCGCACGTTGTCGGTGGTCGAGCGGCCGAGCACGTAGGGCTTCACCTCCATGTTGCGCGACGCCGGCGGCAGATCGAGGCCGACGAGCGTGCCGTACGACGAAATGCGGTTGAGCGCCTGCGGGCCGGCCAGGTTCTGCGGCACCGGGTTCAGGTAGGTCCACTCGTTCTTGCGGCGAATCGAGCGGCGCATCTGGAAGCCCCACATGCGGTTGGTGCCCGAGGCGTAGCGCAGCGTCTTGAACGGCACCGACATCTCCACCGTCCAGCCGCCGTCGAAGCGGCCGGTGCGGTTGGTCCAGACCGGATTCCAGTCGGTGTTCGATCCGCCCTCGTCCACCACCGAGTAGTCGGCCAGCGCGCCGAGCGGGTTGGTGTAGAACATGAACCCGCTGCGGCGGTCGTAGAAGGTGTCGAAGGCAATCGCGATGTGATCGTTCTGCCGCAACTGGTTGGTGTCGCGCCGGAGTTCGTTCGACACCCAGCGCTCCGGCGGCGCCGAGTCCCAGACGCGCGCCGAGACGTAGATGTTGGTGTCGTCGTAGGTGACCCACACGTCGGTGCGCTCGGTGGCCTCGCCGTTGAAGATCGGCACCACCTGGATGAAGCCACCGAAGGGTTCGTTCTCGGTGTAGACGGGCTCGTCGAGCACGCCGTCGAGATCGAGCGGCGCCGACAGCTTGATGGCGCGGATGGTGGCGCGCTGGCGGTCGTCGCGCGTCACCGTCGCGGGCGCGATCGGCGCCGGCGATCCATCGATCTCACCGGGCTGCACGGCGGTGCGGACCTGCGCCGCGCCGGCCGAGACGCTGGCGGCGGGCGCCGCCGGCTGCGCGAATGCCGAAGCCGCGCTCACGAGGAGCGCGGCACACGTACAGAAAATCGGGTCGCGCACGGCGCTCAGCGACCGGCAGCCTGCCGACCGATCTTGATCATCTCGTCGGCGGACGCCCCCTGGCCGAGCAGGCCGAGGAAGCCTTCCTTGACGCGCTGCTGCACGTCCTTCTCGTTGGCGGTGAGCATGTTCGGCAGGCGCGTGCGCTTCGACTCGACCAGCACCTTCTGCGTGCCGGCTTCACCCGCGGCGCGGTCGCCGCCCAGTGCCTGCGTCAGGCTGCCGATGCCGCACGCCAGCACGCTGAAGCCCTTGAGGTCGGCAATCGCTCCCGCCGCGGCAACGGCGCCCGGATCCTCCACCATCAGCATGGCGATGATGGTGCCAGTGGGATTCGACGGCGACCACACGTTGGCGCCCTCGAAGAAGCTGATCGCCGTCTTCGCCTCTTCGACCGAGCGGATGTGCGGCAGCGTCACGCCGTCGGCGCCGGCGGCCAGCACTTCCTTCACGCGCTTGCGCGTCAGCTCGACGCCGTCGCGTTCGATGGTCGGGATGCGCACCAGCAGCGACTTGCGCGGGCCGGGACCCTTCGACGCTTTCAGGGCATCGATCATCGTCTTGACGGCGGCGGGGTCGTAGCTGCCTTCGAGGTTGAGGAAGACGAAGTCGAGCAGCGGGTTGGCGGCCAGCTTCTCGGCGCCGGCCGCGGTGTAGATGGCCTTCGGCGGCGGCTGCCCGCGCTCGAAGCGCTGCGGGTTCTCGTTCGGCGCGAAGACGCCGAAGGCGGCCTTGCCCTGCGACCACAAGTCGACGAGCGCGTGGCGCGACTGCGCCAACGCCGTCGACGGCAACATCATCATCAGGGCCGCCAGCGCGAGGGCGGCCCACCCGGTCGAACGTCTCGGAACCATGGATACCTGTCCTGTCGGTGTGGGGAATCGAACGTCGGCCCTACAGGCTATCAGGTAATGACGCTCAGCTCGCATGGAAGTGAGCCGAGCCGGCGAGCCGCGGCTATTCGCAGGTGACGCACTTGTGGTTGTTGGTGGCGCCCAGCTTCTCGAGCACCGCCAGCGTCTCGGGGAACGGCTGCACGCGCTGGACGGGCCCGTTGGCCATGTCGGCGGTGCTGTTGCCCTCGCGATTCACCTTGGTGACGTCGGCGCCCTTCGACACCAGGTAGAGAATCGACTCGGTATCCCCGCGCGACGCCGCCAGGTGCACCGGCGTGTTGCCTTCGTGGTCCACGGCGTTGACGTCGGCGCCGAGTTCCTCGACCAGATACTTGATCGCCGGCAGGAAGCCCGTCGGCGCGTAACGGTGCGCATTGGCGGCGAAACCCTCGCCGTAGCCGACGCCGGAGGCGGCGTGAATCGGCTGCACGGCCGGTCCGCCGGTCGGCACCGGCGGCAGGCCCGAGAGGTCCTGCACCTGACGCACGCCGTCGCCGGTGAACGGCCGGCCGGCCGGCTTCACCGTCGGCACGTTCGGGTCGGCGCCGCGCGCGATGAAGAGTTTCATCGCGTCGACGTCGCTGGCGTACGCCGCGCGCCAGAACGGCGTCGCGCCGCTTTCGTCGACGCCGGCGAAGTCGGAGTTGTAGGCCTGATACCAGACCTTGTACTTCACCCGCGCGTTGACGTCGGCGCCCTTGTCGAGCAGCGCCTCCATCAGCCCCATGTAGGTGGTGAGCTGCTGCTGGTGCGTCTTCGGGCCGGGATAGAGCGACTTCGGCGCCCAGTAGACGTTGAGCACGGCGAAGAGCGGCGCCACGCCATTGATGCTCGTGCGGTTCGGATCGGCGCCGCGCTGAAGCATCTCCATCGCCAGGTCGAAATGGCCGTTGACGATGGCAATGAGAAGCGGCGTCATGTGGTCGCCGGGATTGGGCTGGTTGATATCGGCGCCGGCATCGAGCAACGCACCCACGGTTTCCTTGAACCCCTGCCGCGCGGCAAAATGCAGCGCGGTAAGGCCGCCCATCGTGCCGATCAGCTCGTTGTAGCGCAGCGGCCGCGTCAGCCCCGGCACGTCGGCCGGACGACGGGGCGCCGGTGCCGCGCCACCACCCACCTGCCGCGCCATCGTCTCTTCTTCAGGCGCGGTGAGCGCCGCCAGATCGACGATGTTCGTCGTCGCTTTGGTATCGGCGCCGCGCTGCAGCAGCAGCTTCACCGCGTCGGCGCGGTTGTACGCCGCGGCATACATCAGCGGCGTTTCACCACGGGCAGTGTCTTTCGCGTTGATGTCGGCACCGGCTTCGACGAGCGAGGTGAGCGTGCGCGTGTCGCCGGCGGCAGCAGCCAGCATCAGCGCCGTGGCGCCGGTGGCCGACTTCTGATGCACGTCGGCGCCTCCGGCGACCAGCGTGGCCACCGTGGTCGCGTGACCGCCACGCGCCGCGAGATAGAGCGGCGTATAGGAGCCGAGACGCGTCGTCGCCCGCAGGTTCGCGCCGGCCGTGACCAGCATCTGCGCCAGTTCGGCGTTGCCCTTCATCGCCGCCCAGTGCAGCGCGGTGGTGCCGTCGCCCTGCGCGGCGTTGACGTCGGCGCCCTGCCGCAGCAGCGTCCGGACGGTTTCGACATCGCCGGCCTGCGCCGCGTCGGCCACCGCCGTCGGTCCAGGCGTTTGCGCCACGGCAGGACGAGCCCCGAACGTCAGGGCCGCCACCACCAGAAGTCCCCACACGGTCTTGCGCACGGTCAGCATTGGCATAGAAGGTCCGGAGGTCTGGAGGACTGGAGGGCTGGAGGGCTAGGCCCGCGACACCGACGTTTCCACCGCCGTGTTCAGATCCATCGCGCCCGTGCTGTCGCCGAAGCTGCTGATCTCCGGGAGACCAAGCGTGTGCAGCACGCTCAGCATCGGGTTGGCCATCGGCGTCGCGTCGGCGGCCTTCAGGTGCAGGCCGCCCTTCAGCGCGCCGCCGGCGTGGCCGGCGAGGAACAGCGGGCACTTCTTGTGGTTGTGGATGTTCGAGTTGCCCATCGGCGAGCCGTAGAGCACCAGCGTGTTCTCGAGCAGGTTCTTGTCGCCGTCCGGCGTCTCCTGCAGCTTCTTGAAGAAGTACGGCAGCAGGCCGATGTGGTAGCGATTGATCTTTTCGAACTCGAGGATGCGATCCTCGCGATCCTGGTGATGCGACGCCGGGTGGAAGCCGGTGCTGACACCGCTTTCCGGATAGACACGGCTCGAGGCATCGCGGCCCATCTTGAACGAGAACACGCGCGTGGTGTCGGACGCGAAGGCCAGCACCTGCAGGTCGAACATCAGCTTGACGTGTTCGTCGAACGAGTCCGGCACGCCAATCGGCGCCCCCGGCAGTTCGCGCGCGTCGCCGCTGGCGTTGTACGCCTCCACCTTCTGGATGCGGCGCTCGATTTCGCGGACGTCGTCGAGGTAACGCGCCAGGCGGACGCGGTCGGCGGCGCCCAGATCCTTGCGCAGGCGGCTCAACTGCCCGGTCATCAGGTCGAGGATGCTCTTGTCCTCGGCGCGACGCTCGCGCCGCTCACCGGGCGTGGCGCCGACGCCGAACAACTGGTCGAAGGCGACGCGTGGATCGCGCACCATCGGCATCGGCGTGTTCGGCGCCGACCAGCTGATGCTGTCGGTGTAGACGCACGAGTACCCGTACGAACACCCGCCGGCCTGGTCCACCGCTTCGATGCAGAGCTGCATCGATGGAATGGGCGTCTCCTGCCCGAACTTCTGCGCGTAGTACTGATCGAGCGACGTGCCGGCACGCACGTCCGAGCCCTGCGTCTGCCGCGGGTGGCTCTGCGTCAGGAACACCGCGCTCGAGCGGAAGTGGTCGCCGCCGATCTCCGGCAGTTCGAACGCTTCGGCGTTGCGCACGTCGGTGTTGCTGATGATGGTGAGGTGCTGGCGGAACGGCTCGA
Organism: Acidobacteriota bacterium; assembly: GCA_020851325.1. Lineage (GTDB taxonomy): Bacteria > Acidobacteriota > Vicinamibacteria > Vicinamibacterales > UBA2999 > VFZN01. Next base: position 18,138 of record JADZCY010000132.1, on the reverse strand, counting down.
GCGGCGCCAGCGACGAGGGCGTCAGGTCGAAGGCCGTGCCGGTCTGCGCCGGCGACCACAGGTTCTTCTTGGCCCCGACGACGGTCGCTCCGGCCGAGCCGTGCACCATCTCGATCGCCGACAGGCGCACGCGGTTGGCCGCCGCCTTCGCCGTCGCCGCCGGCACCATGGCTTCGAGCCACGGCAGCGCCATCGTCACGCCCATGCCACGCAGCAGCGTGCGACGGGAAATGTGCTTCTTCGTGATGTACATCACTGAGCTCCTCTGATCCGAAATGGCCGTCGCGGCCGCTACTGCTCCACCGTCGTTTCCGCCGCCTCGATCCGGCCCATCCGGAAGGCCGGGCTCTTGACGACACCCAGAATGAACGCCGACAGGCGATCGTCGTTGCGCGCCGCGTCGGAGACGATCGCGCGAACGGTCGGCAGGTCGAAGGCTTCGACGCGCCGGCCGAGTGCGTAGGTCATCAGGCTCTCCGTGAAACTCAGCTTGATGAGATCCGCGTGCTTCAGCAGCGCCTTGCGCAGGCCCGCCGGTCCTTCCATGCGCGTGCCGTCGTAGAGGTCGCCCATCGAATCGATGTTGACGCCGTTGTCCTTGATGCGCCACGCGCCGGTGGCGTCGAAGTTCTCGAGCGCCAGCCCCAGCGGATCGATGACGCGATGGCACGAGTTGCACGCCGGGTTCTTGCGATGCTCTTCCATGCGTTCACGCGTGGAGAGCGTCTTGCCGCCGACCGTCGACTTCACCGAGTCGTCCAGCGACGGCACGTTGGGCGGCGGCGCCGGCGGCGGCGAGGCCAGCAGCACTTCCATCACCCACTTGCCGCGCAGCACCGGCGAGGTGCGGTCGGCGATCGAAGTCAGCAGCAGCACGCTGCCCTGGCCGAGGATGCCGTGGCGGTTCGGATCGGTGAGCGTGACGCGGCGGAAGTCCGGCCCGAGCACGTTCGGGATGCCGTAGTGCTTGGCCAGCCGTTCGTTGACGAAGGTGTAGTCGGCGGTCAGCATCTCGCTGATCGGCCGGTCCGCGCGCAGCAGGCTGGCGAAGAACAGTTCGGTTTCCTTGACCATCGACTCGGACAGCGTGGTGTCCCAGTAGGAATAGAAGTGATGGTCGGGACGCACCTGCTTGACGTCCTGCAGGCGCAGCCACTGAGCGACAAAGCGGCTGGCCAGCGCGTCCGACTTCGGATCCGCCAGCATGCGCCGCACCTGGCGGTCGAACACCGCCGGCGTGCCCAACTGCCCGGCCATCGCCACCTTCGTCAACTCCGCGTCGGGCATGGCGCCCCACAGGAAGAACGACAGCCGCGACGCGAGGTCGATGTCGGTGACGCGATAGGTCTGCCCGGCCTTCAACGTGGAGGGCACCTGCTCCATGCGGAACAGGAACCGCGGGCTGGCGAGGATGGCCTGCACCGCCAGCCGGACACCGGCTTCGAAATCGCCGTTCTTCCGGCCCTGGTCGTAGAACTCCATCAGCGCCGCGAAGTCCTCGGTCGCCAGGGGACCGCGATACGCCTGCGCCGCCAGCCGACGGACGATGGTTTCGGCGCATGCGCGCTCTTCGGCGGACGCGGTGGGCCGGCAGGTGAACACCTTGCGGCGGCTGGTCGTGTCCGACACGCCGGTCACCGTGGTCGGCCCCGTGACCGCGAAGTCGCGCACGTGCGGCAGCGCCGTCGTCCCGAACACCTCGCCGATGTTGGTGTCGGCCAGCGTGTGCTCGATGGGCATCATCAGGTCGTCGACCGGACCGTCGAAGCGTGAGACGAACGCCGCCGACAACCGCTGCGGTCCCGCCTTCACGTGCACCGGCACCGACTGCACGTTGAGCCCGTTCGGATCCTGTTCGTTCATCCGCGGGTTGATATCGATGAGGGCGACGCGTTCGCCGTTGATCGAGATGTCGATCTGCTCGCCGCCATAGGGACCGCCGAACAGGTCGCCGGTGGGACCCGAGTGCAGCAGGATCTTGAAGACGTAATCGCCGTCGGCCGGGAACACGTGCACCACCGAGAGGCCGCCGCGGGTGCCGAGCGGCGCGCCTTCGACGTGCCGCATCTGCGAGGCCGTGCGCGGCACCTTCCAGGTGGTGGTGCTGGCCGAGGCGTTGCGATCGCCAATCGCCAGGCGGCTGATCTGGCTGGCGGCGCGCAGGTAGCCTTCCATCAACGTCGTCGAGATGACCTGCGAGTCGGCGACGTTGTCGAAGCCGTCGCTGATGGTGTCGGCGGGCAGGAACGCGGTGATGTCGACTTCAATCCCGAGCAGGTCGCGAACCGCGCGCTGGTATTCGGCGCGGTTGAGACGCTGCGACGGACGCGAGCCGGGATTGGGATTGAGCGCCGCGGCGCGGTCGATGCGGGTTTCGAAGGCCGTGGCCAGCGCGGAAAGCGCGGCCGGTTCGGGCCGGCGGGCGTTGAGCGGCGGCATCATGCCGGCGCGCAGCTTGCGGATGATCTTCTCGGCGACGACCGCCTCGTCCACCACGTGGGCGGCGTCGAACGCAGCCAGCGACAAGCCGCCCGCCTTGTTTCGATCGCTGTGGCAGGTGGCGCAGTATTCCTTCACCATCTGCGTCTGCGCCGCCACCGACAAGCCCGCCGCCGCGTGTGACGCCTGCGGCGCCGGAGCGGCCTGAGCCGCCGCGGTCCGCGCCGGAGCGCGGGTCACCGCGGGCACCTGTACAGCCGGCGTGGGCGCCGTCGGACGGGACGATGTGCCCTGTCCGATGACGCCCACTCCACACAACGCGAGCACACACACCAGCCCTGCCATCCGGCGCATGAAATCTCCCCTGGCGCGGTGTCGCCGCGCTAGTGCGTCAACACGAGACGCACTTGTTGTTGTTCTTGGCGCCCAGGCTCTCGAGCAGCTTGAGCGCTTCGGGGAACGGCTGGGTGCGCTGCACCGGCCCATTCGCCATGTCCGCCGTCGTCTGACCTTCGCGATTGACGCGCTTCACGTCCGCGCCCTTCGACACAAGATAATTGATCATCTCCACGTCACCGCGGGCGGCGGCGTGGTGCAGGGCGGTGTTGCCCTCGTGATCGGCGGCGTTGACGTCGGCGCCGAGTTCCTCGATCAGATACTTCACGGCGACGAGAAGGCCGGCCGTGGCGTAGCGGTGCGAGTTGGCGGCAAAGCCTTCGGCGTAGCCGACGCCGGCCGCGGCCTGGAGCGGCGTCACGGCGGGGCCGCCCACCGGCACCGGCGGCAGGTTCGACACGTCCTGCACGTTGAGGCGGTCGCCATCACCCGTGCGCGGACGGCCCGCCGGCTTGATCGTCGGGATCGTCGGATCGGCGCCGGCCGCCACGAGCATCTTCATCGCCTCGACGTCACCGCCGTACGCGGCGCGCCAGAACGGCGTCGCGCCGATCTCGTCGACGCCGGCGAGGTCGAAGTTGTAGCCCGAGTACCACACCTTGCGCTTGAGGCGCACGTTCGGATTGGCGCCCTTGTCGAGCAGCGCCTTCATGAACTGCAGATAGGTGGTCTTCTGCTGCAGATAGGCGCGCGGCTGCGGGTAGTTGGCCTTCGGCGCCCACTGCACGTTCAGCGTGCCATAGAGGGGCGCGACGCCGTTTTCGCTGGCCAGGTTCGGATCGGCGCCGTGCTCCAGCAGATACATGCCGACGTCGAAGAACCCGTTGACCGTCGCCACGACGAGCGGCGTCGACTGATCGCCGGGGTTCAACTGGTTGACGTCGGCGCCGGCTTCCACCAGCGTCTTCACCGTGTCGATGAATCCCTGGCGCACCGCGAAGTGCAGCGGCGCAAACCCGCCGGAGGTGCCGACGAGTTCGTTGTAGCGGAACTGCCGCGTCACCCCGGCCACGTCCGGCGGACGCGCGCCACCGGCGGCGGGGGCCGCCGCGCCGCCGCGCCGCTGGGCAAAGAACGCTTCTTCTTCGGGATTCGAGAACTTCCGCAGGTCGACGACCTTGGAAGTCGCCTTGATGTCGGCCCCGTGCGCCAGCAGCGTCTTGACGACGTCGACGCGGTTGTAGGCGGCGGCGAACATGAGCGGCGTCTGCTCCATCGCCTTCTCGCGCGCGTTGACGCTGGCGCCGCCCTCGATCAGCATCGTCACCGAGCGTGTGTCGCCGGACTGCGCCGCGAACATCAGCGGCGTCGTGCCGGTGGTCGAGGTGGCCGAGAGGTCCGCACCGCCGGCGATGAGCGCCGCCACGACCCCGGAATGGCCGGCCTGCGCCGCCATCATCAGCGGCGTGTAGCCGCCCAGGCGTGTGGTCGCCTTCACGTTGGCGCCGCCGTACACCAGCATCTGCACCAGTTCGGCGTTGCCGGCGCGAGCGGCCCAGTGCAGGGCCGTCGTGCCGTCGCCTTCGGCGGCATTCACGTCCACGCCCTGCTTGAGCAGCGCGCGCACGGTGGCGATATCGCCGCGGCGTGTCGCCTCGACGACCGAGGGCGTCTGCGCCGACAGCAGCGTGCCGGCGCAGAGGGCGGCGGCCGCTGCCGCCAGTGTCATTCGACCGATCAGGCCACGGCGCATGCGGTTACTCCTGCGCCGCCGAGACGGTGGTGTCCGGGGCGTGATTGAGGTTCATCGCCTCGGTGCTGTCGCCGAAGCTCTTCACGTCTTCGAGTCCGAGCGTGTGAATCATCGACAACATCGCGTTGGCCATCGGCGTGCCGTCGGCCGCCTTGATGTGCAGGTTGCCCTTCAGCTTGCCGCCGGCGTGGCCGGCCAGGAACAGCGGGCACCGCTTGTGGTTGTGGACGTTCGAGTTGCCCATCGGCGACCCGTAGATCACCATCGTGTTCTCGAGCAGGTTGCGCTCGCCGTCCGGCGTGCTCTTCAGCTTCTCGAGGAAGTACGGCAGCAGGCTCAGGTGGTACTTGTTGATCTTCGCGAAGTCGAGGATGCGATCCTCGCGGTCCTGGTGGTGCGACGCCGGATGGAAGCCGGTCTTGACGCCGCTGTCCGGGTAGACGCGGCTCGAACCGTCGCGACCCAGCTTGAACGAGAACACGCGCGTGATGTCCGAGGCGAAGGCCACGGCCTGCAGGTCGAACATCAGCTTGACGTGCTCTTCGAACGAGTCGGGCACGCCCATCGGCGCCATCGGCAGCTCGCGCGGCTCACCACTCGCGTTGCTCGCTTCGATGCGCTGGATGCGCCGCTCGATCTCGCGGACGTCGTCGAGGTAGTTGCTGAGACGGGCGCGGTCGATCGGCCCGAGATTCGTCTTGAGCTGCGCGACCTCGGCGGTGATCCAGTCGAGGATGCTCTTGTCGGCGCGGCGACGGGCGGCGCGCTGCTCCGGCGTGGCGCCGACGCCGAACAACATGTCGAACGCGGCGCGCGGGTCGCGCACCATCGGCAGCGGCTGATTCGCCGACGCCCAGCTCACGGTGTCGGTGTAGACACAGGCGTAGCCGTAGGCGCAGCCACCGGCCTGGTCGACGTTTTCGATACAGAGCTGCATCGACGGGATGGGCGTGTCCTGCCCGTACTTCTGGGCATACAGCTGGTCCATCGACGTCGCGACGTGCACGTCGGAACCCTGGGTCTGCTTGGGATGCGACTGCGTCAGGAACACCGCCGACGAGCGGAAGTGATCGCCGCCAATCTCGGGCGGCGTAAACGCTTCGGCGTTGCGCACGTCGGTGTTGCTGATGATCGTCAGGTAATCGCGGTAGGGCTCGAGCGGCGCCAGGCTGCTCGGGCTGAGGTCGAACGCCGACCCGGTGGCCTGCGGCGACCAGAGATGCTTCTGCGCGCCAATCACGGTCGCGCCCGCCGAGCCGTGCACCATCTCGATGGCGGCCAGGCGAACCTTTCCGGCGGCCGTCTGGGCCAGCGCGGTACCGGCCGGCACCATGGACTCGAGGAACGGCAGCGCCACGGTGACGCCCACGCCCTTGAGTGCGGTGCGGCGGGAAACGTGCTTCTTGGTGATGAACATCGGCAATATCCTCTGGTCTACGAGGTCTTAAGTCTTAGGTCTTAGGTCCTAGGCCGTCTTAGGTCTTAGGCGGTCTTAAGCTCCAGGTCTCATCAGGTCTTTCCTAGGACCTAGGACCTAGGACCTAGGACTTAGGACCTATCTTGCTGCTTCCGTCGTTGTTTCCGCCGCTTCGGCGCGGCCCATCTGGAACGCCGCGCTCTTGACCACGCCAACCACGAACTGCGACAGGCGGTAGTCGGCCTTCGCGGCGTCGCGGACGATGGTGCGGACCGTCGGCAGGTCGAAGTATTCCACGCGCCGGCCCAGACCGTAGGTCATCAGGCTTTCGGTGAAGCTCAGGAGGAACACGTCCTGGTGCTTCAGGATGGCGGCGCGCAGGCCCTGCGAGCCCTGCATCTTCGTGCCGTCATAGAGGTCGCCATTCGAATCGATCGTCGCATCGCCGTCACGGATGCGCCAGGCGCCGGTGACGTCGAAGTTCTCGAGCGCCAGGCCCAGCGGATCGATGACGCGGTGGCACGAGTTGCACGACGGGTTCTTGCGGTGCTCTTCCATGCGCTCGCGCGTCGACAACACCTTGGCGCCCTGCGCGGCCGACACCGATTCGTCCAGCGACGGCACGTTCGGCGGCGGCGCCGGCGGTGGCGAGCCGAGCAGCACTTCCATCACCCACTTGCCGCGCTGCACCGGCGAGGTGCGATCGGCCACCGAGGTGAGCGACAGGATGCTGCCCTGACCGAGCAGGCCGCGGCGGTTCGGGTCCGGCAGCGAGACGCGGCGGAACTCCGGACCGGTGACGTTCGGCACGCCGTAGTGCTTGGCGACACGCTCGTTGACGAACGTGTAGTCCGCCGTCAACAGTTCCAGCACCGGCCGATCGTCGCGGACGATGGCGTCGAACAGGAGTTCGGTTTCACGCTTCAGCCCGCGCGCCAGCGTCTGGTCGTACTGCGGATAGAGCAGCGCGTCCGGGTTCAGCTTCATCAGGTCCTGCAGGCGCAGCCACTGCGACGCGAACCGCGCGCCCATGGCCGAGGCCCGCTCGTCCTTGAGCATGCGCGCCACCTGCTTCTCGATGACGCCCGGCGCCCGCAGCTGATTCTGCGTCGCCAGCTTGATCAGCTCCTCGTCCGGGCCGCTGCCCCAGAGGAAGAACGACAGACGCGAGGCGATGTCGAACTCGGTGATGCGGTAGTTCTGGCCCGGGCGCACCGTCGGCGGCACTTCCTCGAGACGGAACAGGAACTTCGGGCTGGCGAGCAGCGCCTGGAGGGCCATGCGCATGCCTTCTTCGAAGTCGCCCTCGGCACGGCCGCGATCGTAGAACACCATCAGCTTCCGCACATCGTCGGTGGACACCGGCGCGCGGTAGGCGTGGGTCGCGAGACGCTTGACGATCGAGGTGGCGCACGCGGTTTCTTCGGCCGACGAGGTCGGGCGGCAGGTGAAGATGCGGCGGCGGCTCGGTGAATCGGAGACGCCCGTGACCTTGATCGGTCCGGTGATGGCGAACTCGCGCAGGTGCGGCAGCGCCGTGATGCCGAAGCCGGCGCCGATCTGCGTGTCGGCCAGCGTGTGTTCGATCGGCGCGATGAGGTCGTCCAGCGGCGCATCGAAGCGGGCGATGAACGCCGCGGAGACGCGCTGCGGGCCGGCCTTCACGTACACCTTCGGCGTGACGAGATTCATGCCGTTGGGATCCGACTCGCTCATGCGGGTGTTGATGTCGAGCAGCGCCACGCGCACGCCGTTGATGGCCACTTCAATCTGCTCGCCCGGCACGCTGCTGCCGAACAACTGGCCGGTCGGGATGGAGTGCAGCATCATGCGGAACGAGTACTCGCCGTCCGCCGGGAAGATGTGATCGACGACCATGCCGCCGCGCGTGCCGAACGGCGCGCCTTCGACCTGACGCATCTGCGAGGCCGTGCGCGGCACCTTGTAGTTGGCTTCGGTCGGCGCCGCACCGGCGTCGCCCATCGCCAGCGAGCTGATGGCGCTGGCGGCGCGCAGGTACCCTTCGAGCACCGTCGGCGAGAAGCCCTGTGCGTCGGCGACGTTGTCGAAGCTGGCGCTGATGGTGTCGGGCGGCAGATACGCTTCGACGTCGACGCGCAGGTCGAGCAGGTCGCGGATGGCCGTGGCGTATTCGGCGCGGTTCAGACGCTGGAACGGCCGACGACCCGGATTCGGGTTGAGCGCCGCGGCGCGATCGATGCGCGTTTCGAGCGTCTGCACCATCTGCTCGAGCACCGCCGGTTCGGGGCGACGGGCGCCGAACGGCGGCATCATGCCGGCGCGCAGCTTGCGGATGACGCGCTCGGCCACCTGCGCCTGGTCGGCCGCCGCACTGGCGTCGAACGCGGCCAGCGAAAGCCCGCCGGCCTTGGCGCGATCGTTGTGGCAGTTGACGCAGTACTGTTTGTAGAGGGCGTTCTGGTCAGCCACGCCTGGCGTGGCGGCGTGTGCCGCCGCCATCGGCGGGGCCGCGGCAGGGGCCGGGGCCGCCGGTGCCTGACGAGCAGCAGCGGGGGCAGCGGCCGGGGCCGGCGTGGCCGGGGTCTGCGGTGCATCGGCGGCCAGCAGGGTCAGCCCCGCCAGTGCCGCTCCCGCTACGACGAGCGAAGAACGGGTGCTCAGGCGCATAATTTCTACCGGGAGTATAGGACCGATTCCGAAAAAGTATTGTCAGAAGTTGTCATTGGCGCGGATGAACTAACTTTCGGCTGATCAATACGTTGACGGCAGAATCGCCTTCACGGAAGCATCGGCGCGCGGTGGAATTCCTGCACCCCGGGCCGGCTGCATATCCAGTTTTTCGGCCATGCGTATCGGCATAGACCTCGGCGGGACCAAGATCGAAGCCGTTGCCCTCGACGGCACGGACGAGGTGGTACGGCGACGCATCCTCACCCCCCGCCACGACTACGAGGGGACGGTGGCCGCCATTGTCGAGCTGGTCCGTGATCTGGAAACGCGCTGCGGCCCGGCGGCCAGCGTCGGCGTCGGCATGCCGGGCACGGTGTCGCCGGCGACGGGCCTGGTGAAGAATGCCAATTCGACCTGGCTGATCGGCCGCGCGTTCGATCGCGACCTCGCCGGCGCGATGGGCCGGCCCGTGCGCGTGGCCAACGACGCCAACTGCTTTGCGCTGTCGGAAGCCACCGACGGCGCCGGTCACGGCGCCACGGTCGTCTTCGGCGTCATCCTCGGCACCGGCGTCGGAGGCGGCATCGTCGTGCGCGGCGAGGTGATCGAGGGCGCGCATCGCATCGCCGGCGAGTGGGGACACAATCCGCTGCCCTGGCCCGCCGACGATGAACGGCCGGGACCGGTGTGTTATTGCGGGCGGACCGGGTGTATCGAGACGTTCCTGTCGGGGCCGGGATGGGCGGCCCGGTTCGAGGCGCAGACCGGACGCGTGCTGCGGCCCGACCAGATCATAAAGGCCGCGGCGGAGGGCGACGCCGCCGCCGAGGCGTCCGTCGCCGCCTACGCCGACCAACTCGCCCGGGCGCTATCCACCGTCATCAACCTCGTCGATCCGGACGTCATCGTGCTGGGCGGCGGCCTGTCGAACATCGAACGGCTCTACACCGACGTGCCGGCGCGCTGGGGCCGCTACGTGTTCTCGGACGAAGTCCACACGCGTCTGCTCCCCGCCGTGCACGGCGACTCGAGCGGCGTCCGCGGCGCGGCGTGGCTGTGACGCGCGAACGTTGTCAAACGCAACACGAAGACTCTTCCAACAAAAACCCTTCGTGGTTCTTCTTCGTGCCGTCGTGTCCTTCGTGTTTCGGGCTCTTCGTATTCCGGGCTCTTCGTCCGTTCGACGACGCCTACTTCAGCGAAGCGACCTGTTGCAGTTCGGTCACCGCCGCCGCGAGCGACGGGCGCTGCTCTTTGGGCGCGAGGTCGCGCGCCATCCAGAGCATCTTCGACGCCGTGTCCCAGTCGGCGCGAATCAGCGCCGCGGCCGACATGCCCAGCGGTCCACAGGGATTCTTCGGTTCCGCCGTCATCACCGCGGTGAACAACTGCAGCGCGAGCGTCGGCTGCTTGATCGCCAGCGCCATCTGCCCCGCCGCGCACTGAAGGGCCGGCTTCGCATCGGGCGCCAACGCCGGCGACAGCAGCTGCAGCGCTTCGAGCGTGCGCCCTTCCGCGATGAGCGGCCCCGCGCCGGCGATCGACGGGTGTTCGGCGGCCGGCGCCAGCGACAGCGGCAAGGCCCACGTCATCTGCCCGCCCTGCGCGCTCTGCATCTGCCGCTGCGAGAATCGAATCGGCAGGATGGCCACGGCGGGCAGCGCGTCCGGCGCTGTCGCGGTGAACAACCAGACGCCGGCGGTCAGCCCGAGCAGCGTCCAGTCGCCCTTGTCGTTGCTGGGCACCGAAAACGTCTTCTGTCCGGTGAATTGCTCACCGCGAAAGCCGTGAATCGCCTCGGCCGACACCGTCGCGACGATCGGCTTGCTGCCGCTGCGCGTCGTGCCCCTGAGCCGATATGCGGTCTGCGCCGACAGCGTGACCGCGCCGACGATCACCACGAAACACAGACCCGCGTACGCGTGACGTCGCCTCATGATCGCCTCCTGTTGGACGCTGAATCGAGATCACCGTTCAGTGAACCTGCCGAGAAAGCGGTCCCGCGATGCACGCCGTCCCGAAATCCTGCCGGCCCCGGCAGCATGCCGTGCCGGCGCGTGGCTCACTGAATCTGCAGACTATAAACGGCAACGGGCCAGACGGCGCGTGAACGTCCGCGCTCGGGCAGTGGTTGGCCGTCGACGCGGTCCAGCGCCACCTGGCGGAAGCCGACGCGGTTGAAGCCGTCGATGAACAGCGCGCGGGCGGTTGCGGCCGGCACGTCGATGGTCGCCGTCGACGCATCGGGCACGCCGGCACGGAAGCGGCCGACGTCGACACCGTTGATCTCGAGCGCGAGTGTGGCCTGCACGACGGGCTCGTCGTAGCGCGTGCGGCTCTTCACCGTGATCCGCACATCGCCATCGGCAAGCTGCAGCGGCACGGCCAGCACCGCCGGTGTGGCACCGATCCACCAGCAGGATCCCCAGTCGTCGCCGCCGGGCACGTCCCAGCCGTCCAGCAGGAACTTCTCCACCGTGCGATCGAAGGTGAGGTCCGCCGTCGCGCGCATCGATTCCGGCGCCAGCAGATCGTACTTGTCGATGGGCAGGCCATGCCGCCACGCAAACCACGCGTTGGCCGGAAACGCGAACGGATAGAAATACGGCGTCCGCGTATGCAGGTCGGCCTGCTGCCGGACGATGCGGCCGAAGCTGACGGGTTCGTCTTTCGGCAGCAGACCGGCGGTGTATTGGACCATCAACAGGTGATTCCACGCGAGCGCCGCGACAACGAGCGGCGCCAGCGTCACCGCGGGACGCCGCAACGCGAACAGGATCACCGTCGCCAGGCCTGGCGCCAACATCGCCAGCGTGCTGGAGAATCGCCGGCCGCCAAACGACCAGCCGCCGGCCCAGTCGATCGTCGCGCCGTTGACCCACGCGGTGAGGAACAAGACGACGAGTGCCGATGATGCCCATCGCCAGTCGCGACGCAGGCCCGCGATGGTGCCGGCGACGGCGATGTAGGCAACCGGCGTCCACGACAGGAAACCGTGCCACGACGAGAACAGCGTGTCGATCCAGCGCGAGTGCAGCGGGTTGAAATAGCCGCCCTGCCCCATCAACTGGTACTCGTAGCGCGAGAACAGCACGTAGCTGTGTCCGAGTTGCAGCGCCACCCACGGCAGCGCGCCCAGCGCCGCCCATCCGGCCAGGCGAAGTGCGCCGCTGACGCGCGCGCTCGCCGGCGTGCGCGGTGCCGTCAGCACCAGCAGCGCGGGATAGATCGCGAACAGCACTTCCTGCGTGCGCGCCACGAACGCGAGGCCGATCAACGTGCCCAGCAGCAGCGCGCGCGTGCGACCGGCGTCGGGCACGACGCCCTCAGGCGCGGTGAGCCAGCGAGCGGCGCAGGTCACGAACAGCGCGACGAAGCCGAACGACGCTGCGTGCGTCATCGACGGCTCGTAGACCATGTACCAGTAAAGCGGCGTCGCCGCGAAGATCAGCCACGACGTGGTGAACGCGACGCCGCGCGGAAAGCGCGTGCGCAGGTAACCGTGCACGGCCGCGAGTCCCGCCGCGCCAATGGCAAACGACGACAGCAACGCCGCGCGCACATACGGCAAGCCGAGGCCGAGCATGTCGCGCTCCGCCGGCGCGCTCCACGCCCCCACCATGCGGCCCACCGCATCCACGGCCGCGACGATGAGATACAGCGGCGCCCACAGCAGCAGCGGACCGACGGGAACGATGTGATTCTGACGCTGCGGCTGACGGAGGATGTCGTACTCGCGCGCGATGTCGAGGTCGCGATCGAACACCAGGCTGCGGAGCTGCGTGAAGTAGGTGACACCGTCGGTGGTGATGCCGTGCGTGTCAGCCAACTGCACGCCGAGCGCATACAGAACGACGAGCGCCAGGGCGTGTGAGTCGAGCGTCTCGCGGACGAACGCGGTCCACCGCTGTCCACGCCGCCGCGCCAGCCACCACGACACCGCCGCCACCAGCGGCAGCGACGACACCAGCACCAGCCACGGCGACGGCCGCGCCGGCAAGGCAATCAGAAACGCGATCCAGATCGCGGCGACAGGAAGGAGCGAGATAAAAGGCACGGTGAATCTGACGGTCTTGTGAGCTGGTGATGTGGCGATCAATCCGTCGAGCTCTCGATCTGGCGACCTATCGATCCATCTGTCAATCAATCCTGCCTCTGAGGACCTGTCCGGGTCGGGCGTCGGTGATGGCGCCGTCCCTGACCACCGCCTGACCGTTGACGAAGACGTGACGGATGCCCTCCGAGTAGTGGTTCGGCTCGGTGAACGTCGATCGATCGCGGACGGTGGCGAGGTCGAACACCGTGACGTCGGCCTTGAAGCCTGGCTTGAGCAGGCCGCGATCGGCGAGGTTCATGCGGCTGGCAGGCCGTGACGTGAAGCGGCGGATCGCTTCCTCGACGGAGAGCAGTTTCTCGTCGCGCACGTATGTGCCGAGGATCTTCGTGAACGAACCCCACGCGCGTGGATGCGACTTCGACACGGACAAGGGGCCGTCTTCGGCCCGCGCGCCGGAATCGGTACCGATGGCAATCAGCGGATGCGCCAGCGCCGTCCGCACATCGTCTTCGCGCATGATCGAGATGATCACCGACGACTCACCGCGGTCGGCGATCACCAGGTCCATCACCGCGTCGCGCGGGTCCTTGCCCATCGCCGCGCCAATCTCGGCGAGCGTGCGGCCTTCCCACTGCCGCAGCGACGGATCGAGCACCGACGACAGCAGCACGCCGCTGGCGCCGCCGGAGCCGTACCACTGGTTCTCCCAGTCGCCCGGATTCGGATCCTCCATGTCGCGCTTGATGCGTTCGCGCTGCGCCGGATCCTTCAGCCGTGCCAGCATCGGTTCGGTACCGCCTTCGCGCACCCACAACGGCAGGCAGGCGTCGAGGCCATTCGACGCGCGATCGTACGGGTAGATGTTGGCGGTGACGTCGATGCCGCGCGCCCGCGCCGCCTCGATGTGGCGCAGGATCTCGGGCATGCGGCCCCAGTTGGCGCGATACGCCGTCTTCAAGTGCCACACTTCCGTCGGGATGCCGGCACGTTCGGCCACCGTGAACGCTTCGTCGAGCGACGACAGAATCTGATTCGATTCCGAGCGCTGGTGCGTCAGATAGCGGCCGCCGTGCGCCGCGGCGACGCGCGCGAGTTCGACGATCTCGTCCGTGCTGGCAAACCGATCGGGCACGTACTGCAGCGACGTGCTGAGGCCCAGCGCGCCCTGCTCCATCGCCTCGCGCACGAGCGTCTTCATCTGCTCGAGTTCCTCCGGCGTCGCCGCGCGCTGCGTGTCGCCGATCACATACGAACGGACGCCGCCGGCGCCGATGAAACTGCCGACGTTGATGGCCGGTCGCGAGCGCGTCTCGAGGCGCGTGAAGTACTCGCCGAGCGTCTTGAAATCCAGCGTCACCTTGAACGCGTCGAACTGCGCCTTCGCCTCGTCGGCCAGTCGCGCGTTGAGCGGCGCAATCGAACTCCCTTCGCCGGTGATCTCGGTGGTTATGCCCTGCGTGATCTTCGACGCGGCGCGACTGTCGACGAGGATGTTGAACTCGGACTGGCCGAGCATGTCGATGAACCCGGGCGCGACATACAGGCCCGACGCATCGACCGTCGTGCCGGCGCCGCGGCCGCTCAGCCGGCCGATCTCAGCGACGCGATCGCCGACGATGCCGACATCGCCGATGAACCACGGCGCGCCGGTGCCATCCACGAGCCGGCCGTTGGTGATGAGCACATCGAAGTCGGCGGCGCGCGGCGCCGCGGGTGGAGTCGGGGCCGCCGTGCAGGACGCGGCCAGCCACGCAAGAATCAGGGCAGCTCGTTTCACGGGGCGGATTGTACAATCGGTCCGCGATGCCCCCCCTCCGGCACCTGCGGGTGCTTGCCGTCTGCCTGATCACCGGCGCGGCGATCTACGTCAGCCGCGGCGTCCTCGACGCCACGATCGTCGAGGGACGCACGGTGCGGATTGCGTTGCTGCCGCCGTGGGAAACACTGGCCTCGCTGCTGGCGGCGGTGCTCGTCGGCCTGCTGCTCCTGCACCGGCTGGCCGTATCCCGTCGCGGGCCCGCGCCGCCGCTCGAACGTCTGCTGACGCCGCTCCTCGGGCTCGGCATCCTCCTGCTGCCGTTCCTGCCGTGGCTGGCGGACGTCTGGCCGCCGATTCAGATCGCCGCCGGTCCCGCCGGCCTGGTGGTGTGGCTCGGCGTGGCGATGATGCTTCTGTGGACGCTGCGGCAGGAAGGCGTGCTGCGCCTGCCGACGATCGCCATCACGTCCACCACCACTCTGTCCCTGCTCGTCGCGCTGGGCGTCGCGGCGATCTCCGCGGTGCCTGCGCTACGGCTCACCGGCACGCCGCTGGTGCCGGCCGGTGACGAGCCGCACTACCTCGTCATCGCGCAGAGCCTGTGGCGCGACGGCGACCTCAAGATCGAGAACAACCACCAGCGCGGCGACTATCGCGAGTACTTCAATCGCGATCTCGATCCGCATTACCTGACGCGCGGTGCGGACGGCGAGATCTACTCCATCCATCCGGTCGGCCTGCCCGTCCTGCTGACACCCATCTACGGCCTCGGCGGCTATCGCGCCGTCGTCGTCACCCTGATCGCGGTGGCGGCGGCCGCCGCGGCGCTGGCGTGGCGATGGGTGGTGGCGGTGCTGGCGGACCGCGTCGCGGCCACGTTCGCCGTGGCGGCGATCGCCGGTTCGGCGCCGTTCATGTTGAACACCTTCATGGTGTATCCCGAGATCGCCGCGGCGCTCGCCGTGATGATCGCGCTGGTGACGCCGAACCACATCGTCGCCGGCATTGCCTGCGGCATGCTGCCGTGGCTGAGCACGAAATACGCGCCGATGTCGGCCGTGCTGCTGGTGACAGGACTGATCGGTCCGGCGGCGTCGCCGTTCCGCTGGCCGGGTTGGACATCGATCGTCAAGCGCGGCGTGCCGTACGCGGTGTTCCTCACCGCGTGGTTCGCGTTCTTCTACATCTTCTGGGGCAAGCCGCTGCCGCAGGCGCCGTACGGCGCGATGGTCCAGACGACGCCGAAGAACCTGGTGTTTGGCGCGCCGGGCTTGCTGTTCGATCAGGAGTACGGCCTGCTCGCCTATGCGCCGGTCTACATCCTCGCCGCCACCGGGCTGTGGGCGATGTGGAAGGCCGCCGGCGAACAGCGCCTGCTGGCGATTCGCATCGTCCTCGTGTTCGGCGCGCTGCTCGGCACGGTGGGCGCCTTCCGCATCTGGTGGGGCGGATCGGCCGCGCCGGCCCGGCCGCTCGCCTCGGGACTGCTGGTGCTGGCGCTGCCGATTGCCGCGGCGTTTGCCGCCGCGCCGCGCGGATCGGCGCGTCGAGCGGCGCAGCATCTGCTGCTGTGGATCGGCGTCGCCATTGCCGCCACGGTCGTGTTCGCGCAGGAAGGGCTGCTGATGGCGCAGGGGCGCGACGGCACGTCGGCGCTCCTCGAATGGTGGTCGCCGCGCTGGGAGATCTGGGCGCTGGCGCCGTCGTTCATCCATCACGAAGCGCCAACCGCGTGGGTGTTCAGCCTGACGTGGCTGGCCATCGCCAGCGTCGCCGCTTTCGCGCTGCGGCGCGTGCCCCGGGTAACGGCCGGCACCGCGGCGCTCACCGCGGTCGGCGCCATCACGCTGGCGCTGGCGGCGGTGTCGGTGATCGTGCCGCTGCTGCCGGATGATCCCCCGTTTCCCCGCGCCAACCTGGCGGCGCGATCACGACTGGCCGCTCTCGACGGTTTCGATCCGCGCGCCTTGCCGGCGGCAGTGATCTACGACCCGCTGCGCAAGGTTTCCGCAGCCGATGTGCTGCCGCTGTTTCACGTCGGCGTACAGCCGGGGCTTCGCCCCGAGCCGCAGCCGCTGCGCGTGCTGCACAACGGACGCTTCACGCTCCCCGCCGGCGACTACCGTATCGATCTGACGTTCGTGCCCGGGCAACCGAAACACGACGACACCGTCGGTTTCCAGATGGGGCGCGTCGGCATGCCGCTCGAGACGTGGCCCGTGAGTGCCGGACAGGGCGCGATGTCGCGCACCGTGCACCTGCCGCTCGACGCCAGTTTCGTCGGGTTGCGCGGATCACGCGAGGTCGAAGAGGCACTCGCGACGGCGATCATCACGCCGCTGACGGTGACACCGGCCGGCGAACGCCAGCGCACGCCGACCGTGCTGGGCGCCGGCCGCTACGGTCCGCTCGAGATCTATTTGCACGACGATCTGGTGAACCTCGAACGCGCCGGCTTCTGGATTCCCGGCCAGCGCCCGACCACCGTGAGCTTGGGGCACACGCCGGGCGCCACCGGGCCGTTCGTCCTGCGCCTCCGCAGCCGTGTCGACGACAACGTCGTCACCGTGAAGGCGCGCGGGTGGGAGCAATCGATCACGCTGATGGCCGAACAGCCACAGGACCTCGTGCTGCCGGCGCCGGCGCGTGGTGTGGAAACGGTGGTAGTGACCACGAGCAACGGGTTCCGCCCGATCGAGCGCGATCCCGAGAACCGCGACCGTCGTTTCCTTGGCGTGTGGGTCGAGGGCCTCATCGCCGACAGTCAGCCGGAGTAAGAGTTCATGTCGATTGCCGACATCCGCCGCGAGTATCGCAGTCACGCCTTGTCCGAAGTTGACGCCGCCGCCGATCCGATCACGCAGTTCCACCGCTGGTTCGACGAGGCGCGGCGCGCGGAAGTGATCGAGGTCAACGCGATGACGCTGGCCACCGTTAGCGCCAACGGCGACCCGGCGGCGCGCACAGTGCTCCTGAAGGGCGTGGACGACGGGTTCGTGTTCTTCACCAACTACGACAGCGCCAAGGGCCAGGACCTGGCGGCGCACCCGCGCGCCAGCCTGCTGTTCTTCTGGCCGGACCTCGAACGGCAGGTCCGCGTCACCGGTGGCGTGCAGAAGGTGTCGCGCGAGGAGAGCGCCGCCTACTTCCAGTCGCGCCCGCGCGACAGTCAACTCGGCGCCTGGGCGTCGCCGCAAAGCCGCGTCATCACCAGTCGCGCGGTGCTCGAAGAAAACCTCAGCGCACTCGCGGCGCGGCACGACGGCGCCGACGTGCCGCTGCCGCCCTTCTGGGGCGGCTACCGCGTCATGCCCGATCGCGTGGAGTTCTGGCAGGGCCGCCCCAGTCGCCTGCACGATCGCCTCGTCTACATGCGCGACGGCCACGCGTGGCGAAGGGTGAGGCTGGCGCCTTAAGGTCCTAGGTCCTAGGTCTTAGGTCTTAGGCAAAAGCCTGTGTCCACGAGAGACGAACACGTGTGCTCGAGAGACGAACACGGTCCTCGAGAGACGAACACGGTCCTCGAGAGACGAACACCGTGATCAGTGGTTCTTTCCTAGGACCTAAGACTTAGGACTTAGGACTTAGGACCTAGGTCCTCGTCATTCGATCGCCCCGACAGGTACCGCCGCCGTCATCACGCGGTCCTTGCGCCAGGCGACGATCACTTCATCGCCGACGCGGACCATGTGCGGGACGCCAGTGGCGCGGCCGCTGACGCTCTG
>JADZCY010000131.1 GCA_020851325.1 Acidobacteriota bacterium | reverse complement strand
TCACGTAGTGCGCCGCGCCGGGATGCTTGGGGTTGCGAGCGAACGCCGCTTCGGCAATCGCGCCCGCTTTCTCGCGAAGCGGCAGTGACGCATCGCCACGCGGTAACACGGCCAGCAGGCTGAGCGCATAGAACACCTGCGCCTCGTCGTCTGCCGGATGATCCGCGGCCACCTTCGCCATCGCCGCGGAGTACTTCAACGCGCGCACCCTGGTGTCGCCGCTGCCCCACAGCTCTTCGACGGCGCCAAGGAACGCCTGCTCGCGCGGCGTCTTTGCCTTCGCGCGACGCTCGGCGGGCGTGGCACCCAGCTTCCGCAATGCCGCTCGCGCTGGTTCAGGCTCCTCGTGAAACCACAGCGGCTGACTGAACGCGAGTGCCTCGCCCCAATACGCCATTGCGAATCCCGAATCGATCCGCTGCGCCTCGCGAAAGGCGTCGATGGCGTCTTCGTAGCCGAAGCTGTGCAGCCAGGCCACGCCACGCAGGAACGCGGACTGTGCTTTCGCCGAACCCGAGTTGGGAAACGACACGGCACCGAGCGACGGCACCAGCGAAGGGCCGGCAGCCGGCGGCGCCGCGGGACGAGCGGCCTGCGCCAACGCCGCCGCGGACGGACGCGCGAGCACGCGCGCGGGTGCTGCCTGCCCGCCAGACAGCGCAGTCATCGACGTAAGCGCGAGGGCGACGGCACCGGCGGCGCGCATGGGCCGGCATCGTACAACGAAAGGACCGGGGGTGAGCCCGGCCCTTTCGCGACAGACATGCATGTCGATCAGAACGTCATGCGGAACATCAACTGCGTCAGCCGCATGAAGCCGCCCTGCGTGCGGATCTGACCGAACGTCGGCCGGTCGATGCGCGTGTCGGGGCTGCGCACCTTGGCGGTGTTGGTGAGGTTCAGCACCTCGAGGCGAAGCTGTGCCCGCACACGGCTGGCACCGAAGCGGATGCCCTTGGTAGCCACGAAGTCCCAGTTGTTGCGGTGCGGCGTGCGCACGTTGGTGTCAGTGCGCGGCATCGTGCCGAGCGTGAAGTTCGCCGGCACCGACAGCCCCGAGCCGTCGATCCACACGCCGGTGCCGCAATCTTCGCCGCTCACGCAGCCAGCGCCCTCGGGCGGCGCGATGCGCTCCGAGCGGCTGCCGTCGGTGGCCGCCGGCGTGCCGTTCGGCCGCTGCGTGCGCGTGAAGATGTTCGAGCTGATCGTCGCCGTGTCGTAGGTGAGCGGGAAACCGCTCTCAATGGAGATGATCGACGACAGCGTCCAGTCGCCCAGCAGCAGGTTGCCGATGCCGCTGGTCGCCCACCGCTTGCCTTCGCCGAACGGCAACTGGACAATCGGCGAGAACACCAGCTTGTGCGGCACGTCGAGGATGCTGTAACCGTATTCGGCATCGACGCCGTAGTCGTCCTGCGTCAGGTCGACGTTGAGCATCTCGGCGCGCGCCGCGCCGACGAAGCCGGGCGATCCGGCGAAGAAGTTCGTCTCGCCGAACAGGTTGTCCTTCATCACGCTGTAGGTGTAATTGATGCGCCCACCCCAGCCGTTGCTCATGCGCTTCTCGAACTTCAGGATCGCCGCGTGATACTGGCTGCGCCCAAGCGTCGACTGCCGCATCAGGATGTCGCCGAACTGCGGGAACGGCCGCAGCAGCTCACGCCGCTGAATCGTCGGACTGGTCACGCTCTTGCCCTGCGGGAAGCTGACGCCGTCGATGACGACGTTGGGCAGGCCGAAGAAGGGATTCGGCACCTGGTCCAGCAGCGCCGATCCAAGCGACAGATACTGCGACGGCACCTGGTTGATGTTGATGATGCCGTCGTTCGATCCGCCAAGGCCGAGGCCGCGACCGGTCGCGCCGGAATACTCCACGCCGATGGCCATGTTGCCGGGCAGCTCGCGGTTGATGTCGATCGAGTACTGCTGCACCCAGGGGGCGCGCTTGTCCTGATCGATGAACTCCATCTGCTGGCCGACGCCGGCCAGCGCACCAAGATCACTGCCGACCGGCGACAGCACGCCGTTCGGGAACGGGTTCGCCAGCAGTTGTTGCGGCACGAACTGGTTCTGGTTGATGAACGTCTGCTGGCTGAAGCCGATGTTGCCGTAGTTGGCCGAGCCAACCGACTGATAGCTCCACGGCGCCCAGTACACGCCGTAGCCGGCGCGCATCACTGTTTTCGGGTTGAACGAGTGCACGAAGCCGACGCGCGGCGACCACTTCAAGGCCGGCGGGTCCCCCTGATATTCGTTGGCGCCGTTGACGCCGGCATACACGAGACCACCGCGCATCGGCTGTCCGGTGAGCGGATTGACGATGCTGCCGAGCTGACCGCCCGGGTTCAGTTCGCGATCGAACGCCACGGTGAAGCCGTTGTTCGCTTCCTGCAGACCGGTTTCGCGCTCGAGGCGCAGGCCGACGTTCACCGTCGTCTTCGCCGACAGGCGCCAGTCGTCCTGGACGTAGCCGCCGAAATAGTGGACGAAGGAATCGAACGCCGAGGTCTGATTCACGTACGAGGCGCGGCTCGTGTCCGATCCGGGCGAGGTCGGATACCCCAGCAGCAGCGACGCCAGTGCGTTGCCCGACGGCGTCGTCCCGCCCGTGCCGTTCGTCAGCGGGTTGGACGAGGTGTAGTAGCGATCGAAGTAGAAGAACCCGGCGCTGCCCGAGAACGACTGTGTTTCGATGCCGATCAGGCGATAGTCGAGACCGGCCTTCAGCGTGTGCCGGCCCGCCAGTCGCGTCATCGTGCCGTTGGCGCTCCACGAGTACCAGTTGCGCGGTGTCGGATCGATGGCGCCCATGTTGTCGTACTCGCCGACACGCACCTGCGGGAACTTGTCGACCGTCGTCTGGCCGAGGAAGTTGCTGCTGAAGCCCAGCGTCGACGGATCGAAATCAATCGACAGCGTGTCGTCGTCGATGAACTTGGTCATGCCGTAGCGGAGCGTGAGCACCGTGTTGTTGCTCGGCAGCCAGGTGTTGTTCAACGCCAGCAGGTGGACGCGGCGCAGCAGCAGGTAGTCGCCCGGATCGGCGTAGCGCGTCGGCCCGTTCAACCCCGGCTCCCAGTAGTTGGCGCACGGTTCGTCGGTCTTGTTGTAGAGATAAAACCCGGAAAGCGACACCTTGTCGGTGAACTTGTGATCGATCTTGCCGGTGTACATCTGCGCGCGATCGTGGATCTCGGCGGTGCTCTCGAAGTTGTTACTGCCGTTGCTGACGTCGCGCAGCGGGGCGGGATAGGTGTTCGCAATGGCGCGGCCGACGGCGCTCATGCGATTGGCCGGGATGATGTTGCCGGGGAACGGCTGGCGGCCGTTGCCGTTGGCGTCACCGGTCAGCGGGTCGTAGATGACGACGAGACGGCCGGCGCTGTCGAAGGTCTGCGAGAAGTCGCCATTGCGTTCGCGCGAGGTAGGGAACCGCGCCGCGCCGTTGCGCGTCGTGTTCGATCCGTAGCCCTCGCCCGCCACCCAGAAGAACGTGCGGTTCTGCAGGATGGGCCCGCCGAACCCGCCGCCACCGAGGTGGAAGTACGTCTGCGGCAGCGGCTGGCCGGCCAGTTCCGAGAAGAAGTTGTTGGCGGTGCCCCAGCGCGGACGCGACTGATAGAAGCCGCTGCCGGAAAACCGGTTGCCACCCGACTTGGTCGCGGTGTTGAAGATGCCGCCGCCGGTGCGTCCCGTCTCGGCGTCGTAGGTGTGCACCTGCACGGCGACGTCCTCGAGCGCTTCGATCGACGGATTCGCCGACGCACGGTTGCGCAGGTCGGTGACCGGCACGCCGTCGACGAGGTAGTTGTTGCCGCGGCGCGTGCCGCCGCCGAGTGACAGCAGCGAGGCGTTGGTCTGATCCTGCTGGCGGTTGAACTGTGAGTCGCCCGAGGCCACCACCGTCGGGACCGTCACGGCAAACAGGAACGCCGAACGGCCGCCGCTCGGCAGCGTGTTCAACTGCTCGGTGTTGATGAC
>JADZCY010000130.1 GCA_020851325.1 Acidobacteriota bacterium | reverse complement strand
GTCGACGGCGGTCCGCACACCGCGTGGGGACTGATCGTGCTGGACACCGACGCCGGCCGCATCACCTCGTGGACGACGTTCCTGGACGTCGACACGATCTTCCCGCTGTTCGGCTTGCCGCGGACGCTGGCCTAGCCGTCCGATGATTCTTCGCTCGCGCGCCGGTCTATAGCTGCATTGGGGTCAGGTCACGATTCGTGAGCCCGACGGCCGGTCAGGCCGGCGTTGAGGCAAGAAGTTCGTTCCAGAAGTGAGAGAACTGCCGTTTTCGGCCGGGCAACAGGCCGAAATTGCGACGCAGCGGCTGGCGGCTCACGAATCGTGACCTGACCCCCGTTCCCGAAGGAGATGCAATGACCGTCCAGAACTCGCGCATGGTTTTCATCAACCTGCCTGTCCGCGATCTCGAGCGCACCAAGGCGTTCTTCACCGCGCTGGGCTTCGCCTACAACCCGCAGTTCACCGACGCCAACGCCGCCTGCATGGTGCTGAACGATCAGGCGTTCGTCATGCTGCTGGCCGAGCCGTTCTTCAAGGGCTTCACCAAACGGCAGATCTGCGACACGTCGACGCACACGGAAGTGCTGGTCGCGGTGTCGTGCACGAGCCGCGACGACGTGGACGAGATGGTGCGCAAGGCCATCGCCGCCGGCGGCGCGCCGGCGATGCCGCCGGTGGATCACGGCTTCATGTATGGGTCGAGCTTCTACGACGTCGACGGGCACCACTGGGAAGTGACGTGGATGGACCCGAAGGCGATTGAATAGGTCCTAGGTCTTAGGTCTTAGGTCTTAGGCAAAGGCACTTGTCCACGGCCAAGCCTCAACCCTTCAAGGCGGCCTGGACGCCGAGCTCGCTGAGGTGCGAGGTGGCCACCCTTCCCTTCGCACCTCCGTCTTAGGACTTAGGACCTAAGACCTAAGACCTAGGACTTAGGACCTGTGTTTACGCTGAACATGATGGCGCCACCCCCGGGCACGGGGGCGGGCGTCACCGACACGCGGGTTTTGCCATGACCCATCGTGACCGTTCGTGCGCTGGCGATGCCCAGCGCGGCTCCGAAGAGCACATCGCTCATGAAGTGCTCGTTCTGCTGCAGCCGCGAGGCCGAGGCGTAGGCGGCAAGCAGTGATGCCGGCACGCCGACCTTCCAACCAAGGTGTCGCCACAACACGGTGGCCGACGACCACGTCGCGGACGAGTGGCCGGAGGGAAACGAGTAGGTGCGGCCCAGCGTGTCGTGATCGCCATGCGGGCGCGCGCGTCGCGTCGCCAGCTTGATCGCGTGCGTCAGCACGCCGGTGACCGCCTGCGCGCGGATCAGGTCCGCGCCGACATGCGTGACGGTGCGATGGCCGGTGAGTGCGCCGGCGGCGTAGGTGCCGACGGCCAGGCCGACCTGCACGTAGCCGTCACCGAGACCGCCGCCCACCGCAAAAATCTGGTCGGTGCCTCCGGCCGACGCCTGGGCAGTGAAGTGGACGTCGCTGTTGAGCGCGGCGACGCTCAACAACCCGCCGGCGCCGAGCACGACCAGTGAATCGAGCGACGGATAGCGCCGCAGGTCGCCGATGAAGTTGGGCCAGAAGCGGCGGAAGGGCTGGTCGCGCGTCGCCGCCGCCGCCGCGGGTGCCAGGGGAGCGGCCGCTGGCGTGGCAGGCGCCGCCGCGGGATCCGCCTCGCTGCCGGGCTGCGCCTCGGCCGGACTGACGATCATCAGTGTGAAGAGCAGAAGGGCGCCGGCGAGGGTCGCAAAGCTCATCCGCGCGGAGTATACGCACAACCTGAGCGGTTGGTGGGACAAATAGTGAGTCTGGAGGGCTGGGGGACTGGAAGACTGGAGGCGGAACGCGTCCCGTCGTCTTGAAGGGCTTGCGGCTTGGAAGGCTGGGGGACCGAGCGGCGCAGGTGGTGAGGTCGTGAGCTGGTGATCTGGCGATCAGTCTTGTGACTTGGCGATCTGTCGACCTATCTGCGCATCTGCGGCAAGAAGGGGCTGGGGGACTGGAAGGCTGGCAGGCTGGGGGGTTGGGGGCCGGAACGCGTCGGCTTGAAGGGCTTGCGGCTTGGAAGGCTTGAGCGGTGGCCCATCTGCGGCCAGAATCGCCGCTATGCTGAGGCGGCTTCTGACCGCGCAATTGCTGACGCTGCTGACGGCCGGCGTCGGCTTTGCCCAAGTGCCGACGACGCCGCGCGATCCGGCGGCGCAGGCGGGTGAGTTCGACGCGTTCGTGCTCACCTATCGGTTCCGATTCGACACCACGCACCTCGACGACCTGCCGCACGGCGGCACCGTCCCGACGCTGCTGGAAACCGCGCACGGTTTCCTGGTGGCCGACCGCATCGACGGTGGCGGCGCGTTCCCCGCGTCACCGGCGTGGCTGGGCGGGCAGGGGAGCGCCGGGGCGCAGACGACCTATCGCCTCGATGGCGTCGACGTCACGGATCCGCTGACCGGCGGCACGCCGATGCTGCGGCCCGAGACGGAGGCGATTGGCACGGCCGTGATGAACGCCGCCAGTCTCGACGCGGATGCAGCCGGTACCGGGCCGAGGATCGATCTGCACCTGCGGCCGATGACGGATCGCTGGAGCGGATCGACGCAGTGGACGTTTGCACCGTCGGCGTGGCAATCGGGCCCACCAGCCTTGCCGCCGATTTCACGGCTGCTGTCGCGCACGGACGGTGGCGCGCACGCGGGTGGCCTTGCCGGACGCACCGCGGTGTTCATCGCGGCGCGGGCGACGACCGCGGATCGCGTCGAGCGCGAGGACCCGGCAGTGCTTGCCAGTTCGGCGTGGAACGCTACCGGAACGATCACCGCCAATCCCGTCGATGGACACGCACTCCGCATCGTCACAGCCGTCTCCGGCGGATCCGCGCCGCTCATCACACGCGCCCGTTTCGCCGATCGCAATCGCGAGGAAGACATGCGCGGGCTCGTGGCGCACGCATCGTGGGATGGCCTGCGCGCGGGCACCGCGTGGGTGATCACCGGCGGTGTGCAGCGGTACAGCACTGACGCCGATGTGCCGGCCGATGCGGCCGGCGGTGTGATGGAGCGCCTGCGTGACGGATCGCCGTGGCAGCTTGGCGGCACGGGCCGCGCCGCGCGCCAGCGCGTGTTCGTGCAGGCCGCGGCCGCGCCGTCCGTGCCGATGCTGTTCGGCGCCGAACATCACATGCGCGTTGGTGCCGGCGTTGCGCGCGAATCGGCACGTCTCGATCACGGCGTGCAGCCGCTCTTCGGCGAGATGGTGGACGGCGTGCCGGCGCGCGTCTGGGATCTGCGCACGGCGGGAGCTTCGTCGCGCCTGAGCAACCTCGACGCGCACGCCTTCATCAGCGATCAGATGGCGATCGGTGATCGTCTCGCGGTCACCGCTGGCGCCCGCCTCGAGATCTCGCGCGCGGCCGCCGAAGGGGCAGTTGATCGTGTGCGCTGGTTCACGCTCTCGCCGCGCCTCGTCGCGCGCTGGCAGCCGTTCACGTCGATCGATCTCGGCATCACCACTGGTTACTCGTGGTATCGCCATCGCCTGCCGCTCACTGTATTGAGCATCGGCGATCCGAATGGCCTCGATGGCACGACGTATCGCTGGGACGATCGCAACGGCGACGGCGCGTTCGTCGCCGGCGAACTCACGCCGATCGCTCGCCTTGGCCTCGCGTCGGCCACCATAGACGATGATCTCCAGCGTCCGACGACCGGCGAGTTCCGCATCGGTGTGGAGCATGCGATGGGACGCTGGCGCTGGTCGGTCACTGGCCTCGATCGCCGCGAGCGATCGCTCCTGGCGCTGGTCAACACCGGCGTCTCGCCGGCGGACTACACCGTGGAGACGATTCAGGATCCCGGCGTGGATATCGCCGGACTCCAGGGCTTCAACACGCTGCCGATCTTCAATCGCCGGCCCGAGAGCTTTGGCCGCGACGCCTACGCGTTGTCGAACACGCCTGGCGTTGACGGACGTTATCAGGGCGTGGAGATCGCTGTCGATCACGACACCGGCGGTCGCTGGTTCTTTCGTTTCGGCGGCACCGCGTATCGCGCCGAAGGCATCGGCACGCATCGCGGCTATCGCGCCGACGAGAACGATCAGGGTCTGCCTGGCGAAGTCTTCCTGACGCCGAACGCGACCATCAACGCACGCGGACGGTTGTTCTACGACCGCGCCTACATCATGAAAGTGCTCGGCGGTGTGTCACTGCCACGCGGCCTGCGCGCGTCGGCGATCGCGCGCTATCAGGACGGTCAACCCTTTACGCGCGTCGTGATCGCGGACGACCTGAATCAGGGCCGCGACCTCATTCCTGCCTATCCGCGCGGTGGACAACGCTTCACCTACACCGCCACGCTCGACACGCGCGTGGAGTGGCGCTGGTCCCGCGACGCGCGCTCGGCCGGCGTCTTCATCGAATCGTTCAACCTGCTGAACATGGCCAACGAAGTCGAAGAGGACATCGTCACCGGCCCGGCCTTCCGCACGATCACCGCGGTGCAACCGCCGCGCGTCATTCGAGCTGGAATCAGGGTGGGATTCTGACGGCAGGACTGGGGGGCTTGAGGGCTGGGGGGCTGGAGGACTGGAGGACTGGAAGGCTGACGGGCTGGAAGGACTGTCGCTTCGCGACGGTGAACATCTCAAGTCCTAGGACCTAGGACCTTAGACCTAAGAGATATGCCGTCCGCCGTCGACGCGGATGGTTTCGCCGGTGACGAAGTCGCTCTCGATCAGAAACAGCACGGCCTTCGCGATCTCGTCTTCACCGCCCCAGCGGCCGAGCGGGGTGGCCTTCTCGACCGCGGCGTACTCCTCCGCGCTCGTGCCCGGTGGCGCGACGATCGGGCCGGGCGCGATGGCGTTGACGAGAATCTGATCGGCGGCGAGTTCCAGGGCCAGCGCCTCGGTGAGCGCGATCACGCCGTGCTTGGCGACGTAGTACGGCACGTAGCCGAAGTAGCGCGGGCGGCCGCTGGCCGCTACCCAGTCACTGAAGTTGACGATGCGTCCGCCGCCGGTGGCGCGCATGTGCGGCGCGGCGGCGTGCGCGCAGAGAAACGCGCTGCGCAGATCGACGTCGAGTTGCGTGTCCCAATCGTCGACGGTCAACTCGGCAAACGGCTTCGACTCGTACAGCGACGCCATGTTGATCAGGACGTCGAGACGTCCGAACTCCGCGACCGTGTCGGCGACGATGCGTGAACAGTCTGCCCGTGAGGCCAGGTTGGCCTGAAGCGTAACGGCGCGCCGGCCGAGCGCGCGAATGGTGCCGGCCGTGTTCTCGGCCTCGTCGCGCGACCGGTTGTAGACGAGCGCGACGTCGGCGCCGGCGTCAGCCAGCCGTCGCGCGATGACGGCGCCGATGCGTTTGCCGCCGGTGATGAGAGCCACGCGTCCGTGCAGGGTCATGGTGCCTCAATTGTATGGATCGATGGCTTGCCCTGCTCTACCATGACCGCGTGCCGACCATCTGGGATCCCGCGACGCGCACGTCACTGCAACAGCGCGCCGATCGCCTGACGACCTCGGCGACGCCGCGATGGGGACGGATGCACGTCGCCGGCATGCTGGCGCATCTCAACGACAGCACGCGCATGGCGATCGGCGAACTGCCGGTGGCCACCATCTGGCTGCCGATCCGCTATCCACCGCTGCGGCAGATCATCATCTATCTGATGCCGATCCCGAAGAGCGCGCCCACGGCGCCCGAGTTGATCGCGCGCGTGGACACGGCCGACCTCGCCGCCGAGCAGCAGGACTTCCATGCCTGCATGGAGCGCCTCGGCCACATCACGTCGGGCAGTCAGCTCGTGCCGCACCCGGCGTTCGGCAACCTGTCGTTCAGGGAATATGGTGTGCTGATTGCCAAGCACACCGATCATCACCTCCGCCAGTTCGGCGTCTGAACGTGCGCTACTTCAGCAGCGCCTTCATCGACGCCAGTGCGCCATTCAGCTCCTCGCGGCTGCGGCAGGTGCAGAAGCGCAGGTAGCCTTCCGACGCCGGGCCGAAGTCCACGCCCGGCACGCAGCCGATGCGCGCGCCTTTGATCAGGTGTTCGGCCATCGCCCACGACACCGACTCACCGGGCAGTTTGCGATCGCGCACCCAGTCGCCGTTGATCTTGAGAAAGGCGTAGAACGCACCCGCCGGTGGTTCACCCGACAGAATCCCCGGCGCCGCGTCGGCAATGCCAGCGTAGAACAAGTCGCGGCGCTTCTCCAGTTCCACGCGGAACTCTTCGATGCACGCCTGCGATCCCTCGAGGGCGCCGATGGCGCCGTACTGCGTCAGCGAGCTGACGTTGCTCGTCGTGTAGAGCACCACCTTCATCGCCCGAGCCCGCAGCACCTCGTCGCGAATGGCGTAGTAGCCCATGCGCACACCGGTCACCGCGAAGCTCTTGCTGAAGGTGTAGAGGGGAATCGTCCGTTCGTACATCCCCGGCAGCGACGCGATGCTGATGTGTTCGCCTTCGAAGACCATGTCCTCGTAGGCTTCATCCGAGAACACCCACAGGTTCCGTTCGCGGGCGATGGCCGCGAGCCGCTCGAGATCGTCGCGCGTGAGGATGCCGCCGGTCGGGTTGTTCGGCGAGTTGATGTAGAGCGCGCGCGTCTTCGGCGTGATGGCGCGCTCGATCTCATCGATGTCCCAGCGCCAGCCGAGACGCTCTCGCAGCGGCACCTGCACCGGCACGCCACCCGCGGCAATCACAATCGCCATTGTCGGCGGCCACTCCGGGTCGGGAATGATCACCTCGTCGCCCGGCTCGATGAGCGCGTGCATGGCGGCGTAAATGGCGTGCGTGCCGCCATTGGTCACCTGCACTTCGTCCGGCGACCCGATGGGGATGCCGTTCGTCTGCTGCATCTTCTCCGCCAGCAGTTGCCGCAGCCGCGGCACGCCGGTGGTGGGCAGATAGTGCGTGTGGTTCTGATCCAGCGCCTTGCGCACCGCCGCCTTGAAGGTCTCTGGCGCGTCGAAGGAGACGTCGCCCTGATCGAGACGGAACGGATCCTTCACCTGATACATCAGGTCGCGGATCTTGACGATGGCGGAGAGCGGAACGGAATCGTAGTGGGTGCCCATGGGGTCTGGAGGATCTGGAGGTCTGGAGGATCTGGAGGACTGGTGGACTGGGGGACTGGGGGTCTGGGGGAACGAAACGCGAAATTGTGACCTGTCCGCGAGGCGTTTGTCGAGTTCAAGGACGTGCTTTCCTGGCGGCGCCATCCCGCCTACCCTGTGGGGACTGTGGTGTCCTTCCGCGCCGTGGCGGTATTGATGACGGCGATCTGTGTGGCGCCTCCGGTCGGCGCGCCCGAAATGTCGGCGCTGCAGTCCTTGTCGCCGTCACCCGCGGCTCGCACCTATCGACGGATCCTCGCCAACTTCGATCCGCGCGAAGTCGAGCGATCGGTGGCGGCGCTCGACGGCCTCTCACCGGCCGCCGTGGAAGAAGCGCTCGATGCCGTGGCCCGCCAGTTGGAGCATCCGGACCGGCGACTGGCGTTGATGCTGCACCTCGAAACCGCCATTGCCGTAGCGCCGCAACGTCCCGATACGGCGATGCAGCACCTCCGCTGGGGCGAGCGGCTGTTCGCCGCGGCAGCGCCATCATTCAAGACAGCGGATGGCGACATCTTCGAGGACCGCTGGTTCGTCGTCGCGGCGTCGATCATGCTGGCGCAGACCGACGTCGACCGGGCGCGCGCGGCGATCGCCCGCGGTCTGGCGCGGCAGCCGACCAGCGCGCGTCTGACGATGCTGCGGGGCGTGACGTACGAGATGGACGCGGCGTACTTCGACGCCGATTACGTCGCTGACGCACCGACGCGGTGGTCCGTCGAGCGCGAACGCACACTGCGCCTGATGTCGGCAGAAGACGCGTACCGCCGCGCCATCGAGCGAGAGGCCGAGTTCGTGCCCGCCCGCATCCGGCTGGGGCGTGTGCTGGATCAACAGCAGAAGCATGTCGAGGCGAAGGCCACACTCACCGACGCCCTCTCACGCGCGACGGCGCCGTCGGATCGCTATCTCGCGTTGTTGTTCCTGTCGGCAATGCTCGAGCGCGAGGGCGACATCGACGGCGCGCGGGCGAAGCTCGAAGAAGCCACGGCGCTGATACCGGCGCGACAAACAGCATGGCTCGCAATGGCACAACTGCAGGACCGCACCGGCAACCCCGCGGCCGCCGCCGACAGCCTGCGCCATGCGATTGCGGCGGTGACGACGGAAAGCTGGGACGAGTGGTGGGGTTACCGGAACGGCACGCTGGAGTTCGGCGCGCTCGAGTGGCTGCGCGCGCAGGTGCGGCAGTGACGCGTCTCCCGATCGTTCTCATCGTGCTGACGCTGGCCATCGACGTGCTGGCGCAGCCGACGTTTCGTGCCGGCACCGAGGCCGTGCGGCTCAGCGTCTCTCCCGTGCGCGGCGGTCGGCCCCTGGGAGATCTTGGCCTCGAGCACTTCGAGGTGTTCGACAACGGCCAACGCCAGGTGATCGATAGCGTCACGCGCGAACAGGCGCCGCTCCGCCTGACGCTGGTGCTGGATACCAGCCACAGCCTGCGAGGGGCAGGCATCCGCGCGCTCATCACCGCGGCGCAGGGACTCGTGCACACGCTTCGTCCCGCTGACGAGGTCAGCCTGATCACGTTCGCATACGGCGTGCAGCTCATCGTGCCGCCAACGACCGATCGCGCGCCGCTGCAGCGGGCCATCGACGGCCTGACGCCCGCGGGGCCGACACCGCTCCGCGACGCGCTCTTCGCTGGCCTCACGCTGTCCGCCTCCGACCCCGATCACCTGCCAGTGGTGCTGCTCTTCACCGATGGCCGCGACACCGCAAGCTGGGCCGAAGCGTCGCAGTTGAGTGGGTTCGTCCGTCGGTCGAAGGCGATCGTTCACGTCGTGCGCCTGCAGGGCGCGCGCGATTTCGTCGTGCCCGGCAGTTGGCGCGTCTCTCCGACCGACGGATCCTTGGCGCTGGAGAACGCCGTCGCCGAAAGCGGCGGCCACGTGTGGTCCGCGGCCCGCCCGGAGTCGCTGGAGGCGCGCTTCGCCGAAGTTCTGGAGGAGTTGCGCAGCCGCTACGTGCTGACGTTCACGCCGTCCCTGCCATCAGCACCGGGCTGGCACCAACTCGACGTCCGGCTGAAGGGCGTTCGCGGCACCGTTTCCCACCGAAAAGGCTATGACGTGAAGTGATCGCGAATCTGCTGATCTTGCGAGCTGGTGATCTGATGATCAATCTTCAGAAGTTCTGATCTTGTGAGCTATCTGTAGATCTCATCTGCGCATCTGCGGCGCGCATCTGCGGCTTGTCTGTGCTGTCTGTGCTGTCTGTGCAATCTGTGGCCTGTGCGGTCTGTGGCATCTGTGTCATCTGTGGCTTAGGTACCGCAGAACGTCCGGTACGGCACATCTGTGGCCGTCGGCGGCGCGAACTCCGTCAGGTCGCGCGTGCGATCGAAGGGGCGCGAGAGCGCTGACAGCAGGCGTTCGAGTGGCGACAGGTCACCGCGTTCGGTGGCCGCGGCGAGCGCTCCCTCTACCTTGTGATTGCGCGCGATGACGGCCGGGTTGTGCGCGTCCATGCGCGCGCGGACGTCCTCTTCAGTCTGCGGCTGACGCTGGCGGCGCGCCAGCCAGCGCGACTCCCACGTACGGAACGCCTCGTCGGACGAACGCGCCTCAGGCGACGACAGATCGCGGAAGGTGTTGGTGAAGTCCGCACCGGCGCGTTCCATCCACGCCAACAGATCATCCACCAGCGCCGCATCGTCCGCTTCGGCGGCGAACAGCCCGAGCTTGGCGCGCATGCCGTCGAGCCAGTGCTGCTGAAAACGTTCGGCATACCGATCGAGTGACGCCGTCGCGAGTTCGATCGCGCGTTCCTGCACCGCGTCGAAGAGCGGCAGCATCGCTTCAGCCAGGCGCGCCAGGTTCCACTGGCCAATCGCCGGCTGATTGCCGTACGAGTAGCGGCCCTGCTGATCGATCGAGCTGAAGACGGTGAGCGGGTCGTAACGGTCCATGAACGCGCACGGGCCGTAGTCCAGCGTTTCGCCCGAGACCGCCATGTTGTCGGTGTTCATCACGCCGTGAATGAAGCCGACGAGCTGCCAGCGCGCGATGAGCTGCGCCTGCCGCTCGACGATGGCGTCGAAGAGCGCGAGATGCGGTTCGGGATGATCCGCGAGTTCGGGATAGTGCCGCTGCCGTGTGTAGTCCGCCAACGCGGTGAGCGCGGCCGTGTCTCGATGCGCCCCCGCCCACTCGAACGTGCCGACGCGGATGTGGCTCGCCGCCACGCGCGTCAGCACCGCGCCGGCCAGCGTGCGTTCGCGATACACCGGTTCACCGGTCGCGACGACGGCAAGGCTGCGTGACGTGGGAATGCCGAGCCCGTGCATCGCCTCGCTGATGATGAACTCGCGCAGCATCGGCCCCAGCGCGGCGCGGCCGTCGCCGCGTCGCGAGTAGGGCGTCAACCCCGGCCCTTTCAGTTGCACGTCGACGCGACGCCCCTCCGGCGTGATCTGCTCGCCGAGCAGAATCGCGCGGCCGTCGCCCAGCGTCGTGAAGCCGCCGAACTGATGGCCGGCATACGCCTGCGCAATCGGATCGGCGCCGTAGGGCAGGCTGTTGCCAGCAAACACGCTCGCGCCGTCGGACGAATTGAGAGCGACGGCGTCGAGGCCGAGCGCCTGCGCGAGCGCGGTGTTGAAGATGACGAGGTGCGGCGCCCGCACCGGCGTCGGCGTCACGCGCGAGAAAAGCAGCGGCGGCAGCGTCGTGTAGCTGTGTTCGAGTCGCCACCCGCCGGCGCGCCGATCGTCGCGCACGGCAGCCGCGCCGCGGGTTTCCTGCAAGGGCACATCGTGGGGCATGAGCTGATCTCGTGGTTGCGAGGGCGCCACCATCGTAGCCGACACGCGTCTACTGGTTGTCGACCACCAGGTCGTTCTCGACGCCGAACACGCCGGTCACTTCACGCGCCCGGACGCCGGCAATCTGCTTGTCGGCGGCGTTGTCGACTATGCCCATCAGCGTCACGCGGCCGCCGTTGACGACGATGTGGATGGGGTGATTGCCGAGTGGCTGAATGCCCGGGAAGCGCGCGAACTCCAGCGCGTCGATATAGGCGCGACGCGCCCCGCCCGGCGAATACCGCGACAGGAAGTCGTCGGTGTAGATGTTGTAGTAGACGAGCCGGCGGATGCGGTCGTCGTTCAGCGATGCCGGCGCCATTTCGATCTCGTTCTTCACGGTGTCTACATACGGCAACCGCTTCACCGCTTCTTCGGCGTCCTGCTTGAGGTTGCTCTGATAGGCGAAGCCCGCCAGTGTCACGGTCCCGCGTTCATACCTGAACGACAGGAAGTCGAAAACGCCGTAATACGGCAGTCGCTGCAGCGCGATGCGAATGTCGTCGATCCGCCGCTTGTCGTCCACCGACTGAGCCGTAGCGTATGGCGAGGGCAGTGCGGCGACCAGCAGCGTCAACAGAAGCGCACGTCGGAGCCAGGTAGTCATGATCACAAACCTCTGGTGATCATTCGATGCACGCATCGCGCCAGCGCGGTTGGCAACCAACGAGCACAGTCGCGCAAGCTCGAGCTTTCACTCGTGTCACCGGGCGCTCTGTCGCCGGGCGCTGCGTGAGCAGCACTTTCGAACGGAGCGCGCCGGCCGTGCCTACGCCGCGGCCTTTTCGAGGATCTCTCGCAACACACGCGCCGTGCCGCGATGCGGCAGGTTGCTGATGTAGAAGTGCCGCGCGCCAAGGCTCCGCAGCGTGCGGATGGTGCGCGCGCAGATGTCCACGGACGTGGCGCCGCCGGCAAACTCCTTCAGTAGCGCGTCCACCGGCACCGGCAGGAACTGGCTCAGCATGCGCAGCGTCTTTTCGTTGGCGCTGCGGTAATAGAACACGCCGAACACACCGGGCGCGCGCAAGCCGTGCGTGCGGCCTTCATTCAGGAACGCCCCGACCGCCGCGGACTGGTGATGCGACACGATCTGCGTGAGGTAGAAGTCGGTATGCGCGTGCGGATCGAGCAGGAAGCGCATCTGCTCGGCCGGACCCGCCACCGGATTGGCCCAGCCGCCGAGTTCGAGATCCGCGTGCCGCGCGCGAATCTTCTCGCGCAACTGCCACGCATGCTCGACGATGCGCGGGCGGCCGACGTGCTTGTCGCCGCCGAGGACGACGAGCGAACGGAAGCCGTGTTCCACCGCCTGATCGGCGTAGGCCAGGCAGAAGTCCATCGAGTGCTTCGAGGTGAGGAACGGCACGATGCGCCGCCGCTCGACGGAATCGCCAAGGTTGGTGACGAGATGGCGCAGGTTGTTTTCTTCCTGCGCGCCAACGGCGCTGTCGGTGAGCATCACGCGGATGCCTTGCCGCGTCAGCGCCCGGATCGAATGGTAGAGATCGATCCACGCGTCGATGCCGGCTGCCGCCGCCAGTTCGGCGCGTGGCGGCCGCAGCTCGACCGCAATCACGTCATCGTCGGCGTTGAGATCCGCGAGGAACGTCACGTCACCACGCCGGAACGACGACAGACACTTCGTTCGAGGGCGGCCCGAGGCCGGCCACCGTGCGCGCGCGAACGCGAACGAAGTAGGTGCCCGGGCGGACGCGGACGACGAAGCCCGGCGTCGGCCGCCCGCTCGGCAGGAGCGCCAGATCCGACATCCCGCCGATGCTTCCGGCTTCGACGACATAGCCGACCGGTGTCGGTCCACTCGAGGGCGCGGCCCAGGTGAGCGTCACCACCCCGTGGCTGTCGCTGTTGGCCGCAAGGTTCACCGGCGCGTGCGGCAGCCCGGTTGGCACCACGACGACGATCTCGTTCGACGGCGCGCCAATGCCGCAGCCATTCGCACCGGCAACGCGGACGAAGTACGTCCCCGGCAGTGCGCTGGCCTGCCACGCCGGCGCCGCGGACCCGGTGTGCAGCACCGTGTCGATCACGCCGCTCGACGGTCCGGCGCCGACGACGAACTCCTCCGCCTCACCACCGGTGGCGGCGGGTGTCCACGACAGCCGCACCGCGCCTTCAGGTCCGATCACCGCTGGCGCCAGCGACGGTGCCAGCACCGGTGCCGTGCAGACGCCTTGCGGTGTCATGTCGATCTGCAGCACGGTGGACGCACCGCCGATGCTCCATGCGTTCAGGGCGCGCACGCGCACGTAATACGTGCCGGCCGGGATGTTGGCGACATGGAATGTCGTGGCGGCGCTGCCCGTCGGCAACACGGCGAGATCCGTGAAGCCCGGCGCCGTGCCCGCCTCGAGCACGTAGTTGGTGGCAATGCCGGTCGGCGGCGGCGTCCACGTGAACGTCACGCTGGTGCCGTGCGGGTGCATCGTGAAGTTGCCAGGCGCGCCGAGCACGGCATCGAGGTTCTGACGCGGCGTGAACGACGCGACCGTCGCCGCCGTGAGGTTCATCGACCTCGCGTTGTCGTGCCCGTCGACGGTGCCGGTCGTACTGCCTTCGTACGACACCTCGGGATTGGAGAAGTGCAGCACGCGCGGACATGGAGTGAGGCAGTCGTACGCCATCATCGTCCGGAAGCGGCGCGAGGGATCCTTGTAGCCGAAGCTGAACGGATACGCCGGCGTGAAGTTCGCGTCGTCGGGCGCGTGCGCCGAGCCCATGTTGTGGCCGAGCTCGTGACCGAACGTGTAGTTGGGGCTGATGCACGGATAGGCGACAGCGCTGAAGGCAAGCGGCGCGAATGCGGTGGAGACGTTCTGCATCAGCCAGGCGACGCCGCACGCAAAGCCATCGGTGCCGCCGACGACCAGCGAGACGAGGTCGGCGCCGAGTGCGGCACGGCGCGCGTGGATGATGTCCATCTCGCCATCGGCGACGCCGGTGATGGCCTGCAGATCCGCGCCGAGGTCGCCGCTTTCGGCGTAGCCGACGAGCTCGGTACCGACGAGACGGATGCGCTGCGTGACGCCGCTGTTCGCATACGCGGCGTTGGTTTCCGCGACGCCGAGCTCGATCCGCGCCTGCAGCGCCGCGTCGGAACCGCCCGCGGCTTCGCGCGCCAGCCACGTGTAGGCGACGAGCACTTCAATCGGACCCTTGTCCGGCATCGCGTCGGCCGCGCGCGGTGCGCCCAGTTGATCCGGCGACGGCACGAGTGGCGGCAGTTCAACGCCCATCGCCGGCGTAACAACCTGACGCAATGAGTGGCCACCACGCGCATCGGGCTCGATGCTGAACGTGTCGGCGCCCGAGCGAATCGATCCCTGCAGCACGGCGCCGACGCGCACCAGCGTGACCTGACTCAACGCGTCGCCACCGATCCGGCCCTGCCAGATGACGACGCCATCGGCGGACATCCGACGATCGACGGCATCGGCGACGAGGCTGCGGCCGTCGAAGAGGTCGATGTGCAGGTAATCCGCAGCGAGGGCTTGCCACGAGATCGGCACGGCGCGGCTGCGAATAACGCCACGGCGCGTGACGGCATCGGGCTGAGCCGCCACATCGCGATCACCAGCGATAGCCGAGTCGGCGTCTGGACCGGTTGCGGGGGATGCGTCGAACAGGCGGGCTGTCGTGCCCGGCGCCTGCGCGATCCCTGAAGTGAGAGTGGGGATGCCGAACAGGAGCGCCAGCAGGGCCAGCGGGAGGCGTATCACCAGAAAGCTCTGAATGCGGGACCCATCCCGCCCCTACAGAATAGCGCAAGGAACGAGGGTGCTCCACGAGGGTGCTCCACGGGGGTGCTCCACGGGGGTGCTCCACGAAGGTGCTCCACGGAGGTGCTCCACGGAGGTGCTCCACGAGGGTGCGGCACGGAGGTGCGGAGTCCTTGTGTTCAGGGGACGCGTATTTCGACCTCGTTCGAGGCCGGGCCCGGGCCGTTGGCGTTCAGGCCGCGTACGCGGACGAAGTACACGCCCGGAGGGGCGGTGACGGTCACCGGCGTGCTCCCGACGGGCAGGGTCGCCAGGTTGATGAGTCCTGGTGCCGAACCGGCTTCGACGACGAAGGCGGTGGCGGGATGGCCGGACACTGGCGCCGTCCAGTTCAGCGTCACGACGCCACCGGCGCCGACGTTCGCCGTCAGCCCCTGCGGTGGCCCGGGCACGGCCGCGGTCAGTGTGAACGACACGTCGTTCGATGCCGCGCCGACGCCGCAGTCGGTTCTCGCCGCGACACGCGCGTAGTAAATGCCGGCCGGCGCCGACCTCGCAAACGACGTTCCCGTCGAGCCAGTGTCGATCGTCGCCAGGTTCGATAGGCCAGGCGCCGATCCCGCGCTGACGATGTACGAGCGCGGGAAGCCGCCGAGTGCTGGCGCGGTCCACGAGAGCGTGACGTTGTTGTCACTCACCACCGGCGTCAGCAGCACGGGCGCCGACGGCAGACCGACGCAGCCACCGGTCGCGCCCATCACGATCGAAACATCCTGCGACGGCTCGCCCACGCCGGCGGCGTTCGCGGCGCGCACGCGTGTCCAGTAGGTGCCCGGCGGCACCGCGTGCACCGTGAACGACGACTGAATGCCGCCGGTGTCGAAGACCGCGAGGTCGGACAGCCCGGGCGCGCGGCCGGCTTCGAGCACGTATCGCGTCGGTGGGTCGCCCAGCACCGGTGCGGTCCAGGTGAAGATCGCCGAGCGTCCCGACGTCAACGCCGAGAACGTCCCTGGCGGCCCCGGTATCGGCGAGGGTTCGATGATCGTGAACGACGTCTCGGGCGAAGCGGCACTGCTGCCGACGGCGTTCACCGCCCGCACGCGGGTGAAGTAGGTCCCCGCCGGCAGCACCAAGTCGATGGACGTGATCTTCGCCGGCGTGGTCCGCGTTGGCAACGTCGTTTCTCCCGCCGCGGTACCGAGTTCGACGACGAACGAGGTTGGCTCCGAGCCCAGCGTGGCCGGCGTCCACGATATGCGCACCGTGCTGTCCTGCACCGTGGCCACGGTCGAGGTCGGGGCGTCCGGCGCGGTTGGTTCGATCGTGACGCTCAACGTGAACGTCACCGTGCGCGACTGCATCGTGTCGCTGCCGGTCAGCGTCACCGTCGCCGTGCCCGACTGACCACTCGCCGGCGTCAGCGTCAGCAGGAAGGCGCGACTGGTGGCGCTTGCTGTTCCGGGCACGACGCTGATGCCGGACGCAGGCAGCAGCAGCGGGTTGCCGCTGACCGCCGCGAGCGACAGCGCGGCTGGCGCCGAGTCGATATCCGTGAGCGTCACCGTGATCGTCACCGGTGTAGCCACCGTGGTGGAGACGAGCGCCGGCACACCCGAGATCACCGGCGCGTCGTTCACCGCCGTCACGGTCAACGTGAACGTCCGCTGCGCGGTCGACGTGCCGTCGCTGACGCTGACGGTGATCGTCGCGGTGCCGAACTGATTCGCCCGCGGCGTGATGGTGATGTGCCTCGCAGCGTCCGATCCGCCGGGCACGAGGCCGGCCGCCGCCACCAGCGTGGTGTTGGACGATGTCGCCTGCACGACGAGGGTAGTGATCGGCGTGTCCGGATCGGACACCGTGAACGGCACCGTCAACGTGCCGTCTTCAGGCATGGTCTGCGCTGCGATCGCCGAGATGGTGGGCGGGCTCGCCACGGCGGTGACCGTCACCTGGAAGATGGACGACGAGATCAGCGCGCCATCGCTGACGGTGAGCGTGATGGTGGAGACACCAATTGATCCAGCCGACGGCGTCGCCGTGATCGTGCGGTTGGCGCCGGAGCCGGCCAGGGTCAGCCCCGCGCCGGTGTTGGGCACCACGCTCGGGTTCGACGAGGACGCGGTCACGACCAGCGCAGCCGGCGCTGTCTGCCCATCGCCGACGGTAAAGGCCAGCGGCCCCGTCGACGTGTTGGCCGGAATCGTCTGGTTGGAGATTGCGGTGATCGTCGGCGCGGTGTTGCCGTCGGTCGCCTGACGCCAGTTGGCCACCGTGGTGCGCGCGTTGTTGATCGACAGCGCGTTGTTGTGCTGAGCGGTCGTGCCCGTCGGCAAGCCGTTGTAGGTCACGCCAGGATTTGAGAAGCGCAGGACGCGCGGACAGTTGACGGCGCAGTCGTACGCCATCACGGTGCGAAACAGATTGCCCGGGTGCTTGTAGCCGAACGAATACGGATACAGCGGCGTCGTCGTCACGACATCGTCCGGCGCATGGTTCGAACCAAGGTTGTGCCCCAGTTCGTGGCCGAAGGTGTAGTTGGGGCTGATGCACGGATACGCGGTGACGCTGAACGCGTTCGGCGCGAAGTTCCCCGACAGCGTCGTCATCAGCCAGGCGACGCCGCAGGCGCCACCGGCCGTCGAGCCGACGACGAGTTTCACGAGATCGGCGCCAAGGGCGTTGCGCCGCGCGTGGACGGCGTCCATGAAACCGTCGGCCGTGCCCGTGATGTTCTCGAGATCCGTCTCGAGGTCGCCGGTCTCGCTGTACGACACAAACTCGGAGCCGACCAGGCGCAGGCGCGGGATGACACCGCTGTTGGCGTAGCCGGTGTTCGTCTCGCTGATGCCAAGGTTGATGCGGGCGCGAATGGCGGCATCGGATCCGCCGGCGGCGCTGCGCGCGGCGGCCGTGTACACCACGAGCACGTCGAACGTGCTCCCATCGTCGAGCGGCGTGTCGAGCGGTGGCGCCTCGTCCAGTAACGAGGCGGGCGGTTCGAGCGGGGGCAGTTCCACACCCAACTGCGTCAGGTCGAGCGTTCGCACCACGTGCAGCGGCGAGCCGGACACCGGCGCGATGGCGTAGGCGTCGTCGAGCGTACGAATCGACCCGTGGACGATGTCGCCGATCTGCACGAACGTCGCGGTACTGAAGGGCGCGGCGTCGATCTGGCCGGACCAGATACGCGCACCATCGGTGCTGATCGACCGCGCGATCACCGTGGCGCGCAGTGGATCACCAGTCGCCAGCGGCAACGCGACCGCGTCGCTGTCGAGCGCCGCGACGTTCATGTTGACCGCCCGCGCCGCCAGCGTGCCCGGTTGCACCGGCAGGTCCAACGTCGCCGCCAACGCCGCGGACGCATCGGCGAACAGGCTCGGCGCCGGCGGTTCAGCGGCGCTGCCGCGCAACGACGCCATGGCGGTGACGACAACGACGAGAGCGGCAACGAA
Organism: Acidobacteriota bacterium; assembly: GCA_020851325.1. Taxonomy (GTDB): domain Bacteria; phylum Acidobacteriota; class Vicinamibacteria; order Vicinamibacterales; family UBA2999; genus VFZN01. Next base: position 10,236 of record JADZCY010000130.1, on the reverse strand, counting down.
TCGGCGCATGGAAGAGTCCGAATCAGGAAGGCGGCATTCGCCGCCCACGACATAAGTGCACCGCCATACCTCTCAGCACCTCTCAGCACCCATCAGCACCTTTAGCACCCCTGGGCACCTTTCAGTACCATTCAGCACCTCTCAGCACCTCTCCCCGCGCCGTATCCCGTGGCCCAGGCCCAGGCGAAGTTGTGGCCGCCGATCGGGCCGAAGGCGTCGAGGATTTCACCACACAGGAACAGTCGCGGCGCGCGCCGGCTTTCCAGTGTCCGCGGGTCAACCTCGGTCAAGGCGATGCCACCGCCCGTGACCTCCGCCTTCTTATAGCCTTCGTCTCCCGTCCACGGTAGCTCACATGCGGTCAGATGCGCGACAAGCTCCAGCCGTTCGCTCCGCGTCAGCGAGGACGTGCGGCGATCGCGCGGGATACCGGCGGCGGCCACCAGCGCGTGCGCCAGGCGTTCGGGCAGTTCACGCGCCAGCACGGTGGCGACGTGCACATCGCTCGCGCGCAGGCGTGCATCCCACGCCGTGGCGTCGAGCGCCGACCAACTGGCGCGCAGCACCGCGCGCGGCGATGCCGCCTCGGCGCGGCTGCGCACGCAGACGTGTGAGACGTCCAGCACGCTCGGCCCACTGCAGCCGCGATGCGTGAAAAGAAAGCCGCCGTGCGATTCCGTGGTGTGGTCGTGCCACTTCGCGCGCAGGCGCACCGTGAGCGACACGCCGGCGAGGTCCGCCGGCCGCAGCCATGATTCACCGCTTTCACACGTGATCGGCGTCAACGCGGGATACGTCTCATGGACGCGGTGACCGAGCGCGGCGGCGATGTCGAGGCCGGTGCCGTCGCTGCCGGTGGCCGGCACCGAGAGTCCGCCGGTGGCGAGCACCACGGCCGAAGCGCGGAGCGCGCCGGACGACGTTTCGATGATCCAGCCGTGATCGTCGCGCGCGAGGTTTTGCAGCGTGGTGTTGAACTGGAACGTCACGCCGCGGCGGCGCGCGAGATCGACAAGGCCATCACGGACGTCGCGGGCGCGGTTCGACGCCGGGAACAACTTGCCGGTGTCTTCTTCGAGCGCGAGCGGAATGCCGACGTCGTCCTCGAAGAACTGCCGCATCCGCGCCAGCGGCCAGGCGCGCAACATGCCGCGCAGCAGCGGCGCCGGCGAGTCGGTCACGAAGCGATCCGGCGCCAGCACCGACGGCAGGATGTTGCAGCGGCCGCCGCCGCTGATCAGGATCTTGCGGCCGCCATCGGCGGTGCGCTCCACCACGATCACCGGCCGCGATCCATCCGCGGCCGTGATCGCCGCGACGAGACCGGCCGCGCCGGCCCCGATGACGACGATCGGATCTATTTGAAGAACTCCTCGATTGGCACGACGCGAAGGCTGCCCAGTTTCAACGCCGCGATGCCCGGCTCGATCACCTTGCGATCGCCGACGATCACCACGGCCATCTTGTCCGGCTGCACATACTGCGCGGCGGCCTTCTGCACGGCATCCGTCGTCACCCTCATGACGTTGCCGACGAACGACTGATACGTGTCGTCCGGCAGGTTGTAGACCACCATCTCCTCGAGCTTCTGCGCCAGGTTGCGCGTTGTCTCGAACTCGGAAGGGAAGCCCAGCGCGACGTAGTTCTTCGCCTTGTCGATCTCGCTGGCGGGCACCGGCTTCCTGATGCCCTCGAGTTCGACGAAGAACTCGCGCAGCGCTTCGGCCGTCTTGTCGGTCTGCACGCCGGCGGTGGCGAGGAACGGTCCCGCGGATAAGCGCATGTCGAACGCCGATCCGGCGCCGTAGGTGAAGCCGTTTCGCTCGCGCAGGTTCTGGTTGAGGCGCGAGGTGAAGGAACCACCGAGGATGGTGTTGAGCACTTCGAGCGTCGCGTACTCGGGCGTCGACCGCGGCACGCCGACCCAGCCGATGCGGATCTGCGACTGCGCGGCGCCCGGCTTGTCGACGAGCACGATCTCGCGCTTCGTCAGTTGCGGCGCGGCGGGGATGGGCGCGGCCGCGGCCACGGCGCCGCTCGTCGCTGGCCAGCCGGCGAACGCCTTGTCGAGTTCCGCCTTCACCGACGCCAGCGTGATGTCGCCGACGGCGACGATCGTGGCGTTACCCGACACGTAGTGTTCCTTGTAGAACGCGCGGACCTCGTCCGCGGTGATCGCGCTGATGGCCGGCGCGAGGCCGCTGGCCGGCGTGCCATAGCGATGCGTGTTGCCAAAGACGACGCGCGGGAACGCGTAGCCGATCGACGCGGCCGGGTTGTCGGCGGCCTGCACGAGCGCGGTGAGTCGCTCCTGCTTCAGGCGATCGAGTTCCGTTGCCGGAAACGTCGGCCGCAGCACGACGTCGGCCAGCAGCGGCAGCGCCGCCGCCAGATTCTCCGACGGCACGCCCAGACGCACGGCGCTGTAGTCGAACGAACTGCTGGTGGTGAGGTCCGCGCCGAGGAACTCGACGGCGTCGGCGAGTTCGAGCGCCGCGCGCGAGCCGGCGCCTTCGTCGAGCATGCCGGCGACGAGACTCGCCATGCCGTAGCGGCCGGCGCGATCGAGGCTGCTGCCGCCGCGCAGGATGACGCTCACCTGCGCGAGCGGCACGCGGTGCTGTTCGATCACCCACAGCGGCACGCCGTTGGCCAGCGTGCCCTTCTGGATGGCCGGCAGCTTGAGCGCCGGCGCCGGTCCAAGTGCGGGCGGCTTGCTGCGGTCGGGCGCTTGCGCGCTGGTGATGGCGGTGAGCCCAAGGGCTACGAGTGCCGCGACGGGCCAGGCGCGGCGAAGCGAGGAAGAGACGGTATCGATCGTCATGGGGACTCTCACTTCTCGGGAACGACGCTCAACTCGACACGCTGACCGCGCGGCAGGAAACGGGCGGCGGCGGACTGCACGTCGGTGGGCGAAATCGCGCGATAGCGCGCCATGTCCTCTTCGAAATAGTCGGGCATGCCGGTGGCGAAGTAATACGCGTTCAGTTGATCGGCCTTGCCGCCGAAGCTGCCCGTGCGTTCCATGCGGCGATAGAACGACGCCTCGATCTGATTCAGCGCCCGCGTCATCTCCCGTTCATCCGGCGGCGTTTGCTTCAGCTTTTCGATCTCCTCGTCGATCACGGCCTGGATCTTCTCGAGCGACTGCCCGGGCCGCGCGGTGGCGACGACGAGGAAGGCGCTGCCGAGCGACTGCGACTGCTGCGCCGCGGTCACATCCTGGGCAATCTGCATCTCGTAGACGAGCCGGCGATACAACCGCGAGTTCTTGCCGCCCGTCAGCAGGCTCGACACCATGTCCATCGTCGCGTCGCCCGGTGCGTAGAACGCCGGCGTGTGCCACGCCATGTAGAGCCGCGGCAACTGCACGCGGTCGGTGATCGTCTTCTTCACCACCTCGGTGAGCGCGGCCGGCGCCGGTGTCAGCGGCGGCACCGCCGGTCCACGCGGGATGCCGCCGAACCACTTTTCGACAAGCGCCTTCGTCGCCGCGATGTCGATGTCGCCAGCGACGACGAGGCTGGCGTTGTTGGGGGCGTAGTAGGTGGTGAAGAACTCGCGGACGTCCTCGAGGCTGGCCGCGGAGAGGTCTTCCATCGAGCCGATGACCGGCCAGCTGTAGGGATGGCCCTTCGGATAGAGCATCGTGCTCAGTTCGACGAACGCCTGACCGTAGGGTGCGTTGTCGACGCGCTGGCGCTTCTCGTTCTTCACCACGTCGCGCTGGCCGTCGAGCTTGCCCTGAGTGAGCGTCGGCAGCAGGTAGCCCATGCGGTCGGATTCGAGGAACAACGCCAGCTCGAGCGCGTTGGACGGTACGTCGGTGACGTAGTTGGTGCGGTCCTCGCTGGTCGAGCCGTTGTTGTTGCCGCCGGCGGCTTCGAGCCAACCGTCGAACTCGCCTTCCTTGACGTGCTCGGAGCCTTCGAACATCACGTGCTCGAAGAGGTGCGCGAAGCCGGTGCGCCCGGGCTTCTCACGTCCGGAGCCGACGTGGTACCAGACATTCACCGCCGCCACGGGAATGGTCGGGTCGCGGTGCAGGATGACGTGCAGGCCGTTGTCGAGCGTGAACTCGGTGTAGGGCACCGACAGGCGCGGCGGGGTCGTCGCCGGGGCCGGGGACTGGGCATGCGGGCCGGTGGTCGCCGCCACGAGCACCGCTGCCGCCGCAAGAAGCCGCTTGGTCATGCGCCATTCTCCACCACGGCGGCGCGGATTCGATAAAACCGATACGTGAGCGAGAAACATTCTAATAGTCCGAGGTGTGCCCAGGCCGCATACTGACCATGTTCCCGGAGGTCACAGAGAGAGAAGAGATGATGAATACGCTCAAGACGTTCCTGCTGCTCGGCACGCTGTCGGCGCTGCTGGTTTCGGCCGGCGCGGCGCTGGGGCCCGAAGCCATGGTGCTGTTCCTTGGCCTGGCCGTGGTGATGAATCTGGGCGCGTGGTTCTGGTCCGATCGCCTCGTGCTGCGCATGCACGGCGCGCAGCCGCTGACGCCGGGCGCGGCGCCCGAGCTGTCGCGCATGGTCGCCGAGCTGTCGACGCGGGCCGGCATCCCGGTGCCGAAGCTGTATCTCGTCAACGACCCTCAACCCAATGCGTTTGCCACCGGCCGCAATCCCGAACACGGCGTCGTCGCCGTGACGACGGGGCTGCTGGAGCGGTTGCCGGCGGCGGAAGTGCGCGGCGTCATCGCGCATGAGATTGCGCACATCCACAACCGCGACATCCTGATTGCGTCGGTGGCGGCGATGCTGGCCGGTGCGGTGTCGTTCATCGGCAACGCGCTGCAGTTCAGCGCCTTCTTCGGCGGCTCGCAGGATGACGAAGGTGGGTCGCCGTTCGGCGGACTGCTGCTGGCGTTCCTGGCGCCGATCGGCGCGACGCTGATTCAGCTCGGCATCTCGCGTCAGCGCGAGTACCTGGCCGATGCGTTCGGGGCGCGGATTGCCGGCGACCCCGAAGCGCTGGCCAGCGCGCTCGAGCGGCTGCACCTGGGCACGGCGCGCATTCCGTCGCACGCCGCGCAGCCGGCCACGGCCAGTCTTTTCATCGTGAACCCGTTTGCGGGTGTGGGCGGGATCGCGCGTCTCTTTTCCACGCACCCACCGATGGAAGAGCGTGTCGCGCGACTGCGGGCTATGACCCGCGGCTCGCGCGGCCACGCGGCTTGAACGACGACGGCTTGGAGGGCTTGGACGGCTTGAAGGGCTGACGCACGCGGCGTCAGACAACGCAACACGAAGGCGCGAAGGGCACGAAGGACGCACGAAGGAATGACTTTGAAGGCCAAGCCCTCCAAGCCCTTCAAGCCGTGCATCTGCGTCCGCTGTCGCGCGCACCGCGACGGCGAGACAGCCCCGGTGACTGCGTGCCAGCTCCGCATGTGAGCGGCACGCGGCGCCGGCTTATTCACGGCTTGGAGGGCCTGAAGGGCTTGAAGGGCTTGGGGCTTGGGGCTTGAAAGACCTGACTTCGTGTGCGTTTCTTCGTGCCGTCGTGTTCTTCGTGTTGCCGTAACTCGGTTGCGGTGATTCAGGACCGCTTCTTCCGGCCTGACGCGAACATGCGGTAGGCCGCTTCGAGGACGGCGAGAACGGCCGGATGCTTGAGCCGCCGCTCCACTGAGATCGCGTAGTACTTCTCCCGCACATCGTCCAGCCGGCCCACCACCGCCACGCCGTACTGCCTCGCCACTTCCGACGCCACCGCCGTCGGCACCGCGAACAATCCCGCGCCGCCCTCGCCGAACGTCTTCAGCAGCGCCAGATCGTCGAACTCGGCGACGATGCGCGGGCGGAGGCCTTCCTTGTCGAACCAGTGATCGAGCGTGCGCCGCAGCGTCTTGGTTTCCGTCGGCAACAGGAACGGCGCGCCGTCCAGCGACTGCGGAAACCGCGGCCGGAACGCCGACGCCAGTTTCGGCGACCCGCAGATCGACACGCTGCTTTCGCCGAGCGGATGGTTGTACGCCTTCACCTTCACCTGCGAGGTCATCGGCGCGTCGGCAATCACGAGGTCGATGTCGTGCGTCGCCAGTTCCGCCAGCAGGCGCTCGAGCGGCCCCTCGCGACAGACGACGAAGGTGGGCACCGGCAGCGTGAGCGCGGGCTGCAGGATGCGATGCGCGATCTGCTTCGACACCTCGTCGGTGATGCCCACTTGAAAGCGCAGCGGCCGGCCCGTGGGCCGGTCCTTCAGCGTGTCCATCATCTCGCGGCCGAGCGCGAAGATCTGCTCCGCGTACTCGTAGACGAGCCGGCCGACGTCGGTCATCACCAGGTTGCGCCCCGAGCGCTCGAACAACTTCTCGCCGAGCTGATCCTCCAGCATGCGGATCTGTCCGCTGATGGTGGGCTGCGCCAGCCGCAGTTGTTCACCGGCCCGCGCGATGCTGCCCTCGCGCGCGACCATCCAGAAGTAGAGCAGGTGGTGATAGTTGAGCCATTCCATGGGATCAGGGCTGGAGGACTGGAGGACTGGGGGCTGGAGGGCTTGAAGGAATATACTTTCCCTTCCGCATCGTATGCCTGCCGCGCCACTCGTTGCCGTGATCATGGGGTCGACCTCCGACTGGGACACGATGGCGCATGCCGCCGCCGAGCTCGATCGCTTCGACATCCCGTTCGAGAAAGCCGTCGTCTCGGCGCATCGCACGCCGATGTGGCTGGCCGAGTTCGCGCAGGGCGCCGAAGCGCGCGGGCTGCAGGTGATCATCGCCGGCGCCGGCGGTGCCGCGCATCTGCCCGGCATGGTGGCGGCGCACACGATCGTGCCGGTGCTCGGCGTGCCGGTGCAGAGCCAGGCGTTGAACGGCCTCGACTCGCTGCTTTCCATCGTGCAGATGCCCGGCGGTGTGCCCGTCGGCACGCTCGCCATCGGCAAGGCCGGCGCGCGCAACGCCGGACTGCTCGCCGTTGCCATCCTGGCAACGACTCGTGCGGAGCTGGCAGCCCGACTCCGCGCCTTCCGCGACGACCAGACCGCGCAGGTTCGCGCCGCGGACCTGCCGTGAACCGCATCGTCCTGCCGGGCGGCACCATTGGCGTGCTGGGCAGCGGCCAGTTGGGCCGCATGATGGCGCTGGCGGCGCGCCGCATGGGTTACCGCGTCCACACGTTTTCGCCCGCGGTGGATTCGCCGACGGGACAGGTGTCGGACCGCGTGGTGACCGCCGGCTACGACGATCTGGATGCCATCCGCGCCTTTGCGACGGCCGTGGATGTCGTCACCTTCGAATTCGAGAACGTCTCGGCCGCTGCGGCCGCGGCTGCCGCGGATCTGGCGCCGGTGCGGCCGAGCGGCGCGGCGCTCCACATCACGCAGCAGCGCGCGCGAGAAAAAGCGTTTCTCGCCGATCACGGCATTCCCGTCGCGCCGTTTGCTCGCGTCGAAACGCTCGACGAACTCGCGGTCGCGCTTGGTGTCGTGGGCCTGCCGGCCATCGTCAAGACGGCGGCGTTCGGGTACGACGGCAAGGGCCAGCATCGCATCCACGAGATCGAACAAGCGGATGCGGTGTGGAAGCTGCTCGGTCCGCAGGAAGCCATCGTCGAAGGCCTGGTTGATTTCGCCTGCGAGATTTCGGTGGTGGCGGCGCGCGGCCTTGATGGCGCAACCGTCACGTACCCCGCGATCGAAAACCAGCACGAGCATCACATCCTCGATCTGTCGATCGCGCCGGCGCGTGTGCCCGAGGAGATTGCCGCCGAAGCGGCGCGCATCGCCTGCCGCGTGATGGACGAACTGCAGTACGTCGGTGTGCTGTGCGTCGAGTTTTTCGTCACGCGCGACCGCCGCCTGCTGGTGAACGAGATCGCGCCGCGGCCGCACAACTCCGGCCACCTGACGATTGAAGCGTGTGCCACCAGCCAGTTCGAACAACAGGTGCGCGCGGTGTGCGGGCTGCCGCTCGGCGACACCCGCATGGCCCGGCCCGCCGCGATGGTGAACCTGCTCGGCGATTTGTGGACCGACGGCGAACCGGCATGGGAGACCGCGCTGGCGCTGCCCGGCGTCGCCCTGCACCTGTACGGCAAGACCGATCCGCGTCCCGGCCGCAAGATGGGCCACCTCACCGTCGTCGGCGACAGCGTGGACGATGTGATGGCGCGGGCGCGGGCGGCGCGGGCGGCCTTGTGATCCGGCCACCCATTCGACTCGGCTGACACGTCACGCGCCCTCGCGCGTACAATCCGCCATCATGGTCCGCTTCGGGCCGTTCACCATCGACTCGCGCACGTGGGTGCTGTCGCGCGACGGCGCGCCCATCGATCTGTCGCCACGCCTCGTCCAGATCCTCTCCCACATCGTCGAGCGGCATGGCGAAGTGGTGACGAAGACGGAGCTGCTCGATCGCTTCTGGCCCGACGTCAACGTCACCGAAAACACGCTGACGCGCGCGATTGCCGACATCCGCAAGGCGCTCGGCGAGTCGGTGGACACGCCGACCGTGCTGCAGACGCTGGCGCGGCGCGGCTACCGCTTCATGGGCAGCGCTCCTGTGGATCCGGTGATGGCGCAGCTTCAGGCGTGGATCGACGGTCGCGTTGCGCTGGAATCACTCGACATCGATCGTCTCGATCCGGCGGCGGCGCGCATCGCGCAGGTGGTGAGTATGCGTCCCGACTACGCACCCGCGCATGTGGCCATGGCGGCCGTGTGGCTGATGCGCTACGAACCGACGCGCGTGGAGAACGCGCCAGACCGTGCTGCGCTCGAGTGTGCCACGACCTCGGCGCACTCCGCGGTGTCGCTGGACGCGTCGCTGGCCGAAGCGTGGGCAACGCTGGCGCACGCGCAGATGCTCTCCGGCCAGGCACGAGACGCGCGCGTGTCGGCCGAGCGCGCCGCGATGCTCGAGCCGCGGAACTGGCGGCACCAATACCGCCTCGCACTCGGCACGTGGGGCGAGGAACGCCTGCGCGCGTCGGCACGGGCGCTCGAGTTGTCGCCGTCCTGCGCGGCGGCGCACCTGCTGGCGGGCATGGTGTTCCTGGCGCGGGGCGCCGTCGATCGCGCGGCGGACGAGGCACGGCGCGGCGTGCATCTTCAGACCCACCAGCCAGACAACGCGCCGTTTCCCGTCGCCGGCCTGCACTGGCTGCACGGATTGGTCGCTTGCGCGCGCGAAGATCACGACGCGGCTGCATCTGCATTTGCGCAGGAAGCGACGACGGGCGCACGCTCCGTTTACGTGCGTGAGTTCCGCTGGCACGCACTCGTCGCCAGTGGTTTTCTTCACCTGCATGGCGATCGCGGTCGAGACGCCGCGCGCATGTTTGCCGAGGCGTCGACGCTGGTGCCCGGCTCCGCGCGGGCCGTGCTCGGCTTGCATCTGTGCGGCAAATTAGCCGCACCCGCCGTGACCCAAGCCATCGCCGAGCTCCATGCCGGCGACAAGCCTGTCGAGGCCGCGCTCGTGCACGCGGCTCAACTGGCGTGGACGGACCGGGTGGACGAAGCCGCACGCGAACTGATGGCCTCGGTGCGCGACGCGACGACGCAGACGGCCGGGTGGAACCTCCGCGCGGACCCGATGCTGCGTCCGCTGCACGGCCTCGACGCCTTTGCCAGCGCGCTCGCCATCGTCGCCGCGCGCGCCGCCTGAGCCGCCACCTTTCATCCTTTCTCATCGCGCGCTCAGGACTCGCCCCGGGACGAGCGCCTACCGTGGCATCTGCGGCGGCCGGGACCACCGGCTGCCAGGAGGAGATGTCATGGGAATCCTGGTCGTGCCCGTCCTGATTACGCTGCTGGTGCTCCCCGTCGATCACGCGGACGCGCAGCGGCTGGCGAACTTCGACCGTCTGCAGCGTGTCACCGGCCACGCCGTGTTCGTTGCCGATGCCGAGGGGGTGGAGCGGCGGTTGAAACTGGTCAGGGTGGATGGCGACAACGCCATCTTCACGGCGGGCGCGAACGAGGTGGTGATGCACCGCAACAGCATTACCAACGTCGACCGGGCGCGCGATGCGAGCTGGGACGGCGCCGTCAAGGGCGCCATCTTCGGCGTTGTCGTCGCCGGCCTGCTGAGCGCCGAGCTGTCGGACAACCGCGCCGATTTCTATCTCAGCGCGGTCGCCACCTACGCGGGCATCGGCTACCTGACCGACGCCGCCATCGGCAATCGCCAGCCGATCTACCGTGCCCCAGCGGCTGCGCCCGGCACGCCGGCGCCGCGCGCGCCAACCTTGTCGTTCTCGTTCCGCTTCTGACGTGCCG
>JADZCY010000129.1 GCA_020851325.1 Acidobacteriota bacterium | reverse complement strand
TTCAAGCCCCTCCGGCCTCCAGCCCGCCAGTCCCCCAGCCCTCCAGCCTTTCGTTCAATCCGTCATGACCGGTTCGAACGTCCAGAGCGCCAGCGTCACGAACACGACGTCGAAGAACACGAGCAGCGCGATCCAGAAGCGCGCCAGCGGCTCGTCGGGCGTCGATTGGAAGATGGCCGCGGTGCCGCGAACCCCGGCGATCATGACCGGAACGGTGATCGGATACAACAGGATCGGCAGCAGCACGTCGCGGCTGCGCGCGCGCACGAGCATGGCCGCGAACAATGTTCCGACGGCGGCAAAGCCGGTCGTGCCGGCGGCGAGCAGCGCCATCAGGTGCCACGGATACGCGAAGATCGGCGCCTGAAACAGCAGACCCACCAGCGGCACCAACACCACCTCGAGCAGGCCCATCAGCAGCAGCATGCCCAGCAGTTTGCCGGCGTAGATGGCCGGACGATCCGCCGGCGCCAGCAGCAGCGCCCGCAGCGTATCCGCCTGCCGCTCGCGCTCGAACGTGCGGCCCAGCGCCAGCGTGCCGGCAAAGGCCGTGGCAATCCACAGGATGGCCGCCGCCACGTCGTCGCTATGACGCCCTTCGCGCACGAGGCCGAACGCAAACACCAGCACGACCGTCAGCGCGAAGAACAGCGTCGTCGAGATCACTTCGAGGCTGCGCGCCTCGACCATCAGGTCCTTGCGCACCACCAGCAGCGCGACGCGGAAGAACGATTTCATGCCGAGGCCACCGCGGCCCGATAGCGTTCGCGCAGTGGTCCCTCCCCGGGCGCCACCGTGACGAGACGTCCGTTTCGCAGGAACAATTCGCTCGTCAGCAAGCCATCGACGACGTCGAGATCGTGGGTCGCGAGGATGGTGAGGACGCCGCGCTGCTGTTCCTCACGAAGCCGTCCCACCAGCGCCGCCGCCGATGCCTGATCGAGTCCGGTGAACGGCTCGTCCAGCAGCAGCAACCGCGGACCGTGCAGGAGCGCGCGTTCGAGCGCGACGCGTTGCCGCATGCCGCGCGAGAATCCCGACACTGCGTCGTGCGCACGATCGCCAAGCCCGGCGCGGTCCAGCGCCTGTGTCGCACGTTGTGGCGCGTCGGTCAGGCCATACATCCTGCCGAAGAACACGAGGTTCTCGTGCGCGGTGAGTTCCGGATAGAGGAACAGGTCGTGGCCGAGCATGCCGATGCGCTCGCGGAGCCGCGAGCCGCCCTCGAGCGCCTGCTGATTGCCGTACCGCACTTCGCCCTCGGACGGCGCCAGCAGCGTGCCGAGAATGGCAAGCAGCGTCGACTTGCCGGCGCCATTCGGCCCGAGCAGGCCGACGATCTGCCCGGCCTCGCAGGTGAACGAGACGCGGGCCAAGGCCTTGCGGCGGCCGTAGTGGCGAGAGAGGTTCGAGACGGTCAGCCGCTCGAAATCGGCCGTCACGCAGCGGCCCCCTGGCCGCCCCCGGGCGCATCGTCGAGCGCGGCCATCACGCGTTCGAGTTCGGCGACCAGCGCCGGACGCCGCTCGTGGTCGCGCGCCTTGGGCTTGCCGGCGCGGCGGCGCTCCTCGATGGCGACGAGTTCGTGCATCAGGCGCGCGCGTTCGCTCTGCAGCTGCGACCGCTCGGGCTGCGCCGACGGGCCGAACGCGAAGATGCCGAAGCCGAGCACGACCAGCGCCGCGATGCCGACCGCCGTCCAGCGCGGCACGCGACTGTGCGCCGGCAGGTTGGTCAACGTGAACGTCAGCGTGTCGCCCTCGGCGAGGCGTCCGCCGTTGGCGAGGATGAACTGCTTGCCGCCATCCGCGTTGATGGTTTCCGTGTTCGGCAGTTGCGCCGACGTCATCTGCAGGTCGCCGATCTTCTCCACCGCGACGAACGGCTGCTCGAACGCGGCCGGCCAGCGCTGCGACAACTGGTAGGTCTTGCCGGCGTCAGCCAGCGAGTAGCCGACCTGCAGGCTCGTGGTGCCCGGAGCGAATGGGCCGGTGACGCGCACCGTCGTACCGCGCAGCGTCGCCTGTGTCGTCGATCCTTCCATCAACGCCGGATTGCCGGCGTCGCGCGGCAACTCGATGTCGAGCGGCGCGCCCGGATCGATCGGCGTGCGCGCGTTGTTGACGATGTCGAGCAGGTAGAACACGGTGAGCACGTCGCTCTGGAACTCGAGCACCAGTCGCGACTGCCCGCCAATCACCACAATCCCCTGTCGTGCCGGCTGTTTCGCGGCTGCTTCGGCTTCGGCCGCTTCGCGCGCCTGTGCCTCGGACACGCCGGCCACCAGCGCGACGCGCATGCCGCCACGCGACGGCACGAGCAGCGGCTGCGACGTCAGCGTTTCACCATCCACGGTGGCGGTCGCAATCACGCTGTCGCCCGGCGCAAATCCGGAGAATTCCGCCCGGCCCTGCGCGTCGGTCGTCGCGGTTTTGGCCTGACCGTTGGCCGTGACCGTCACCGCCTGGCCGGCCACGTTGTTGCCCATGCGTTCGCGGACGACGCGCACGCCGACGGTGCCGACGGCGAGTTCCGGCGCCGGGAGCGGAATGCCGGACATCTGGCCGGCGTCGGGCATCGCCACCTGGGCCGCGGCTGGCGCCGCCAGGGCCGCCAGCAACGCCGCACACAGGAAACGGACTACGAAGAAAGCGAGGTGCCGCATTGTTTGCAGAAGCGTGCGTCGATGTCGTTACGCGTGTCGCAGCCGGGGCACGTGCGCGTGCGGGCGGCCACATCGGCCGGTGCACTCGGTGCCGGCACCGCCGCCAGCGACGTCACTTCGCGCTCGATCTGCTCGCGATAGCCGGTGGTGGCGTCCAACTGCTGCATGAGGCCCATGGCGCGACGCCGCAGCCGGCCGGCCATCTCGTCGAAGTCCGCCTGCGACAGCTTGCCCATCGCGAAGTCGAACTCCAGTTCCTTGATGGCGCGCAGCACCAGTGTCTTCTCGCGCTCGAGTGCGGCGCGGGTGCGGCCGCCGGCCACGGTCGGCGCGGCGCTGAAGGTGTGCGACACCAGCGGCGCGAACGTCCGATAGACGCCCAGCGCGACGAAGCTCGTGGCCACGACGGTGGCGCTCAGGATCAGGATGTTGGCGATCGATTGTCCGGTAGCGACGATGACGACGGCCGTGGCGCCGAGCATGCCGCACAGCAGGAAGAACTGCCAGGGCGGCAGGCCCTGATCGGCGGCGACGTCGTCGCCGGAAGTTGCTGCGGAGGAAGCGTCCACTGATGGGTCCTAGTCGAGATCGCGCAGCTCGTCGTCCAGACGCGCGCGCAGGCGCTCGTCTTCGTCGAGCATGCCGGCGGCACCCGCCAGCGCCGGACGCCGCGACCACGTGGTCACGAACGCGATGGCCGCGAGCAGGCCGGCCAAACCAAGCACGTACGGCAGATACAACGCGATGCGGGCAAAACCCTCGGAGGGCTGACTGAGCAGTGCCTGACCGCTCTTGCCGTAATGCCCTTCATGATTGATGTGATCGCCCGGGTCGACAAAATGCTGCACGATCTGCTCGGGCGTGGCGCCACTCTCGAGCATTGTCGTCGCTTCGCGTTTGACGAGCGCACAATGCGAGCAGACACAATCGCCAACCGGCAGCTTCGAGCAGCCGCCACACCAGCACGCCATCTCGTTGCCGAGCGTGCGCACCTCTTTCGAGAACACCTGCAGGCGCGCATCCTGTGGGTTCTCGACGTGCTGCGCGTGCGCCAGCCCCGGCAGCAGCAGCGCGACCATCAGGAGCGTCGCCGTGGCCGCGCCGGCCGGCACGCGTGACGCCGCGAAGCTGATGGCGCGCTCCGGCAGCAGCGCGATGCCGGTGCCGATCGCCATGATGCCGAAGCCAAGCCACAGCCAGTTGACGAGCGGGTTGATGTGGACCTCGACGCTTGCCGTCTGATCCTCCAGCTCGAACGCCGGCATCACGATATACAGGTCCTCGGCGAAGGTGCGACGAATACCGACTTCCGTGGTCGGTTCTTCTTCGTGTTTGCGGTAGTACCACTTCGCCGGCGTCATCGTGCCGAGATCGCGGCCATTGGTGTCGCGCACCGCGACGTGCGCCGTGATCATCTGCTTCTGTCCATCGTCGGTGACGCGGAGGGCGTTCAGGTGCAGCACGTAGTTGCCGACCGTCGCTTCCTCGCCCGGCTTCAGCAGCAGTTGCTCGTCGCGGCTGAACCCTTCACCGGCAAAGCCGAGGAACATCAGCACGATGCCGAGGTGGACGATGTAGCCGCCGTAGCGCCGCTTGTTGCGGCCGACGAGGCCGATCATTGCCGTGACGATGTCGGTGCCGGTCATGCCGCGGCGGACGTTCGCGCCGCGGTAGAACTCCTGCGCGATGGTACCGAACGTCATGCCGCACAGCGCGAAGCAGATGCCCGAACTCCACACGCGCACGCCCATCGCCACCAGCACGCCGGCGACGACGAGGCCGAGCGCCACCGGGAACAGGAACTGATCGATCAGATTCTTGACCGTCGACTTGCGCCACGCCAGCAGCGGCCCCACACCGGTGAGCGCCAGCAGCGCCAGGCCGATCGGCGTCATCCAGCGGTTGAAGAACGGCGGCCCCACCGTGAGACGTTCGCCGTTGATCATCTCGGTGAACGTCGGGAACATCGTCGCGAAGAGGACGAAGAACGCCGAGAACAGCAGGATCCAGTTGTTGGCCATGAACGCCGCTTCGCGCGACATCCACGAGTCGAGTTCGTGCCGCGCCTGCAGCATCGGCAGGCGATAGATCACCCAGCCGAACGAGAACGTCGCGACGATACCCATGAACGACAGGAAGAGGCGCGCCAGCGCCGGGTCGTCGCCGAAAGCGTGCACCGACTGCACCACGCCCGAGCGCGTCATGAACGTGCCGAAGATGGTGAGCAGGAACGTGACGATCACCAGCGTGACGTTCCACACGCGCAGCATGCCGCGCCGCTCCTGCACCATCACCGAGTGGAGGAACGCGGTGGCGGTGAACCACGGCAGCAGGCCGGCGTTCTCCACCGGGTCCCAGCCCCAGAAACCGCCCCAGCCGAGTTCCTCGTAGGCCCAGATCATCCCGAGCGTCAGGCCCAGCGACAGGAAGAACCACGAGAACATCGTCCAGCGGCGCACGGCGCGCAGCCACGAGTCGTCGAGATGGCCGGTGATGAGCGCGGCCATGCCGAAGGCGAACGGGATCGTCAGGCCAACGAAGCCGAGATACATCGTCGGCGGGTGGATGGCCATGTAAAAGTTCTGGAGCAGCGGATTCAGCCCGCGGCCATCCGTCGGCGTCTGCGTGAGGTAGGTGTCGAACGGGTTGTTGTGGATGATCATCAGGAAGAGAAAGAACATCTCGACCGCGGCGATGGCCGCCACCACATACGGAATCAGTTCGCGGTGCCGTTCGCGGTTGACCTTGACGGCCACCGAACCGAACAGCGACAGCAGGAACACCCAGAACATCACCGAGCCGTCGAGCCCGCCCCAGTACGACGTGATCTTGTAGAAGAGCGGCTGCACGCTGTCCGAATAGCGCTGCACGTAGCGGATGGTGAAGTCGCCGGCGACGAAGGCGTAGATGATGACGCCGCTGGCCACGGTCATCAGCGCGGCCACCGTGTAGAAGGCGCCGATACCGCTTTCGACGAGGCGCGTGTGGCGCCGGCGCGCGCCGGCCACCGATGCGGCCAGGGCGTAGGCGGCGACGACAAACGCCAGGAGCAGCAGGAACGAACCTAATGAAGCCATGTCAGGGGACCGGAAACCGAGTCAGAAAAACAAAAGGCAGAAGGAACGCTGGCGCCTCCTGCCCTTTCATCACTGGGTGCCTTGCCGGGGGCGCCTACGATGTCGGGGCGCCGGGTTTGGCTTCGTACTTCGATGGACACTTGGCCATCACGCCGTTGGGCGCGACGCTGAAGCCCTCATTCGAGAGCATGCCCTTCAGCACCACTTCGGCGTCGCCCTTGAACGTGTCGGGCACGACGCCGGTGTAGGTGGCGTCGACGATGTGGCCGTTGCTCTGGACCTTGAACTTGTATTCGAGGCTGTTCTTGCGCTTGAGGATCGAGTCCGGCACGACGTAGCCGTGAAGCTGCAGCTTCTTGCCGTACCATTCGTTGGGCTGCGTCATCACCTCGTCCACGTGCTTGTAGTACTCGGTGTCCTCGCCCATCGTCGAATAGAGCAGCCCGCCGAACGAGAGGGCCATGACGAGAGCGGTGAGCGCTACTTTGACGGACTTGTGCTTCATGGGATGAACCTCGCGGCTCCTTGTCCATCAGGATAACGCATCAGGAGGTCCCAGACCAGCGCCACCGGCAGGCCGACGACGTTGGTGTACGACCCGGCCAAGTTGGTGACATGCCGAGACATACGGCCCTGGATGGCATACGCGCCGGCCTTGTCCCGCCACTCGTTGGAGGCCACGTACGCATCGAGGTCCGCGGCGGTCATCGGCGCGATGCTGACGCGCGTCGTCGCCACGTCAATCATCTCCGCGCGCGGGGGTGTTACGGTCGAGCCGGCCGGACCTACCAGCGCGACACCGGTGTGCACCTCGTGCGTGTGTCCAGCCAGGTGCGCCAGCATCTCGCGCGCCTCGATCTCGTCCGCGGCCTTGCCGAGGATCCCGCCGTCGAGGGTCACTGTCGTATCGGCGCCGAGCACCAACGCATCGCCGCGCGCCGCGGCCACTACACGCGCCTTCTCCAGCGCCAGTCGCCGCACGTAGTCCGCCGGCGACTCCCCTGCGTGCGGCGTCTCGTCGACGTCTGCGGGGACACTTTCGAAGGGCACGCCAATGGCGCGCAGCAACTGCGCGCGACGCGGTGACGCAGACGCAAGAACCAGCACCTCTGCATTATTGCCGGAACGGCACCGATCACCAGGTCTGCACATAGATCGGCCGATCGCCGCATCATCAGATTGATCACCACATCACCAGATCACGAGATCACCAGATTCGCGACTCCCAATCTTTATGTGGACATGCCACATGTCCTGTGGCATCTTCCTGTGGCATCGCAACAGGAGTCAGCATGGCGCCGTCGAAACTCGATCTTCTCCAGGGCACGCTCGACCTCATGGTGCTGCAGACGCTCGACGTCATGGGCGAGATGCACGGCTACGGCATCGCTCGGCGCATCGAGCAGGTCAGCCAGGATCAGGTGCTGCTCAACCAGGGCACCATCTATGCCTCGCTCGTGCGGCTGCAGCAGCGCGGCTGGATTTCGGCCGCGTGGGGCGTGTCGGACAACAACCGCAAGGCGAAGTTCTACACCATTACCGCCGCCGGCCGGCGACGGGTGAAGGCCGAACGCGTCGAGTGGGAACGGCTCGCCGCCGTGATGAGCCGCGTGCTGGCCACGTCGCGTGAAGGCGGCAAGGCGTGAGTGCGCTGCGCGCGGCGTGGGCCCGGCTGACCGCGCTTTTTCGCCGCGACGCGCTCGA
>JADZCY010000128.1 GCA_020851325.1 Acidobacteriota bacterium | reverse complement strand
TGCCCGCCCCACGCGTCAGGCGCAGCAGGATGGTCTCAGCCTGATCGCTGCGCGTGTGCGCGACGGCCACCACCGTGGCCTCCGCGGCACGACGCACGTCCTCGAAATGCGCCAGCCGCGCCTGCCGGCCCGCCACCTCGAGCGAGACGCGGGCCTGGCGCGCCAGCGCCGGCACATCGGCATGACCGACGTGTACGGGGACGCCCAGACGCTCGGCCAGGGCGGTCACGAACGCCGCGTCGGCGTCCGCGGCCTCACCGCGAATGTGGTGATGGAGATGCACGAGGCCGGCGAGCTGCGCGTGTTTCGCGCGCGCCAGGTGGTGAAGGATCCACGCCAGTGCCACCGAGTCCGCGCCGCCGGATACCGCGGCCAGCACGCGATCGCCGGCGGACCAGAGGCCCTCGCGATCGGCAAACGCCTGGACGCGCCGGATCAGGTCGTCCACGTGAACTGGGATGAAAGATGGGCTGACTGGTGCCGGAGGGCGGACTCGAACCGCCGACCTAGCGCTTATGAGACGCTCGCTCTAACCGGCTGAGCTACTCCGGCAGGAACTTTCGATTCTACAAC
This sequence comes from Acidobacteriota bacterium, assembly GCA_020851325.1. GTDB lineage: Bacteria > Acidobacteriota > Vicinamibacteria > Vicinamibacterales > UBA2999 > VFZN01. Next base: position 11,455 of record JADZCY010000128.1, on the reverse strand, counting down.
AGCTTGGCGCGACAGTAGAGCAGGTTGTAGGGCATCCAGCGCCGGGTCGCGAACTCCAGGCGCTCGACGCCGCGCGCCAGGCCCTCGCCGAGCGGCGCCACGAACGGCGCCACGCCGTTGAAGGCGCCGATCTCCTCCACCGTCCAGCCGGCGCGGGTGCAGGCGTTGTGCAGCAACCGGCGCGAAAACAGCGTCAGGTGCTGCGCCTCGTCCAGTGTCGGCACGAGGCCCGACCGGTCCAGCGCCCACTCGATCAACGGCCACCCGCTGCGCACGTTCGGCGTCGTCACGAACAGCGTCGCTCCCGGCGCCGCCGCCGCGGCAAAAAGCGCCAGCGTGGCTTCGGCCTGCTCGAGATACAGATGCTCGATCACTTCGAGACAGACGATGTGATCGAAGGGACCTTCGTCGCGGATGCGCTCGAATGGGCCGAGGACGAACCGGAGGTTGGGCCGCGGATACGCCCCGCGCGCGAAGTCGGTGGCCGCGGGATTCGAGTCGAAGCCAACCACCTCGCGCGCCGTCCGCGCCAGGTGATCGGCAATCACGCCGGAGCCGCAGCCGGCATCGGCGACGCGAGCCGTGACCGCCACCGGCGCCACGCGATCCATCAACCGGACCTTCGCCGCGTGCCAGAAGCGCTGCGACGCCCACCGCGACTCGATCGCCCGCGCCTGATAGTCCCCCTCGATCTCGACCGCATCCCGATCCCGCCGCCGCGGCGCCGTCCCCGTCACGACCGATCTCCGCCAGTCGGCCGATCACCAATCCCCCGATCGTCCGTGCCTAATGTGTCCCTCACCACGTACCGCGGCCGCGCCTTCACCTCTTCGTAGATGCGCGCGACGTAGGTGCCGATGATGCCCATGCTGATCATCAACAGCCCGCCGATGAGCAGTTGCAGCAGGATGACGGTGGTGAACCCCGGCAGCGCCAGGCCTTCGGCCCAGAGCCGCAGTGCCTGCGCACCGATGCCGACGGCGAGGAGCAGCATCACCAGGCCGAGGATGGTGACCAGTTGCAGCGGCAGCGCGCTGAACGAGGTGACCGCGTGCACGGCCAGGCCGGCCAGCGCGCCAAGCGACCAGCGCGACGCGCCCGTCTGGCGCGGCGGCACGTCGAAGGCAATCTGCGTGCGCGAGAAGCCGAGCCAGGCGACGAGGCCGCGGAAGAACGTCGCGCGTTCGCCGAGCCGGCGCCACTCCACCAGCACGCGCCGATCGATCAGCTTGAAGTCTGACGCATCCTGCAGGTCGTAGCCGGTGAGCCACGCCGCGGCGCGATAGAACGCGCGCGTCACGACGCGGTGCAGAAACGACTCGCGCCCGCGGTCCGACTTCACCGCCTCGACGACGTCCCAGCCCTCGTCGCGCCAGCGCCGCACCAGCTCGACGATCAGCGCCGGCGGATGCTGCAGGTCGGCGTCCATCACGATCGTCGCGTCGCCGGTGGCGATGTCGAGCCCCGCGGCAATCGCGCCTTCCTTGCCGAAGTTGCGCGACAGGCGAATCGCCGCCAGTTCCGGCATCTCGCGCTCGAGCGCGCGCAGCGTGCTCCACGTGTCATCCGTGGACCCATCGTCCACCACGACCAACTGAAACGGCAGCGTCGTCGTCCGTGCGGCGGCATGAATCGCGCGCAGGCCGGCGGCGAGGCCGGTGCCCTCCTGATAGGCCGGCACGACGACCGACAGCGACGGTGTGCTCACTGGAACACCGCCAGATCGCGCCAGCCTTCGTACGAGGAAGAGGAGACGCAGGCATTGATGCCGTCGATGACACCGCAGACGAGGCGATCACCCGCGGCGGCGCGGATCGCACCCACCTCCGATGCCGCGACGATGTAGAACGTGCCCGCGTCGATCTGCCCGGCCTGCATCTGATCGCCGAGATCGTGGCAATAGCGAAGGCGCGCCGCTTCGTCCGGACGCGCGACGCCGCCGGCGTTGATCGTGAGCCCGTGCAGGCCGGCCTGCCAGGCGGCCGGTTCATACGGCATCGGCGATGTGCCGCATTGCGGCGGCGGATAGAGCACGAGGTGATCGTAAACCGGTAACACGCGTTCCCACACCGCCGACGTCATCGGGTTGGCCCACGCAAAGAACGCCGGGTCGTGGGCGCTGCGCCGGCGTTCCTGGTGAACGGCGTGCAGGTCCGCCGCCTGGATGCACACGACGAGGGCCAGGACCGCGACGAGCGCCCGCGCGGAAAGGCGGCGCGTGAGGACGTAAAGCGTTGTGCCGACGATCACGTAGACCAGCGGCCAGGCGAAACGTCCGGTGGCGCGGAACACCGCCAGCCGCGACGTCCAGGGACCGGACATGTCGATCACGACGGATCCGCCGGCCGTCACGACGGGACTCAGCGCGAAGATTGCCATCAGCACGGTGGCCGCAATCACCCACGGACCAAAGCCGTGCGTCGATGCTGCAGTGCCGTGCCCGCGCCCGCCGCGCACACGCGCGACGGTGGCGACGACGATGGCGACGAGCACACCGAGACCGAGATACTGAAAACCTTCGAACTGCTGACCGCCCGTGGCTCGTGGAATCTCGGGCAGCACCGCCGACCAGCCGGTCGAGGTGATCAGTGCCAGCAGGTTCATCGAATAGTAGCCAAGACCTTCGGTGGCCATCGACTCGGCGCCGGACACGCTGAACAGCCCGCTCGCCCACCAACCCGCCAGCGTCGCCGCAACCGCTGCGACGAGCGCGCGCGCCCGCATCACGACATGCGCGCCACGATTGGTCACGGCCACGCCGGTCAGGATGCCGAGACTCATCACGGCCAGATACGGATGCACCAGTCCGGCGATGAGTCCGATGGCGATCCACTCCGGCAGGCGATGACGCGACGCACCTTCGCGCGTGGCGATGATCAACGCCCACAGCAGCAGCCAGTGCGCACACAGCGACGGATGACCGATGCGCGCGAGCAGTGTCGGCAACAGCACCGTTAGTGCGCCGGCCAGAGCCTGCGCGGCCACGTTCGGCGTCCATCGCGCCATCAACGCGGCGGCGAACGCGCCTTGCAGAGTGAAACAGATCAACAGCCAGGGGCCGATGTACTGAAACGTGTCGGGCAGCCAGGCCTCGAAGGGCCGCAAGGCAAACGCCATCAGCGGAATCGAATCGGTGAAACCGATCGCCGTGCCGACGGGCGCGTAGAAGCCGTCGATCAAGCCAGGCGGCACATGCCACGATTCCTGGCGGAAGAAGTGCCAGCCGAAGAAGTGCACCGGCCAGTCGTAGCGCATCAACCAGCCGATCTCGCCCGGGTCGATCGGGCGGAGGCCGGCAATCCACAGTAAGAACGCAGCGCCCGCGACGGCCCCGAGGGCCTTACCCATCCAGGCCGTCCACGAGCGCGGCGGCGATGAGCGGAATCATGATCTCGTGATGGCCGGTCAGCGAATAACCGCGGCCAATACCGGCGGTGGGTCGCGTCACCACATTCGTCTGCGGTCGATACTGCCGCAGAAAATCCAGGTTCACCGTCGTCAAGCCGTCGAGCGAATGGCCGGCGTTGCGGGCCAGTGCGACGGCCTTGAGAAACACCTCGGGCAGCACGACGGCGGAGCCGCAGTTGAGGAAGACACCGCCGCGCAGTTGCGCGACGATCGAGGTGAAGTAGCTGAAGTCGCGCAGGCTGCCGTCGCCGATGGCCGCGCCCGATGCCGCGGGATGCATGTGGATGATGTCGGTGCCGATGGCGACGTGCACGGTCACCGGAATGTCGAGCGCGCCGGCGGCGGCCAGCAGGCTGTGCGCGGCAAACGGCGGCTGCGTCGCGTGCAGATGACGACTCACCGCCTGGCCGATGCCAAGGCCCGCGGCCACGCCTTCGTTGATGACACGATTGAGGTCGGCGCCGGTTTCGGTCGCCATGCCGAACGTGCCGGGCCCGAGCGCGCGGTCCACGTCTTCCGACGTCGACCCACCGATGGCGATCTCGAAGTCGTGAATCATGCCGGCGCCGTTGGTGGCCAGCGCCGACACGTAACCACGGCGCATCAGATCGATCAGCACCGGCGCCAGGCCGGTCTTGATCACGTGGCCACCGAAGCCCCAGACGATCGGCCTCTCCGCGCGCCGCGCCGCGAGCAGCGCGGCGACAACGGCGCGCAGATCGTCCCCGGCGAGGATGCGCGGCAGGCGATTCAGGAAATCGCGGATGCCGCCTGTGGGATCCGGCGGCTGCGCGAACTGCTCGACGTTCACCTTGCTCGGGCGCGAGCGCAACGGATAGGTCTGCACGCGCGACAGATCGAACGGTTCGTATGGGAGCGTCATCAGCGTGGCCGCGTTAGAGCGTACGGAAAAGCGGCGGCGTCTACAAGACCACCATCGCGTCGCCGTAGCTGTAGAACCGATACTCGGCCGCCACCGCGGCACGATAGGCGGCCAGCACGGCGTCGCGCCCGGCGAACGCCGACACCAGCATCAGCAAAGACGATGCGGGCAGGTGGAAGTTGGTGATGAGGCCGGAGACCAGTTGAAACGTGTGCCCTGGCCGGATGAACAGCCGTGTGTCACCCGCCTGCGCCGGCACTGCACCGTCGTCTTCGATACGGAGTGACTCGAGTGTGCGAGTCGACGTCGTGCCGACGGCGATGATGCGGCGGCCGTCGCGACGGGCGCGCGTCAAGGCGTCCGCCGCGGCAGCCGACACGTCGAAGCGTTCGCTTTCCATCACGTGATCCTCGATGTGCTCGACGCGCACCGGCTGGAAGGTGCCGTAACCGACGTGCAGCGTGATGGACGTCCGCTCGATGCCGCGCGCTTCGAGCGCAGCGAAAATCTGGTCAGTGAAGTGCAGACCCGCCGTCGGCGCTGCGATCGATCCCTCGTGCCTCGCGTACACCGTTTGATACCGGTTGCGATCCGCCTCAGTGTCCGGACGCTTGACGTACGGCGGCAGTGGCATGTGGCCCACCCGATGAATCGCCGTGTGCAGATCGACACCATCCGGCGTCGAGAGGTGCACGAGCCGCCGGCCGCGGCCGTCGCGATCACGAACCTCGGCCTCGATCACCACGCCGTCGCGCGCGAAGCGCATGCGCGAGCCGGGCTTGAGTCGCGTGCCGGGTTTGACCAGGGCTACCCACACGTCGGGTTCGCTCGAGGGATGCACCAGAAAGCACTCGGCGGCGCCGCCGCCCGGCAGGCGCTCGCCGAGGAGCCGCGCCGGAAACACGCGCGTGTCGTTGACGACAAGCAGATCGCCTGGCGTCAGCAGCTCGGGCAAATCACGGAAGTGGCCATGCTGGATGGCGCCGGTCGCGCGATCGAGCCTCAGCAGTCGCGACTGGCCACGTTCGGCTGGTGGTGCCTGCGCAATGAGATGGTCGGGAAGGTCGAAGTGGAACTCGTCCGCACGCACGAACGGCAGTGTACGACGAAGGCGTGGCGCAGGCGGTCCTGATCCCTTACCGCTGCGAAGCAGCGGTCCTGTCCGTCCTACCGCTGCGCAGCGGCGGTCCTCAAAAAAGGGGCCCGATGCTCCCTGGAACACCGGGCCCAAACAGGTGGCGACCGACGAGTGAAGCGTCTCAATGAATGTGACGCGACGCGGCCGATCGTTGCAGCCGCCAGTCCTCCGCCAGAATCGACCAGAGCACCTGGTCGTAACAGTGCTGGTTCCGCTGGAACGCGCGCCGCAGCACGCCCTCCTGCACCGCGCCGGCTTTCCGCAGCGCGCCATTGCCTCGACCGTTCATCACGGCGGCACGGCCCTCGAGGCGCAGCACGCCGAGTTGCTCGAAAGCGAACGCCAGCAGCAGACGGGCCGAGGCCATGAAGAGTCCCGTGCCCCAGTACGTCGGACCGATCGCAAATGCCCACTCCGCGGCGGCAAAGCCGGTGTCGAGGCAGCGAAGCTGAAACACGCCGACCGGTTGCGTCGCCCCCTCGGGGACAACGGCGAAGCAGGCGTACTGGCCCGCCTCGCGTTCGCGCTGCGCCCGGGCGATGAACTCGGCAAAGCCCTCCACGGTCGACGGCGGCGGTGTCATGAACCGCCCCACTTCCTCGACCCCGAGATGCGCCAGCAGCGCCGGTGCATCCTCCAGGCGTGGTTCGCGGAGCGTCACACCGAGACCGCGCAGCACGGGCAGTCCGCGTTGCCACGCGTCTCCGGCGGCGTGCCGCGTTGTTTCGACCAGGGCGGCCGGCATCTCCAGACAGAGCTTGCCCATGGATCTCGCCTCGAGCATCACGGCGTCAGTGGACGAGCGCCGGCCACTGCACCGCCTCGGCTGCCCGCCAGTCGTCCGCCAGAATGGACCACATCGACTGATCGAGCCGCTGGCCGTCCTTGCGAAACGCCCGGCGCAGCACGCCTTCGTGCACCGCGCCGACCTTGCGGAGCGCGCCGTTGCCGCGGCCGTTGGCCACCGCCGAGCGCGCCTCCAGCCGCCGCAGGCCCATCTCGTCGAAGGCGAACGCGAGCACCAGACGCGCGGCGTCGATGAAGTAGCCCTGGCCCCAGTACGGCTGGCCGAGCGCGAATCCCCATTCGCCCGTCGCCGTGTCGTCGTCCATCCGCCGGAGCTGGAAGAGGCCGACCGGCGCGGTCAGTCCGTGCGGCACCACCGCAAAGCAGGCGTAGCGGCCGGCGCCGCGCTGATGCCGTGCCCAGGTGATGAAGCGCTCGAAGCCATCCACCGAGGTCGGCGGCGTCGAGATGAAGCGCGCGACATCCTCGGAGGTCATCGTGGTTAGCAGCGCCGGCGCGTCCGACAGCCGCAGTTCGCGCAACGTGGAGGAAGTGCCCGTGAGTTCCGGCAGTTGTTGACGCCAGTCAGATGCCAGACCGACGAGCGGCGGCCGCAGAACGGTCTGCGCCTGTGTGGTGGCGGCCACCATTACCGGCGCCCTCCAAGACGGGCGCGCCCATCGCCTGGACGAACGCTCTCGCCCCACACGATGTTCTCGCCCCAGACAATGTTTTCACCCCAGACGATGTTCTCGCCCCACACGATGTTTTCGCCCCAGACGATGTTCTCGCCCCAGACGATGTTTTCACCCCAGACGATGTTCTCGCCCCAGACGATGTTTTCACCCCACACGATGTTCTCGCCCCAGACGATGTTGTTCAACCAGCCCTGGGACAGCTGCGCGAACACCGATTCACCCCAGACGATGTTCTGGCCCCAGACGATGCGCGCGGCCCAGTCGTAAGTCTGGCCGGCGATCACCGTCGTGCAGCCGCTGACGCCGCAGGAGGGCACGGCGATCGGCGCCGTCGCCGGGGCGACCAGGCCACCGTCGGCGGTCAGCGCGGTGGTCGTGGAGACCGTGAGCACGTCCGGCGCAATCGCCATCGTCGTCGTTGTCCCGATCGGGAGTGCGGGGATGGCGCTGCCGAGCAGCGCGAGCGCGCCGCTCGCGTTGATGGCGCCCATGCCCTGCGTCATGACGTCATACGGGGCGCCCGCATCGTCGCTCAGGGAGAGCGCGGTGTACTGCAGCACCGCCTTGGCCATCACCGGCGTCAACGCCGGGAACTGCTGTTTCATGACGGCGACGACGCCCGTGGCGACACCGGCCGCCATGCTGGTGCCCGACAGCTTGAGGTAGGCGCGGCCGGAGGGGCCGGCCTGCACCAGCGACGGGTAGGTGGACGGCAGACCGGCGCCGGGCGACAGCTCGGACAGCAACTGATGGCCCGGAGCCATGATGTCCGGCTTGGCCAGGCCGTCGTACCACGACGGCCCACGCGAGCTGTACACCGGCACGCGGTCGTCACCGCGAGCCGAGGTGCCACGATGGTTCAGTGCGCCGACCGTGAGGGCAGAGGGCGCGTTGCCGGGCGAGGTGATGCCGGCGTAGCCGACCGCGCCATCGCTGTTGGCGCCGACGTTGCCGGCCGACACCACGACGATGATGCCGGCGCGCGACGCGGCCTCGACGGCCTGGACCAGCGGGTCGTCCGCGGCCGACTCGAAAATCGGATGGCCCAGCGACAGGTTGATGATGCCGATGCCGAGACGCACGCGATGAGTCGTGGCGTACTCGATCGCGCTGATGACGGCGCTGGTACGCCCGCGGCCCTGGCCATCGAGGACGCGCAGGCCGACGAGCCGGGCGCCGGGCGCGGCACCCTGCATGGCCGCGTCGGTCGACTTCTGCTGGGCGGCGATCAACCCGGCGACGTGCGTGCCGTGTCCATAGTCGTCGCGCGGCGCGGTCAACGTCGGCACATCACCAGTGAAGTCGACGAACTCGACGATGCGGCCCGCCAGCGACGGCGTCGGGTGAATGCCGGAGTCGATGATGGCCACGGTGACGCCGGTGCCGGCTGTCGTTTGTGGCGCCCACCCCATCGAGGCAAGGGCGGTGTTGAGCGGCGCTGGCGGCAGCAAGCGCACGAGCTGGTACTGCGTCGAGGCTGATACTTCCGCGTCGGCGGAACAGCCGATGGTGGAGCCGGCGCCGCACAGGGTGTCGAGTTGCGCCGCCGTCAGGTTGGCGGAAAGCGCCTCGATGCCGGCATGCTCGCCGACGGCCACGCCGAGGCGACGGAGTTCCCGGGCCAGCGACGCGCGGGCGCCCTTGCGAACCTTGATGATGACGCCGCCGACGCGGCTCTGGCCCTTGCCACGGGCTTCATTCAGCGCCCGATCGAAGCGAGGGCGCGACGGCTGTGCCGCCGCGGACAACGGCGCCATGACGATGGCGCCGAGCAGAAGGAGGGGGAGAAAACGGCGAATGGACATAGGATGCTCGCCGCTCACTTGAGCAAGGCCGCCGCCAAACCCGCCGGCCGCGCCAATTACCCCTCCAAACCGTGCAGGGCCGGGCGCTTTCGTGCGAGATCAGGGGACGACAGAACCGTTAGAAGCGCCTGTCGCGCGTGCTGTTATTGAACACAGTATTGAAATTCCTGCGTCGCCGTCGTCTGTAAGTTATTGCAGAAATTGAAATTAGTCGACGCTTGACAGGTCTGGTCACGCGGTCCACGCCGTGTCCAGGAACGGCACAGCATGCTAACGTCTTGTAATTCAGGTGTTTAGCCGCGTCACGCGGGCTGATGCCACCAACACGCTGGCCCGATTCGGCACAAGCCGGATTCTCATTAGAGGGGTCAGACCCCTAACGTGATTTTCACTGAAGGGGTCAGACCCCGAACGTGATCTTCACCGAAGGGGTCAGACCCCAGACGTGAGCGGGACCCCGGACGTGAGCGCGGCACGATCCGCCGGCACGGGCTGAGGCGTCAGATTCCCCAGCGCACCAGCACCGAGCCGACAGTGAAGCCGGCGCCGACCGAGGCCAGCAGGATCAGGTCGCCCTTCTTCAGACGGCCGGTCATCACGGCATCGTTCAGCGCCAGAGGGATGGTGGCCGCCGTGGTGTTGCCGAAGCGATCGATGTTGATGATCACCTTCTCTTCAGGGATGCCGATTCGCTCGGCCGCCGACATGATGATGCGCTTGTTCGCCTGGTGCGAGACGAACAGGTCGAGCTCTGCCGCCGTCACGTTGTTGCGCTGCAGGATGCGCTCGCAGATGTCGCCGGTCTTGCGCACGGCGAACTTGAACACCGACTGCCCGTCCTGCTTGACGTAGTGCAGACGCTGTTCGACGGTGTCGTGCGACGCCGGACGCTTGCTGCCGCCGGCCGGCATGCACAGCGACGGTCCGCCGCTGCCGTCCACCTGATGCTCGAAGTCGAGGATGCCGATCGACGGGTCGTCCGACACGCCAAGCACCACGGCGCCGGCGCCATCGCCGAAGAGCACGCACGTCGCCCGATCGGTGTAGTCGATGATGCTCGACATCACGTCGGCGCCAATCACCAGCACGTGTTGCGCGACACCGGCCGCCACCATCTGGCTGCCGACGGTGAGCGCGTAGGTGAACGCCGAACACGCCGCCGAGACGTCGAAGCCCCACGCGCGCGTCGCGCCGATCTTGTCCTGCACCAGGCACGCGGTGCTCGGAAAAAACATGTCGGGCGTCACGGTCCCGACGACGATCAGGTCGATGTCCGCCGGCGTCAGTCCGGCGCGGCGGATGGCCTCGAGCGCCGCTTCCTTCGCCAGGTCGCTCGTCGCCACGCCGGGATCGACGATGTGGCGCTCGCGGATGCCGGTGCGCTGCAGGATCCACTCGTCGGTGGTGTCGACCATCTTCTCGAGGTCGGCGTTGGTCAGCAGGCGCGGCGGGACGTAAGTCGCCAGGCTCTTGATGGCGGCGCGGCGGATCGGCACCGCGCCAGCCAGGTGGGCTCGCAGCATGTCGGTCAAAACAGTCCCCTTGCCGGCATGATCCGGCCGAAGTAATCGTAGGCGCGGGCCGTCGCCAGACGGCCGCGCGGCGTGCGTTCGAGCAGCCCGAGCTGAATCAGATACGGCTCGTGCATGTCCTCGATCGCATCGGGTTCCTCGCTCGTCGCCGCGGCCAGCGTATTGAGACCCACTGGTCCGCCGCCGAACTTGTCGATGATCGTCAGCATCAACCGGCGATCGACCTCGTCCAGCCCCGACGCATCCACTTCGAGCAGCGCCAGCGCCGCCCGCGCCACTTCCAGCGTGATGCGGCCGTTGGCGCGCACCTCGGCGAAGTCGCGCACACGCCGGAGCAGGCGATTGGCGACGCGTGGTGTGCCGCGCGCCCGGCTGGCCATCTCGCGCGCCGCCTCGTCGTCCATCGGCACGTCGAGAATGCGCGCCGATCGCCGCACGATCTCTTCGATGTCGGCAACGGTGTAGAAGTCCAGCCGCTGCACGATGCCGAAGCGCGCGCGCAGCGGCGAGGTCAGCAGGCCCGCGCGTGTCGTCGCGCCGACGAGCGTGAAGCGCTCCACCGGCACCTTCACCGACCGCGCGCCCGGGCCCTGCCCGATGACGATGTCGAGCTCGAAGTCTTCCATCGCCGGATAGAGAATCTCTTCGATGGCCGGCGCCATGCGGTGGATCTCGTCGATGAACAGCACTTCGCGGGGCTGCAGGTTCGACAGGATGCCGGCGAGGTCGCCCGGCTTCTCGATCACCGGGCCGGCCGTCGTGCGGATCGGCACGCCGAGTTCGTTGGCGATGACATACGCGAGCGTGGTCTTGCCGAGCCCCGGCGGACCGTAGACGAGCACGTGATCGAGCGCGTCGCCGCGTTTGGTCGCGGCGGTGATGGACACCTGGAGGTTTTCGCGGACGCGATCCTGACCGATGTAGTCGTCGAGCCGGCGCGGGCGCAGCCCTGCCTCGTACTGCGCGTCATCATCGGCGCGCGCCGCCGAAACCAGCCGGGGATCGTTGACGTCCATGAGGCGAACCGCGCGAGGGTCAGGCCCTCGACAACACCTTCAACGCGCCGCGCAGCTGTTGCTCGAACGACAGCGTGGCGTCCTCGAGCAGCGGCCCGATGATCTTGTCGATGGCCCGAGCATCGTAGCCGAGATTGACCAGCGCCGAGACGAGATCGTCGCGACGCGCGTCGGCCTCGGGCACCACGG
>JADZCY010000127.1 GCA_020851325.1 Acidobacteriota bacterium | reverse complement strand
ACTGCAGGTAGGCGTAGAGCAAGCCCGCCTCGGCCGCCGCGCGCGCGAAATCCGCGCTCTTGGCGAACTCGATGCCGTTGGTGGCCGCCTGCACCGAGTTGTAGCCGACCTTGCGGGCGTAGCGCACGGCGTCGAGGAAGTACGGCGACAGCGTCGGCTCACCACCCGAGAACTGCACCGACATCTGCCGGCGCGGCTTGATGGTGATGGCGTTGTCGAGCACCATCTTGATGTCGTCCCACGTCAACTCGTGGACGAAGCCCACCTGGTTGGCGTCCATGAAGCACGGGTCGCACATCATGTTGCAGCGGTTGGTGAGGTCGACGGTGAGCACGGCGCCGCGGCCGTACTTGATGGTGCTGCTGCCGTGGTTGTGCAGCGTCTCGTCGTTGTGGGCGCGGATGTCGCGGCCGGGGAACACCTCTTCGAGGTGCTTGAAGAACGCGGTGTCGATGGCCATCACGTCCTCGAAGTGGCCGTGAATGGGGCAGTCCTTGACCATCAGGATCTGGCCGTCGCGTTCGAGAATGGTCGCCTTGATCTCGCCGACCTTTTCGTTGAGGAGAATGTCGACGGGCTTCTTGCCGTCGAGGATGGCCTGGCGCGCCTCGCGCACGCAGGTGGGGCACAGGGAATCGGTTTCACGCGGCCAGCCGAGGGGCGGCTTGGTCTTCTGATAGCTCTTTTGCAGCGGCTTGTCGGACCATTTCGGCGTGAACGATTCGTTGGGGGCAATGCGGTTCAGCCGCGAATACACCTGCCAGGCCCCATTGGCGGCGATGGAGAGGACCTTCTCGGCATACTTGATGGGCGCGTGCATCTGCTCCTCCGGATGATGTCGGTTCCGGCCATTGTAGGAGGCCATGTGCAAGGCCCTGATCGCCTTTCGGCCGGCGGGCAGGATAGGCGGCCGAACGGGCCGGAGCCGGGGTAAACGGGCAATACCCGACCGAATCGGTCCTGTTCGGAAGTGCATGGAATGGCAGAGGTTAGCGCCACGGACGGCTTGGAGGCTTGGGCTTGAGGGGCTTGGGGCTTGACGGCTTGAAGGCTTGGGGCTTGAAAGGCTTGAAAGGCTTGGAGGGCTTGGGCTTGGGGACTTGGGGCTTGAAAGGCTTGGAGGGCTTGAAGGACTTGAGGCTTCGGAGTCGATGGCGACGAAATGGGACAAGACAGGACGAGACAGGAGTAGAGACATGCAACGGATGACCACGCTGGTCGTGGCTGCGATACTGGCCGCCATCGGGCCGGCCGCCACGCAACCTGCAACCACACAACCCGCGGGCACCTCGCCAGTCGTGCCACGACGCATTGCCCTCGTCAACGCCGCCGTCGTGGATGTCGTCGAGGGACGCGTGGACACCGGGCGCACGGTGCTGCTGGCGGACGGTCGCATCGCGTCCATTGGCACGGGTAGCGCGCCGGCCGGTGTGCGGACCATCGACCTCGCCGGTCGCTGGGTGCTGCCGGGCCTGATCGACGCGCACGTGCACATCGGCAATCGCGCACAGATGCGCGCGGCGCTGGAGTCCGGCGTCACCACCGCGCGAAGCGCCGGCGCCTCGCACTATGTGGATGTCGGCCTGCGCGAGCTCGTGCGCGCGGGGCATCTGCCCGGCCCCGACATCCTGGCGGCGGGCTATCACGTGCGCACCAGTCCCGCGCCTGAGCTGTTCCTGTCGGATCCGGATCTCGGCGACCTGATGAACGGCATCACCACCGTCGCCGGCTTGCGACGGATGGTCCGCGCCAATCTGGCGCACGGCGTCGACTGGATCAAGGTGAACGCCACCGAGCGCGCCGGCACGCCCGACACCGATCCGCGCAAGCAGATGTTCACCGCCGGCGAACTCGAAACCATCGTTGGCGAAGCGGCCCTGAAAGAGATTCCTGTGCAGGCCCACGCGCATGGAGCCGAAGGTGCGGACGCCGCTGTCCGCGCCGGCGTGCGCAGCATCGAACACGGCACCTACCTGACGGAGGCGACGTTGTCGCTCATGGCGAAGATGGGCACCTGGCTGGTGCCGACTGCCGACATCGTCAACGATCTTGCCGAACCCGGCGGCGACTACGACGATGCGGCGCTGCAGCGGCGGGGACAGATGATGCAACCCATTCTGCGGCGCGTCATCCAGCGGGCGCGGGCGCTGGGCGTGCCCATTGGCGCGGGCTCCGACACGTCGTATGGACCGCGAAGCGTCACCACGCTGGCGCGCGAGATCGTGGTGCTCACCGAAGCCGGCCTGACGCCGCTCGAGGCACTGCAGGCCGCCACGACGAGCAACGCCGCGCTGCTGAAGCGTGAGCAGCGGATCGGCCGCCTCGCCGCAGGCTTCGAGGCCGACCTGCTGGTGGTGGCCGCCAACCCGCTGGACGATGTGCGGAGCGTCCTTGATCCGCTGCTGGTGATCAGCAACGGACACGTCGCGCTCGACCGCCTGACCTTCGGCAAGTAAACTGCGCGGAGCGAAACACGCGGAGGAGATACAGATGACTGGTGAGCAGATGGTGGCGCTGGCCAAGCGACACACGCTTTATGAATGGTCGGCGCAGGCGGCGGTGGATCCCATTCCCGTGGCGCGGGCCGAAGGCATCTACTTCTGGACGCCGGAAGGCAAGCGCTTCATCGACTTCAACAGCCAGCTGATGTGCGTCAACATCGGCCACGGCGATCCGCGTGTCGTCAAGGCGATTCAGGACCAGGCGGCGACACTGGCGTATGCCAACCCGTTCATGGCCACCGAACCGCGGGCGCGGCTCGGCGAGAAACTGGCGCAGATCACGCCCGGCGACATCGACGTGTTCTTCTTCACCAACGGCGGCGCCGAGGCCAACGAGAACGCCATCCGCATCGCCCGGCTGGTCACCGGCCGCCACAAGATCCTGGCGCGCTATCGCTCGTATCACGGCGGCACCGCCGGCAGCCTGACGCTCACCGGCGATCCGCGCCGCTGGGCGATGGAACCCGGGCTTCCGGGCGTCGTCCACGTGCCGCACCCGTATCACGGCCTGCAGCGCGGCACCGATTCGGCCGCCGACGCGCTGGCGCAGCTCGAAGAGATCATCATGCTCGAGGGACCGCACACCATTGCTGCGTTCATCCTCGAAACGGTCACCGGCACCAACGGCATCCTGGTGCCGCCCGACGGCTACGTCGAGGGCCTGCGCGCGCTGTGCGACAAGCACGGCATCCTGCTGATCGCCGACGAGGTGATGTCGGGCTTCGGCCGCACCGGCGCGTGGTTTGCCATCGACCACTGGAAGGTGGTGCCCGACATGATCACGATGGCCAAGGGCCTGACGAGCGCCTACGTTGCCCTCGGCGCGCTCGGCGTGCGGCGCGGCATCGCGGATCACTTCCAGCAGAAGGTGTTCTACGGCGGTCTCACCTACAACAGCCATCCGCTCGGCTGCGCGGCGGCGCTGGCGACGATCGCGGTGTACGAGGAAGACAACCTGATCCCGCGTGCAAAACAGATGGGACAGGTGATGCGCGGCCTCATGGACGACCTCGCGCGCAACCACCCCTGCGTCGGCGACGCCCGCAACATCGGCCTCTTCGGCATCGTCGAACTTGTGCGCGATGCGCAGACGAAGGAGCCGCTGGCACCCTACAACGGCACCTCGCCCGAGACGCAGATGCTCGGCCGCTTCTTCCGCGAGCACGGGCTCTACACGATGGTGCGCTGGAACACGTTCTTCACCAACCCGCCGCTGACGATTACCGAAGCGGAGTTGCGTGAAGCGTTCGCCATCATTGACGCCGGACTCACACGCGTCGACGAAGCCATCGGCGTCGTCGCGCGTCAGGCGTAAGCGGGCGGGCGCGCGTGTCGATTCGTGATGTCCTCATTGTCGGGGCCGGTCCCGCCGGCCTCGCCACTGCGATTGCCGCGCAACGCCTCAATCTCGACTACGTCGTGCTCGAGCAGGGCAGCGTCGCCGATGCCATCTACCGCTTTCCGACGCACATGGTGTTCTTCACCACGCCGGAACTGATCGAAATCGGCGGCATGCCCCTGACGACGCCGTTCGAGAAGCCGACGCGCCTGGAGGCGCTGCGCTATTACCGCAAGGTGGTGGACGCGCTGCAGTTGCAGGTGGTGCTGCACGAGCCCGTCACCGCGGTGTCGCCGGTTGACGAGGGCGATGAGCGCTACTTCGAAGTGGAGTCACGCACGGCCCGTGGCGCCGTCCGCGTGCGACGGGCGCGCGCGGTGGTGCTGGCCATGGGCTATTACGGCCGGCCGAACCTGCTGAACGTGCCCGGCGAAGACCTGCCGCACGTGACGCACTTCTACAAGGAAGCGCATCCGTATTACCGCCAACGCGTCGTCATCGTCGGCGGCAAGAACTCGGCGTGCGAGGCGGCGCTCGAACTCCATCGCGCCGGCGCGCAGGTGACGCTCGTGCACCGCGGCGAGGAACTCGGCGATTCGGTGAAGTACTGGGTGCGGCCCGACATGGAGAACCGCATCAAGGAAGGATCGATCGCGGCGCGCTTCTCGACCGAAGTCGTGGCGATCCGTCCCACCGAAGTGGAAGTCCGCACGGCCGGCAGTCTCGAGACGTCGACGATTCCTGCCGAAGCCGTGCTGCTGATGACGGGGTATCAGGCCGACCCCGGATTCCTCCGCGATGCCGGCGTCGAACTCGATGAGGAGACGCGCATCCCGCGCCATCACGAGGACACGTTCGAGACCAACGTCCCGAACCTGTTCATCGCCGGCGGGCAACTGGCGGGCCGCCGCACCGGCACCATCTTCATCGAGAACGGCCGCTTCCACGGCGAGCGGATCGCGCGCGT
>JADZCY010000126.1 GCA_020851325.1 Acidobacteriota bacterium | reverse complement strand
CGACGTTCATGGACCCGGCGATGATCGACGGCGTCGAAGTGGCCCGCGGACCGGGCTCGGTCGCTTATGGTTCCGATGCGTTCGGTGGCGTCATCTCGGTGCGCACGCGGCGCGTCGCGCCGGCCTCGCCGTGGGGGTTCGAGTTCTCGGGCACGGTGGGCGCCGGCATCCCGGAGCAGCGCGTGTCCGCGCAACTCTCCAAGGGTCTGCCCGAGGGCAGCGTCCTCTTCGCCGTGCACGCGCGTGATGCCGACGACTGGGAAAGTCCACAGGGCGAGGTCTTCAACTCCGGCTACAGCGATCGCGGCTTCCTGGCCCGTGTCGAACAGAAGGTGGGACGCGGCACGATCAACCTCGGCTGGCAGGGCGACTTCGGCCGCGACATCGAGCGGCCCAGGAACAACTCGAGCACGACCCGCTTCTACTATCCCTTCGAGGATTCGCAGCGCCTGACGGCCGGCTACGAAGTGCCGGACTTCGGCGGCTTCCGTCGCGTCACGGTCAACGGCTTCTTCGGCAGCTACGAGCAGCGCACGGATCAGGATCGCTTTGCGACGGCGACGAGTGGACGGCAGATCGAGCGCGCTGACATCTCGGCCAACGACTTCGGCGTGCGCGCCTCAGGCGAGCGGTTGTACGGCCGGACGCGCGTCGAAGCGGGACTCGACCTGAACGGTCGCTTCAACCTCCAGGCCATCGACGACCTCATCGCCTACGACCTTGGCGGCAACGTGACGAGCACGCGGCCGAATCTTTCCATCGACAACGCCTACCGAACCGACACCGGGCTCTACGCCTCGCTCGACACCGCACTCACCTCGATCCTGAGTGTGGGTGCCGGCCTGCGCGGCGACTACGTCGCCACCGAGAACACGGGCGGTTACTTCGGCGACCTGTCCACCGGCAACGGTGCGCTCTCGGGCTTTGCGGCGTTGACGGCTGGCGGCCTCAGCGGATTCAGTGCGACGGCGCAGGTGGCGCGTGGCTTCCGCGATCCCACGCTGTCGGACCGTTACTATCGCGGCCCGACGGGACGCGGCTTCATCACCGGCAATCCCGACTTGACGCCGGAGACGAGTCTGCAGCTCGATCTGGCGCTCCGCTACACGGCGTCGCGCTACCGCGTCGCCGGGTATTACTACCGCTATCGCATCGACGATCTGATCGAGCGCTTCGAGACCACCACCGACTTCTTCTTCTTCCGCAATCGCGGTCGCGCGCGCGTGCAGGGCTTCGAGGTCGAGGGGCAGGCCGACTTCGGCCGCGGCTTGACGCTCGATCTGTCCACGCAGGTCGCCCGGGGCCGCGCGCTCGATGACGGTGCGTATCTGGACGACATCTCGCCGGTGACGGTCACGACGCTGCTGCGCAAGGCCTTTGCGCAGCGCGCCTTTGCGCAGGTGCGTCTCGCCTTCTATTCAGACGACGACCGGCCCGGACCGACCGAGATTGCGGTGCCGGGATACACGCTGCTCGATCTGCAGGGCGGCTACACCGTTGTCCGGCCGCTCGAGGTGCGCGTGCTGGCGCGCAACCTGCTCAACCAGGAATACTTCGCCAGCCAGGATCGCCGCACGGTGTTTGCGCCGGGTCGCTCGATCGCGCTGACGCTGGCGGCGCGTTTCTGAGGCTACACTGACCAGAGCGCACGTCATCGACGCGCTGTTGCGGAAAGGCGGTCTGCAGGGTGTCGTTCAACGTTCTCAACCGGAAGATTCACTACTGGGTCAGCTTCGCGGTGGCCGTGCCGATGGCGGTCATGATCGGCAGCGGCCTCCTGCTGCAGGGCAAGAAGCAGTTCACATGGGTGCAGCCGGCTGAAATTCGCGGGACCGGCAGCACGCCCGTCCTCGATCTCGAGGGCATCCTCGCCGCCGTCAAGACGGTTCCCGAGATGAACGTGCAGGGCTGGGAGGATGTGAACCGGTTGGACGTGCGCGTCGGCCGCGGCATGGTGAAGGTGTGGTTGATGAGCGGCTACGAGGTCCAGGTGGATCTCGGCACCGGCGCCGTGCTGCAGACGGCGTATCGCCGCTCCGATCTCATCGAGTCGATCCACGACGGATCGTTCTTCGCCGGCGACTGGACCAAGCTCGGACTGTTTCTGCCGACGGGCATCTGCCTGGCGCTGCTGTGGATGGGCGGCATGTGGATGTGGTGGGTGCCGTTTGCCGCCAAGCGCCGGCGCCAGCGCGTTGGTGATGCGGCAAAGCGCGCCGCCATGCTCATCCTCGCGTCGCCGGCCGCGCTCGCGCTCTGACATTTTCGGCGCGCCGCCGCGCCTCACTGTTCGATCTCGACGCCTGAACGGTCTCCCCTTTGACACTTCTGGACGCGCCAGCACAATCTCTCGCAGCGCCGGCAGCGGGCACTGTCCCCGTCGGCCCGAGCACTGAACTCGCCTACGTCGCACTGCTGTTCCTGCTCATCGTCCTGCCAAGGCTCCTCGTTCGGTGGAAAGTGCCAACCGCAATCACGGCGCTCGCGCTCGGCGCGGTATCGGGGATGGGGTTCGGCCTGTTCACCGACGATGCGACGGTGCAGTTGTTGGCGACGCTTGGCATCTCGGCCCTCTTCCTGTTCGCGGGTCTCGAGGTCAACACCGGCGAACTGCTGGCGCGTCGTCGCGTGCTGGGCCAGCACGTGGCCATTCGCCTGATCGCCCTGCCGCTGATGGCCTGGCCCCTGGTGACGTGGGCGGGCCTGTCGTGGCGCATGGCGCTCCTCTCCGTGCTCGCGGTGATCACGCCGTCGGCCGGCTTCATCCTGGACTCACTGGCGTCGTGGCCGTTGACGCCGGACCAGCGCGGCTGGGTGCGCGCCAAGACCATCGCCACCGAGATCGTGTCGCTGTTGACGCTGTTTTTCGTGATGCAGTCGGCGTCGATCGTCCAGTTCGCGGCCGGCACGGCCGCGCTCGTCGTCCTCGTCCTCGTGCTGCCGCTCATGTTCCGCGCGTTCGCACGATGGATCGCGCCGTACGCGAAGAACTCCGACTTTGCGTTCCTGCTGATGCTGGCGCTGCTGGCCGCGTTCGCCACCCGGCGGCTCGGCGCGTATTACCTCGTCGGCGCCTTCGTCGTCGGCATGGTGGCGCAGCGCTTCCGCGCCGATCTGCCCACCATGTCGTCGGAACACACGCTGCACGCGGTGGAAGTGTTCGCGTCGTTCTTCATCCCGTTCTACTTCTTCAACGCCGGTCTGCACCTTCGCGTGGAGCACTTCGGCCTCGTGGCGTGTGCGGTCGGTCTCGCGTGCCTGGCCATTTCGGCGTCTCGAGTGGCGCT
>JADZCY010000125.1 GCA_020851325.1 Acidobacteriota bacterium | reverse complement strand
GTCCACGGCCTGAACGTGAACGACGGCATCGAGGATCGCGACGAGATGGGTGTCTGCGTCGAACCGTTCGCGTCCGCGATGTCGCTGGGCGATCCGTTCGAGCAGTTCATCTATCGTTCGGCCGCCGAACGTGAAGGCCGTCACGACGCGCGGAGCAGCGCCGGTGATCTGGACCTGACCATCTACAGCCTGCGCAAGTGGATGCGACTGGCACTGAAGGGCAACCCGACGATCCTGCTGTTGCTCTTCACACCGGATGAGCAGCTCGTGACCTGCGACGCACTCGGCGCCGAGCTGCGCGCACTGGCGCCGGCCATCGTGTCGCGTCGCGCGCAGCAACCGTTCCTCGGCTACCTGCAGGCGCAGAAGCAACGCCTCACCGGCGAGCGCGGGCAAAAGCGCGTCCATCGTCCCGAACTGGAGGCGATGTACGGCTTCGACACGAAGTACGCCATGCACATGCTGCGACTCGGGTTCCAGGGCGTCGAGCTGCTGACGACCGGGCGGTTGAACCTGCCGATGACCGAGCCATCGCGATCGTTTCTCCTCGACGTGCGTCGCGGCAAGGTCAGCGAGCAGGAGTGTCTGGCGCGCGCCGGAGAGTTGGAAGAGCGGTTGACGCAACTGGCGACGACGAGCTCGCTACCGCCAGAGCCTGAAGAAACGCACGTTGAGGGCTGGATGCTGTCGGCCTACCGGCGCCGCTGGGATATCAGATAGCGATTGCAGGATCGAGCGCAGCGCGCGGAGTCGCCGTTCACACGTCAGACGGCAAACGGCCTGCCTGATGACTGTTGTGTTCCGGCGAGCCTCACACCCTCCAGCCGGGCCGCCGTGTTCAGGCGATCGTCGAAAGACACGAGTGTCGTGCGCGGGTTGACGGTCTCGCGCACGTAGAGACAACTGGCCAGTTGTATCGCGTCGCCCGCGCGCAAAGGATGCCTTTGCGTGAGCGCCTGCGCCCGGGAGACGATCTCGTCGGTCAATTCGATCACCAGGACGCTGGCCGCGTCAGCCGTCAGTGCCGCCAGCGCCGCGCTGCATTGATCCTCGGACAGGCGGCCTTCGCGACCGAGACGTCCAAGGGCCGAGGCTACTTCGACGAACGACAGACGGCTCGTCGCCACGGATCCGCGTGTCAGCAGCCGGCGCGTCTTCTGGCCGTCGGCCTCATGGACGTAGCCCTTCACCAGTGCACTGGCATCGAAGTATCGCATCAGAAGCGATCCTCGCGATCCTCGACGACGATCTGCGAGGCCGTCTTTCCCTTGCCGCGAAGCGGAACCGGCGTGAACGGCGTCAGCCCCTTTCGCGTCGGCCTGGTCACCATGCCGCGCGCCTCGAGGTCGGCGAGGATGGCATCGGTGTCCGTCTCCGCCTCGATGGGGCGAAGCTCCGCCACCGGCTGTCCGCGATCGGTAATCACGAGCCGCTGCCCGTTGCGGACGCGGCGCAGGTACGTCCCCAGGCGCACTTTGAACTCTCTCGATCCGACCGTCTGGATGCGCATGTGGTCATTGTGACTACATTCCAGTCGTGGCGCAAGCATGCTGGTGCTTCTGCCCACTTGCGAACAGCCCTGCGTGCACGGCGCGAGCTGCGACCGGCTGGCCTCGGCCGTTGAGCGCTGAGCCGATCGCGGCGCCTTCGTCGCATTACCCGTCGGAGGCCAGCGATGAGAAACCTTCGATGCGCGCTGCTGTTGAGCGGGCTGGTGTGTGCGGCCGCGAGCAATGTTTACGCACAAGCACTCGAGATCGGCGCCTCCGTGGGGACGTCGTGCAAGGGCAGCGACGGCAGCTTCTGCAGCGACACGCACAGCGCGCTGCGCACGATGGGGCCGTATGCCGCCGTCTGGTTCGTGGACCAACTGCAGATCGGCGGGCGAGGCGCCTGGCTGCGACAGCCAGACCTCGACGGTGTGCTGTTTCCCGAGCAGTTCGCATTCGCCATCACCGAGCGTCGCCGGATGATCGCAGAGGCGGAAGTCACCTGGCACTTCCGGCCCGGCAAGCGCGTGCGGCCATACCTGGGCGGCGGTCTCGGCGGCTATCGCGACCGCGAGCTCGTGACATGCGAACCCGTCGGGTGCGAAGCGCGGCTGACGCGCATCGGACGTCGTGCCGGCGAGCACCGGCAATCCCACAGCACCCGCACGTTCATCGCCGGCCTATCCGTTGACGTGCTGCCGCGCGTGCGGGTGCATGACGGGTGGAAGTATCACAATCCCTTCAAGGATGAACTGGCGCTGTCGGAAGTGTTTGTCGCCGTCGGCTACAGGTTCTGGTCGCCGTGAACAACGCAGGGCGCGACGCTGACTGCGACCTGATCTGTCACGCACCCGCCGTACAATCGCGTTCTCGACTGAACGCCATGAACACACGCGAACTTGTCGCCCTCGGCATCCCGTCCGGCCCGTGCGTGGAACGCGCCAAACAGATCCTGCAGAAGGCGCGCGCCTCAAAGCAGCCTCTCGCGGCGGTCACCGACGATCTGAAGAACGTCGCGGCGTCGCCCGCGACCTACGTGGACGATGAGCGCTACGGACAACTGGCGCGGCAGATCATCGACCAGCAAGCGGCGCGCGATCAGTTCCGCCCGCGCGCGAGCGACGCACCGTATCAGGTGTGGGGCGACGACTTCGAACCCGAAGCCGTCGCGCAGATGCGCAACGCCTGCAAGCTGCCAGTGGCCGTCTCCGGGGCGCTGATGCCGGACGCGCACGTCGGCTATGGCCTGCCGATTGGCGGCGTGCTGGCGACGCGCAACGCCGTCATCCCGTATGCCGTCGGTGTCGACATCGCCTGCCGCATGAAGATGTCGGTGCTGGATCTGTCCATCACCGCCCTGGACGATGAGCGGCCGCGATTGACGCAGGCGATCGAGGGCGAGACGCGCTTCGGCGTCGGCGCGACGTTCCGATCGCCGCGCGCGCACGATGTAATGGACGAAGACTGGTCGGTCACCGCGCTCACGGCGAAGCTGAAGGATCGCGCGTGGTCGCAGCTTGGCACCAGCGGCAGCGGCAACCACTTCGTCGAGTTCGGCGAACTGGCGGTCACCGACGCGAGCGTCGGCCTGGCGCCGGGGCGCTATGTCGCGCTGCTCAGTCACTCCGGCAGCCGCGGTACCGGCGCGCAGGTCGCGGATCACTACGGTCGTCTCGCCCGCGCGCGTCATCCCGAGCTGCCGAAAGAGCTGGCGCATCTGGCGTGGCTCGATCTCGACAGCGAGGCGGGCCAGGAGTATTGGGCGGCGATGGAGTTGATGGGCCACTACGCGGCGGCCAACCATGCCGTCATCCATCGGCACGTCATCCGCGCGCTGGGTGTCGAGCGACTGCTGGACCTCGAGAATCACCACAACTTCGCGTGGCGCGAGCGCCATGTGCTGGCCGACGGTTCCGAAGAGGAGCTCATCGTCCACCGCAAAGGCGCGACGCCGGCAGGTCAAGGCGTGCTCGGCATCATTCCCGGCTCCATGGGCACCCCCGGCTTCATCGTCCGCGGTCGCGGCGTGGCGGCGTCGCTCAACTCCGCGGCGCACGGCGCCGGCCGGCGCATGAGCCGCAAGAAGGCGAAGGAGACGTTCTCGTGGAACGCCGTGCAGGCGTTCCTGGTCGAACGCAACGTGACGCTGCTGTCGGGTGGGCTCAACGAGGTGCCGATGGCCTACAAGGACATCGAGGCCGTGATGGCGGCGCAGCGTGATCTGGTGGAGCCGCTGGCGCGTTTCGATCCGCGGCTGGTGAAGATGGCGCAGGGCGGTGAACCGCCGGAGGACTGAACGAGGACCGCCGCTCGCTTCGGTGGGGATGTTGGGACCGCGGCTGCACCGCCGTGACCTGCCCAGACCTTGACGATGAGATGCATGAAGGACGCTTCCGTCGCTCGGTGAACGAGCAGCCGAAGTAACAGACGAACACCTCGCGCCGTGACCTGGCCTGTCATTCGCTCGTGCGACGCTCGTCATATGAGCGATCAGGGATCCACTCCACTTCCCGAGGACGTGCGGCGCTTCGTTGACGCCACGCCGTGGCGCTTCGCGAAGACGTATGCGCACACATGGCCGCATGAGTACGTCGTCCGCACGCCTGAAAACGCCGCCATGATCCTTGCGCTGGCACGGCACATCTTCGCGCACGGCGTCGATGGCCGCTTCTACGCGCAGGTCCGCAGGTATCACCACGAAGACGGCAAGGTGTATTGGTCGATGGACGACACGCCGGAGACGACCGATCTGATCAACCGGTGTGACGAGTCGCAGACGTGGGAAGCGCGTCGCGCTGCCGGAACCTTGCCGAGGTAGAAGGCTCAGGAGGTCGGGTACGAAAGAGAGCGCCCGGCGCCACCCACGTCACGGCGACGCACTGCCAACCCGCGTGCTTTCAACTGTGCGTTCGACTGCGTCCAGCAATCGCGCGAAGGCGGCTTCGGGCTCGAAGGTGTCGTCGAGTGCCACGGACACGGACTGATCCACTGAGCTGAAGATCAGGCCCTCAGCGATGGGACCGGAAGACATCAGCGGAATCCGTTTCCAGTTCGCATCCCAGGTTCCGGCCGTCGCCACGACCTTCTCTTTCCAGTAGATTCCCAGGTAGACGAACCGGATCACCGGATTGACGCTCGACGAGCCCTTGATCCACGCGTGAAGGAACGTGTCGCCCTTGGCTTTCGCCACTGCCAGGACGCCCTTCTCATTGATCGCAGGTTGGAAGGTGCGCCACGGCTGCCGCTGCAGCGCACCCACGAGAAGCGCATATACCTGGCTTTCGAAATAGTCGACCGTTGCGCGCGCGTCCGGATAGCGGTCGAGCCCGGTCCTGACGAATGCCAATGCGTCCTTATCGAACATTGCTCGACACCTCGGTTCCAAGCAGTTGACTGGCGAGGGCTAGGCGACCGAATCGCAGGCGCCGCGCCCACTCGTCTGGCTCCTTGCAGGCGGGAACGCCAAGAAGCGTCTGCTCGATGGCGCCGCAGAACGTGTGAGCCCAGACCCGCCACGCAGCTGACTCGTGGCCGCGCCGCAACGTCAGCCGCAGCGCACGAGCGACATCGATCCAGGTCAGAACGCGAGCTCGTTCACCGAGACCCGGACACTGGCGACACGCACGCTCCCAGCCGGCACCCTGGTCCGGCAAGATGAGAATGAAATCCCCTCTGCGCCTGTGACCGCGAAATCGACCCTCGATTGCCAACGCCGTGGCGAGCGTCTTGTCGAGATGCGGATCGCCGACCTTGACCTCGATGTGTGTGTAGGATGCATCGGTCCATTCGACGATGATGTCGGCCCGCCAGCCCTCACGACAGGACACTTCCCGGCGCACGTGCCGCACTCCGGCCGGATCCTCTTCAGCTTCTCCGAACGTGGCCCGGGCGAACGAACCACTCGTCGAGTCCTCGAACAGTTGCGCAAGCCAGTCGGACCAGTCCTCCTCGCGCTCGAGACGCAGCATGCGGAACGAAGTCCGATCGACGCCGCTGGGATCGCGGAGGTCAAACGCTGCCAGGGCCGTGTCCCACTCGAGACGACGTTTCGCCAACTCGGCGCGCTGCACGTTCGCCACGCGTTCGAGCGCGTCCTGCCAGGCAACAACGCCGTCCCATGTCCGACGACGGGAAAGAGGCGCCGGACGGAGGAATCCGTCGAATACCGACCAGTCGTTCATCGGCAGTTAGGCTATCGCAGATTCGTCGAGTGCGAGAATGCGCCTCGAAGCGGCTCCGCAGCGCGTGCGGGTCTTATCACCTACGGCAGCACGCCCATCAGCCAGCGCATGATGTTGAGCGCGAACTGCTGGTTGTCGATGCCGTCCCGATTCATGCCCATCAAATACGGCGGCGCTCCGGGCACGTCGATGCGCTGCGCGCTGAGCGCGGCGGCTTCGCCAAGGATGACGACACGACCTTTGCCGAAGGTGACGGCCACGGCCTGCGCCAGTCCCGCGGCGGAGCGGCCCTGCGCCTCGCGTGACGCGCGATACGGATACTCGCGTGCGGTGGGGGAGGTCGAGAGCAGCGCGACGCCGTGCGGACCCGGCCTTAGCGCCTGACCAGTGAACGTGATCACGCGCGAGACACGTTCGTGTTGGCCACGGCCGTCGAGAATGGGATGCGCGGCCAGCAGTCCGTTGTCGCGCGAGAAGATCAACGTCGCCGTATTGCCGCCGTCGGGATCGGAGTGTGCGGCATCCTCGAGCCACCACGTCGTCATCTCGACGCCGAACGCCTGCGCCAACCGCTGCGCGGCGTTTGCCGTCGGTGCGTGATCGGTGACGATCAGCGCGCGACCGCCAGCGGCCACCCACGCCGACAGCGCCGCAATCTCGTCGTCTGCGAACGCGTCGACATCGAAATGGACCAGGCGCTCGAGGCCGAGGCGGTCGGTGAGCATCTGCGCCGCGCCTCGATAGCCGAGCGCGTTCGCCGTCACATAGACATCCGTGGTGCGCAGCAGCTCCGGCGTGATGCGGCCTTCCGCCGCCGATACCCGGAAACCGTCTCGCTCGAGCAGTCGTGCGAACGGGCGATAGCGTCCGCCGGCGGTGTGAATGTTGACGTGCGCCTCGTCGATGACCACGCGCGGCCGCGGGGATGTGGTGAATGCTGGTTCGGCCACCTGCGGGCGAAAGGCGGCGTCGGAGTCCTGCGCCGGCCAGGCCGCCCACAGGATGCCCGCCAGAGCCAGCGCGCATCCGGCGCGAACCTGCCATGTCAGCCGTCGCAGCCGTTGCGCCCGTCGATCGCTCGATAGCATGTTGACGGATATATCCGATACTGATATATAACGCAACGACTGACTCGACCACCGTTGGTCGGTCGTCAGGCTCAGCATGGCAACTCCGCTCACACCGGCCGTGTTTCACGTGCTGCTCGCGCTGTCCGCGGGCGATCGGCACGGCTACGGCATCATGAAGGACGTCCACGCCCAGTCGGACGGACAGGTGACCCTCGGGCCGGGCACGCTCTACGGCACCGTGCAGCGCCTGATCGAAGCCGGCATGGTGGCTGAGGCGCCGCGCTCGGGGCCGCGGACCGTCGATGGCCGCGCCCGCCGCTATTACCGCATCACATCGAAGGGCCGGGCCGCGCTCGACGCCGATGTCTCACGACTCGAACAGCTGATGCGCGTCGTCCGCACGCTTCGGGAGGCGCCGCGTGGCTCGCGGGGGTGACCGCGCTGACCGCTGCGTAGCCGCCGGTTGCGCGCTATATCGGCAGTTGCTCCGGCTCTACCCGCAGCCGTTCTACGGGCAGTATGCGGACGATCTCGAAGCGGATTTCGAAGACGCCAGCCGCGACGCGCTCGCCGAGCGCGGCATCTTCGGATTGATGTGGGCGTGGCTACGCGCCTGGCGCGACATGCCGGTCTCGCTCGTGCGTGAGTGGTGTCGCACACCCTGGCCCATCGTCTCCATGGCCGCCGTGCTCGTTGCCAGCTTCGTGCTCTTTTCGGCCATCGTCCGCGCTTATGTCCCGCTGCAGCGCTACCGCGCGCGTGTGGCATCAGGCGTCCCGCCGCCGCCCGACTCACCTGAACTCCTGTATCTGATGCTGCTCATGGTCCTGATTCCCGTCGGCAGCATCCTGCTCGTCTCCGCTGTCGTCGTCATGACGATGCGCCGGCGCCGCGGCGAGCGCCCGCGGCCGTCGCTGCGTGGTTCGGACCGCCGTGTTTGAGGTCCGCGGTCTCACCAAACGCTATCCGCGCGTCACCGCGCTGGACGATGTGTCGTTCCGGATCGCGCCGGGCGAGATCCTCGGCTACCTCGGCCCGAACGGATCGGGCAAGAGCACGACCATCAAGATCATCACCGGCCTCGTGGACGCCAGCGCGGGCCGCGTCACGCTGCACGGCATCGATGCCGAGGATGATCCCGCGGCCTTTCGCGCGCGCCTGGGCTACGTGCCGGAGGAGCCACACCTCTACACGCATCTCACCGCGCCCGAGTATCTGCGTCTGGTCGGCCGTCTGCGCGGTCTGGACGCGACACGGCTGGAGATCGAGATCGTCGCGCTGCTCCGATTGCTGGATCTGGAACCCGCCTTCCACGCAGTCATGACGTCGTACTCGAAAGGCATGCGCCAGCGCGTGCTACTGGCGGCGGCGCTGCTGCACGATCCCGACTTGCTGATCCTCGACGAACCCTTCTCGGGTCTGGACGTCAGCGCGGCGCTGCTCCTGCAGACGCTGCTGAAGGCGCTCGTCCGGCGCGGCAAGATGATCCTGTTCAGCTCGCATCAGATGCAGGTCGTTGAAGCGCTATGCGAGCGCGTGGTCATCCTGCACAAGGGGCGGATCGTCGCCGAAGGGTCACCGCGTGCGCTCGAGGCGGCCGGCGATGCACGATCGCTGGAAGAGGCATTCGCGCTGGTCACCGAGCAGGAAGACTACGGCCCGCGCGTGGACGCAATGCTCGAAGCCGTGAGCAGGCGATGAACCGAGGCGCGTTCGAGACGCTGACGCGTCACTTCATGAGCGCGACGCTGGCGCCGGACGTCCTCACTGACGCCGGCGTCGACTACCTGCGCCGATTGCTGTTCGGCGTGCTTGCCGTGCTGCTCGTGGTCGGGATCTTCCTGCCGCGGCTCTACTTCAAGAAGTACACGGACCTGTCGGGCCTGGTCAGCGCCGAGCCATATCTGCGTGCGGTGCAGGCCGACACGCTGTTCATGCTGGCGGTGCCGATGCTGCTGATTGCGCTGGCAACGGTCGTCGCCGGACCACTGCTGTTTCCGGACGAGACCGACTACCGCGTGTTGACGCCGCTGCCGATCTCGCGCGCGCAGTTGTTTGGCGCCAAGCTCGCGGCCGTCGCCGTGCTGGTGATGATGGGCATCGTCGCCGTTACGCTGGTGGCGACGTTCTGGTTTCCGCTCACCAGCGGCGGTCGCCGGGCGCAGCATCCGCTGCTGGCCCGCATCGCCGCGCATGCCGTCGCCTCCGTGGCGGCGTGCGTGTTCGCGGCCGCGGCGACGATGGCGGCGCAGGGATTGGTGCTCGTGTTGGCGCCGCAGGCATGGCAGCGCCGCGTCGCGGCAGCCGTGCAGGGCGCGCTTGCCGTGTTGCTGTTGCTGTCGCTGCCAGTGATCGGTCGCATGTCGTCGATGGACGTGACGCACGTCACCGTGATGCAGTCTCCGCTGATGTGGATGCCGCCGTCGTGGTTCCTCGGATTCGAGCGATGGCTGCTGGACGGTGCCGCGGCTGGCGGCTACGCCCGTGCCGCCGCGTTCGCGGGCCTTGCGCTCACGACGGCCTTGGCGATCGTCGCGGCAAGCTACGCGCAGCTCTATCGATCGGCGGAACGCCTTGCAGGAACGACGGGTGCGGATCGCGGTTCCACCACCAGGCTGGCGTTGCGTTCGCGCTTGCTCGCCGTTCTGCCGCTCCCACCGCCGACGCTCGCCATCGTCGACTTCGTGCTGAGCGGTCTGGCGCGCAGCCGGCTGCATCAGATGGTCTTCGTGCTTGCTGTCGCCGGCGGTATCGCGGCGCTCGTTGGAGAAGCGGCAGCGGTGATGGAAGGCACGTCGTACTTCGCGGCGCGGCCGCGGGCGGCGGTGCAGACGGCGATTGCAGCGCCGCTGCTGGTGGCGTTGACCGTGGCGCTGGGGTTGCGTGCCGCCTGGCGCTGGCCGCTCGACCGCGGAGCTGCCTGGGTATTCCATCTCACGGACGATGCGCGGACGCGCGCGGATGTGCTCAGCGGCGTGAGTGTGTGCTTTTCGGTGTGCGCGTTGGTGGCCGCGATGCTGACGGCGATGGTGCTGCAACCGCGCGTGCTTGGATCCGCGTGGTGGCTGGCGGCAATCCTTACTGCACTCGCGGTGCTGGTGTTCGTCGAGTCTCTGCTGATCGACTGGAACCAGATCCCCTACGCCTGCACGTATCTGCCGGGGAAGCATCTGCTGGCCTACGATCTCGGTGTCTTCGCGGCGCGTTACTTCGTGCTTGTCGTCATTGGCGGCAATCTGATCCGCTGGTGCGCACTGTCACCGGCTCGCACGCTGGCATGCGTCGGCGTTCTGCTCGCGGTGTGGGCGGCGCTGCGGCGCGAGCGCTGGCAACATTGGGGCATGGCCCCGCTGGCGTTCGAAGACGACGATCCGGCGGAGGTGAGCCGGCTGAAGATCGCCGTTTAGAAGCGAGAGCCCAGCGACGAAAGGCGTTGCCTTCCCTCACGCGCTCATCTACGCTCGGGCGGGTATTCGGTTGGTTGGTGTGCGCGCGGCGCGCAGTTGCGAGGCGCTGTCCACGGAGCGCAGTTCCAGACCGAGTGCCGAGGAGATGACGTCATCATGTCCAGTCGTATCGTCGTCGCCGTTGTTGCTGCGGTGTTCTGCATCGTCACTCCTGCGACCGCGCAGGATGCTCGAGCCTATGTCGGCGGGTCGCTGTCGCTGCTGACGCAGTCGCGTGACAGCTCGCTCTCAGGCGGCACGGCGACGGAAGAGGAGTCACTCGGCGGATCGACATGGGCCGCGAGTGGCGTGATCGGCGTGCAGATCTCGGAACGCCTGGCGATCGAGTTCGAACCGATGCTTGCCGGTGAGTACTCGCGGGAATACAGCTATCGTCCCGCGGGGTCGCTGCTGACCGATGTTACCGCCACACGCCGGGACACGTTCCTGACGTTTCAAGTGCGCGGGCGATACGGCGTGTTCGAACCAGTCGGCGGAATCAGTTACGTGCGCCAGAGACGGACGCGCGTCGCCATGACCGGTCAGATCAGGTCCTCCGCCGAGGAGCGTTCCGGCGGTGCACTTGCCGTGACCGTTGGCGGCGACTTCGCGCTGCCGGTAACGCCATCTTTCTTCGTCGTCCCGTCGGCTCGTCTGTTTCTGAGCTCGAACGGCAACGATGACGATCCGTTAGAGAGAGATACGCGCACGGGAAGCGCTGCCTTCCGGATCGGCGTGGGCGTTCGCGTGTTGTTCTGATCACCATCGCCGCGTTCCGAGCGGTTCGCGCGGCTGACCGCCGGGCTGTCTCGTTTCGCAGTGACGACGTGCGCGCGTGCGGGGACGAGCGGCAGCGCATCAGGCACGGGCGTCTGAAATATGCGCTATCCTCCGCGGCATGGCCACTCGCCGCACCTTCCTGAAAGCGTCCGCACTTGCCGGCGGCGCGCTTGGCGCGGCGCATTCCGCCCTCGCGCGAGCCGCGGAGGCGGTGCAGTCGAAGCCAAAGCCGCTGCGCATTCTCATCCTCGGCGGCACCGGCTTCATCGGGCCGCACCAGGTGCGCTACGCCGTCGCGCGCGGGCATCAGGTGACGCTCTTCAACCGTGGCCGGACGAATCCCGGATTGTTCAAGGGCCTCTCGAACATCGACGAGCGCATCGGCGATCGCGCGCCACGCCCCGGCAACTATGACAGCCTGAAATCCGGCGAGTGGGACGTCGTCATCGACAATCCGACGACGCGTCCGCGCTGGGTGCGCGAGGCGGCGGCAGCATTGAAGGGACGCGTCAAGCACTACGTCTTCATCTCGACAATCTCGGTGTATGCGTCGCACGACACGCCAGGCGCGGATGAGACAGCGGCGGTGGCGACCACGACGACGCCGGATGTCGAGGAAGGCCCGCAGTTCCTTCCCCTGTATGGCCCATTGAAGGCGCTGGCGGAACAGGAGGCGCACAAGGCGTTTCCTGACGCGACGACGATCATCCGCCCCGGACTCATCGTCGGCGTCGGCGACACGACGGATCGGTTCACCTACTGGCCCGTGCGCATCGCGCGCGGTGGGGAAGTGCTGGCGCCGCCCGCCGCCGATCCCGTGCAGATCATCGACGCGCGCGATCTCAGTGAATGGGTGATCCGCTGCTGCGAAGCGCGGCACCTCGGTGTGTTCAACGCCAGCGGGGAAGGAACGCGCTTCACCGTCGGCCAGATGCTCGAACAGACACGAGCGGCGCTCGGCAGCAGTGCCACCTTCACGCATGCGACGACCGAGTTCCTGCTGGCGCAGAAGGTGAATCCCTGGAGCGATCTGCCGGTGTGGCTGCCGGCGGAAGGCGCAACCGCCGGAGCGCAACTGCGCAGCGTCGCCAAAGCGCGCGCGGCTGGTCTGACGTATCGCCCCTTTGCGGACACTGTGAAGGAAACGATGGCGTTCTATCAGCAGCAGAGCGAGGAACGAAAGGCGCAACTACGCGCGGGACTGTCGGCCGAGCGCGAGGCGGCGGTGCTTGCGGCGTGGAAGAAGCGCGCGGGCTGACGGGGTGAACGGCTTGGAGGGCTTGGAGGGCTGGGGGGCTGGGGGACTGGAGGACTGGAGGGCTGGAGGACTGGAGGACTGGGGGGCTGGACCGCAGGTACTTCTCCACATCGTCCAGGGAGGCGGCATCGAAGAGCGTCCGATAGTGCGCCGCGTCCTGCGCCAGGGCCTGCTGCGCCTGCTGCATGGCGAGGATGTCGTCAGCGGTGGCACACGGATCGACAAGCCGGGCGCGCAGCGCCTCGCGCCCGGCGCGCGAGCGCGTGCGGTCCACCAGGCTCAGCAGCGTGCGTCCGCGAGCGGTCGATGCCGAGAGGACATCGAGGTCATGCAGGGTAGCGGGATCGAGCGGCATGAGGGGGGCGGCCGAGCAGGCGCAGTGTATCGCGTCGACGGGGCGGCCGGGCCGTTGCAGGAGATCGGTGGCTTTGAGTATGCTGTCGCGGGCTCTTCGACTGTCGAGGCCCGAACAGGAGCTGAACCCGATGCGAGTCCCTAATCTGTTGTTCTGCAGTGCCGTCTTCACCGCCGCGATGTTCGTCACCAGCCCCGCCTCGGCGCAGGGCGAAATGCGTTTCGGCGTGTGGGACAACTCGACCAACCCGAACAACGTCATGACCTACGAGGCCTACGAGAAGGGCGGCAGCAAGCTCACCGTCAGCAACCCGAGCAAGCCGGGCGACGAGTGGAGCTACGTGACGCTGTTCGACGGCGTGTTCCGTCCGGTCACCGGCCAGCCGGGATCGGAGACGGCGGTGGAGCTGATCAACAACAGCGCCAAGAGCATCCGCATCCTCAACAAGCGCAACGGCGTGGTCTACCAGGTCGTCATCAACACGCTGAACGAGGACAACACGCAGATCAACAACGAGTACATCCGGATGGACAAGGACGGCAAGATCACGGGCGTGACGCACGTGACCTACAACAAGCGCAAGAAGTAAGCGCGCTCGTTCAGTCGACACGCGACGGCCGCCAGGCAACTGGCGGCCGTTTGCATGTACCGGACGACGATGGTGCTCCACGGGGGTGCTGCACGGGGGTGCTGCACGAAGGTGCTCCACGGGGGTGCTCCACGGAGGTGCTCCACGAGGGTGCTCCACGGGGGTGCGGCACGGGGGTGCTCACGATGGTGCGGCATCGGGCACCACCACCGTGCCCGCGCAGATACCACAGGCGCAAAACGAGAAACGGCCGCCAGATCACTCTGGCGACCGCTTCTCAGCCGATCCTGCCGTCGCCGCGCGTGCGGCTACGGGAACACGACGGTTTGTGCCGCGGTCGGCACCGACGCGCCGCAGGCGTTCACGGCGATCACGCTCACCGTGTAACTACCAGGCGCGACCGGCGTGCTCAGGCTGCGGCTGCCGCCGACGGGCAGTTGTCCGTTGAACATGCCGCTGACGTTCAGCACGTACGCGGTGGCCGCCGCACCGTTGGTCGGCGGGTCCCAGATCACGTTGGCGACATTGCCCGTGCGATAGAACACGAAGTTGCTCGGCGCTGCCGGCAAGCCGGAGCAGGCGGTCGGGAACGTCAGCGTGATCGGCGCCGAGGCCGCGCTGACGCCGGCGGCGTTGGCGGCGCGCAGCGCCAGCGTGTAGGTGCCCGGCGGCACGCCGGCAAACGAGAACGTCTCGCTGGCGCCGATCGGGATCGACGTGGCGATCGCACCGGAGACGTCAAGGATCACGTTGGTCGGCTCACCACCTTCATACGTCAGCTTCCACGACAGGCCGAGCGACGACTCGTTGACGACGCCGGTGAAGCTCGACGGCGCTGACGGCGGCACCGGCACGTTCACGTGCAGCCGCACTTCATTCGACACGTCGCTGACCATCGAGCCGTCGATGGACTTGATGCGCGCGTAGAACGATCCGGTCGGCGCGACGAACGTCATGACCGGCGCGGCGGTGGTCGGGATGGACGCCAGCGTCTGTCCCGGCAGCACGCCGCCTTCAATCACGTACGAGGTGGGCGGCGGACCGTACGGCGGCGCATTCCACCGCAGCGTGACGACGTTGCCGCTGACGCGATCGACGCGCAGGTTCGTGGCCGGCTGCACCGGCACGACCGTGATCGACACGGTGGTCGGCGCCGCGCTGCCGAACGGATTCGTCGGGTAATACATGAACGAATCGGGTCCGAGGTAGCCGGCGGTGGGAATGTACGTGAACCCGCCGTTGGCGTTGAGCGTCAGCGTGCCGTGCGTCGGCAGCGACTGCAGCACGGCGCTGAGCGGTCCGCTGCCAGGCGAGTTGATGTCGTTGGCGAGCACGCCAGGCGCGGCAACGACCAGCGGCGTCGAGCGTCCCGCGAAGTAGGCGTCGGGCGTGGCCGAGATCGGCGGCGCCGTGATCCCTGTCGTCGACAGCGTGATGTTCAGCCCGCTGACGATGCCGACGTCGAGACGGCAGGAGTCGGTGAAGCGCACATACCACGTACCGTTGGGCTCGGTGTTGTTGAAGGCGGCATTCATGTTCGTGATTGTGCCTGTCGCGCCGGGGAACCCGCCCATCGCCGAGGTGCGATACGTGCCGGGCGGCACCAGATCGTTCTGGCCGACGTTGGCGGCCGCCCACCAGTTGCCGGCGGCCGTATCGCTGTAGAAGTAGATGCCGTTCAAATCGCCGGCCGAGCCCCAGTCGGTCGGACTCAGCGCACGCGTGCGCCCGTACAGCACGTGCGCCG
>JADZCY010000124.1 GCA_020851325.1 Acidobacteriota bacterium | reverse complement strand
CGGTCCCCCTCGCCCGCTGGCTGGAGCGGGAGCGGCGCTGGCGCGCGCTGCGCGCAGACTAAACTGTTACCCATGTCTTCGGACGCTTCTGTTACCCCTGTCTAAGACCGTTCAGACCTAAGACCTAAGACCTAAGACCTAAGACCTAGGACCTAGGTCCTAGGACCTAGGTCCTGAAGATGGCCAGCACACCTCGCCGAAGCGGCGCACGCGGCGCGCCGTCACCTCCAGCCCTTCGGCGGCGAGCAGCGCGCGCTTAAGTTGCAGATCGGAATAGCCGCCGAGGTGACCGCCGGCGGCGATGACGCGGTGATAGGGCAGGCCGCGGCGATTGGCGGTGCGCAGGATGCTGCCGACCGCGCGCGCGGCGCCCGGGCGGCCGGCCAGGCGCGCCACGTCGCCGTACGTGGTGACGCGCCCCACCGGAATGCGGCTGACCACCGCGAGCACGCGACGCGCGAACGCGGTGTCAGCGGCCAATCGAGACCTTCAGTCGCACGCTGGTGCCACCGAGGTCGGTTTCGTCGAACGCCTGCGAGGCGCCGCCCGCGCCCAGGCCATCCGGAATGCTCGTCCACGCCACTTCGCCGCCCACGCCCAGCCACCGCATCACCCTGAACTCGGCGCCGCCGAGGATGTGATAGCCCGAGAAGCGTTCATCGACGTCTTCGCCGTCGGCGGCAAAGTCCGATGTCTCGCGGTAGGCATACGAACTCCAGCCCGCGCCCACATACGGAATGAAGCGCCGCGACAGATTCTTGAAGCGCCATCCAGCCGTCACTTCGATTGGCGTGATCTCCACGGTGACCGGGATGCCGAGCCGGAAGACCTCGTCCGAGTCGGAGACGAACACGCGTTCCCCCTCGTCCTTGAAGCGCCAGCCGCCGACGCCGACATACAGGCCGCCGAACGGCAAGCCGACCTCGGCGCCGCCGCCGACGATCGGGCCGCTCGTGCGATCGAGCACCGCATCGAACGTGTCGGAGGCGGTGAAGGTCATGCTGCCGAACAGCCCGTAGCCCTTGATGTCGATGCCCTGCGCCGACACCGGGCCGGCCAGCAGCACCAGCACGCTGGCGATCGACAGAACGTGCGTGAAACGAATGATCATGATGTCTCCGTGGCCGTCAGCGGGCAAGGCCGAGCCCGCGCAGCGTCGCGCGGGGATTGATCAGGCCGACGCCATATTCGTTGTCGCGCCCGGGCGCGCCCTTGTCCGTGGCGTACTTCTTCATCGCCTGCTCGATGACCGCCGGATCGGTCAGGCCCTGCTGGATGAGCAGCGCCGCGAAGCCCGAGACGTGCGGCGTCGCCATCGACGTGCCCTGCGAGTAGTAGTAGCCGAACGTGTCGGCGCGTGGGGCCTCGTAGCGGGCCACCGGCCGGTTGAACGTGAGCAACTGATCGATGTCCAGCGTCTGTTGCAGGATGGCGCCCTGCGGCCCACCGTCGCGGATGTCGCCGCCTGGCGCCGAAAGCTCTACCGATGCCGCCGTCGTGGAGTAATACGCGACGTTGAGCGAACGCCCGACGCTGCCCACCGTGACCGCGCCTTCGAGGCTCGGCGTGATCGCCGACAGCACGTTCGGCTGATTGCCTTCCTCGCGCGTGTTGCCCGAGGCGATGGCGATGAACACGCCGCGGCTGACCGCATAGCGCAGCGCATCTTCGATCACCGGCGCCGGACCACCTTCCGATCGGCCGATGCTCATGTTGATGACGTTGGCGCCGTTGTCGGCCGCATAGCGGACGCCGCGTGCGACGACATCGTCGGTGCCGTCGCTCGGCGAGTTGAACACGAAGTCCCACACGTCGGAGATGACCTTCACCGGCATGATGCGGACGTTGAATGCCATGCCGGCGGTTCCCGTGCCGTTGTTCGTCAACTGGCCGATGGTGCCGGCGACGTGCGTCCCGTGACCGTCGAGGTCCACCGGTTCGGTGTCGCCCCAGATGAAGTCGCGCGGCGCGACGAAGCGCGACGCGTCACCGAGTTCCGGCGCGGTCGCAAACGGCACATCGATGATGCCGAGGGCGGGATAGATGGGCCCGTTGGGCACGAGGCGATACGGAAACGCCGAGTTGTAGCGGAACGTGCCGTTGCGGAACGCCACGCCGCTGTCGAGCACCGCGACGACGACGTTGGAGGAGGCGCCGGGCTGGATATCCCAGGCGCGTTCCATGTCGAGCGCCGGAAACGCCCACTGGTTCGTGTACAGCGGATCGTTCGGGCGATACATCTTGTGGTTCACGTAGCGCGGCTGCGCGTACTCCACATCCGATCGCGCCGACAAGGCTTCCGCCACCGCCACCGGATCCGCGTCGGACGGGATGGCCATCACCTCGAAGTTGGCCCATGACGGCTGCTCGGCGGAAAGGCCTGAGGTCTGCGCCATCGTGCTCATCACCGCGGCGCTGCGGTCCGTGCCCGCCTTGAACTTGACGATCACCGAACCGGGCAGCGCGCTGCCGGCCGGCACGGCCGAGCGGTCCACCATGTGAACGCTCGACGGGCGCACCGTCGGTTCGCCGGGCACATCGTTGGCGCGCAACCCGCGGTCGATGCCGGCGAGCCCGCCGTCGGTGACCAGCGCCCGCGCGCCGCCGCCAAACGGGTGCTCCTGTCCGGTCGCGAGCGTCCAGGTGGCCAGCGATAGTCCGCAGGCCGCAAGAGTCAGACGAGAGGGAAGTGTCAGCATTGGCAACCGGATCACATTATGGTGTGGGGACAGGCGCGGCCGTGGTGAAGATCGCGTGATGCGCCACGCCGTCGGCCTGGGGCATCGTCAGGCCCACGCGCGACGCCAGCGTCGGCGTCAAATCCGCGGGCGTGGCCGGCACGGAGTAGCGGCCGGCCTTGACGCCGGCGCCGAAGAAGATGAGCGGCACGTGCTGGTCGTATTCATGCAGCGTGCCGTGCGTGGTGCCCACAGAGTCCGGGTTGCTCATCACGTAGTACGGCTTCGGGATGACGACGATCTGGCCGCTGCGGCCAGGGACATAGCTGAGCGCAGCCGCGCGGACGGTGCGATCGGGCGACTGCCGTTGCCGCTCGAGCCCGTCACTCGGAAACACCCGGTCGACACCCGGCAGCGCGCTGAGCGCGGCCATCGGCTCGGCCAGCAGCGAGGGATCCGCTTTCACCCGTTCGCGGGCGGCATCCGACAGATACAGCTGCGTGTATTCGACGCGGACCACGTGCGTGCCGGGCCCGAGCCGGCGTTCGAACGCGGCGTTTGCCACTTCCACCAGTTCGCGCGTCCGCACGCGGCCGCCCGGTTCGTGCGCCGCCACGCGTGCTTCGGCAATCGGCGCCACGCCGTGGTCGGCGCTCAGGCCGAGCACATAGCGTCCCTTGCCCACTTTGGCATCCAGCATGTCGAGCAGCGTGCCCACCGTGCGATCCAGGCGCAGCAGCACGTCCTGGGTTTCGTGGCTGTCCGGGCCAAAGGCGTGGCCGACGTAATCCAGCGCCGCGAGGCTGATGCCGAGATAGTCGACCGCGTCGCGCTGGCCCAGCTTCAACGTCTCGACCAGATGTGCCGCCATCTGTCCGAGGTAGACGTCCGCGTAAGGACTCGTTTCCCACAGCGTGCTGAAACGCGACGGGCGCGTGCCGGGCGCTCCGGCAAGCGGATGCGGAAACAGCGCACTCCATCCCGCCGGCGGCGCTTCACCGGGTCCGTCGTCCACCCCGGTGTACGACGAGCCGATCTTCTCCCACACCTCGCCTCGCAACGCCTCACGCGGGTGCGTCTCGATGAACGAAGCGACCGTCGGTTCGGGCGCGGGCGAGAACGCCGTGGACGTCGCCCAGCGATCGCGATCGTCGAGCCACGTCGCCACACCGCCCTTGCCGGCCAGCATGATGGCGCTCCGCGGCTTGGTGGACATCGTCACCACGCGCGACGAGGGCGACCACGCGCGCAGGCGATCGCCCATGGTCGGCACCAGCAGCTGCGTGGCGCTGTGCCCGTCCGGTTCGCCACCCTCTTCATAGGGGACGCTCGTCACCGTGCGGTCTTCGGTGCACGACGCGGTCCGCGTGCCGCGCCACCACGCGTTGAGGATGATGCCGTGCGTCGACGGAAACGCGCCCGTGCCGATGGTCGCGTGGCCGGCGCACGTCACCGTCTGCAGATACGGATACCGCGTTTCGTCGAGCACCGCGCCTTCGTCCACCAGACGCCGCATGCCGGCGGTCCAGCGGCCGCGCATCTGTTCGATGTAGCCGTAGCGCATCTGGTCGACGACCAGCACCACCAGCAGCCGCGGCTGGGACGCTGGCGCGGCCGGCTGCGCGCCCTCCGGTGCGGCGGACAGCAGCGCGGCGGCAACGAGCAGCGGCAGCAGTCGGCGATGTGTCATGTCTGGCCCTTCAGTGTCAGAGATAACCGAGCGGATCGACGGAGTACTCGCCCGGATCCAGCGGCGCGACGACGCGGCGCGGGTGCGTCGGGTTGTCGGAGTGTTCGAAGAGGTTGATGTCGACGGGACGGACGAGCCGCCGCTTGTGGCCGTCCATGATCACGCGCACGCGCGGCCGATGCGGATCCGGCGCGTGCACCTGCAGCACCACCGCCACCGCGCCATCGTCGAGCAGCACGAGGCCCCCGGGTGGATAGATGCCGAGCAACTGCGTGAAGCGACGGACGAGGTGCTGATCGAACTGGTGACCGTCAGCGCGCTTCATCACTTCGAGAATGCGCTGGGTGGGAAACGAGTCCTGATACGCGCGCTGCGATCGCATGGCGTCGTAGACGTCGGCGATGCTGCACAGCATCGTCGCCAGGTTGAGCCGCGAGCGCGAGACGCCGATCGGATAGCCCGTGCCGTCGCTGCGCAGATGATGCTCGAAGGCCACCACCGGCGCGATGGACGGAATCTCCGGCGTGCGCCGCAGGATCTCGGCGCCATCGACGACGTGCCGGCGCATCACCACCATTTCGTCCTCGGTCAGGCGATCCGGCTTGCGGAGGATCTCGGTCGGCGTCCGCACCTTGCCGATGTCGTGCATCAGGCCGGCCATGCCGAACTCGCGCAGCATCGTGCCGTCGATGCCGAGCGCGCGCGCCTGCGCCATCGTCAGGATCGAGACGTTCACCATGTGCGTGAACGTGTAGTTGTCGTACTCCTTCAGCGCGGTGAGCGCCAGCACCGCCGTCCGGTTCTGCGCCACCGCGTGCGACAACTGTTCGATGAGCGTGCGCGCCTGCTTCGGATCGGGTTCGCCTTCGGTCCGTGCCGCCTCCCACACCTCTTCGGCCACCGAGGATGCCTGCACATACAGCCGGCGGATTGCCGCCATGTCGGCGGCCGAGGTGTCGATGCGTTCGTCGACGTGAATGCGGCCGACACGAATGTGGTGCAGCAGGTTGAGCGCATCGAGCGCGTCGGGCGGCGCCGCGCCGGGCGCACTCTGGCCGACGCTGCGCTCGGGATGGCTGACGGCCTGCGCGAGCGCCGACAATTCCTCCGGCGTCACGCCGCGGTCGATGGCGATGCGTTCCACGCCAAGGCGCTTCAGCCGGCGAATCAACTCGCCATACACCTCGCGGCTCTTCGGAATCGGCACGTCGCCGACGACGATTTCTTCACCGACGACGCCGATGGTGATCGTCGGTTCGTCGGCGTGCAGCGGCGAGACCGATTCGGTGAGGGCGTCCAGCGCTCGTGTGACGAGCGGATGGCCGGGCAGATACAGCTGCGCGCCGCGAATGGCGGCGGCCAGGCGGCGCACCAGGTCGTCGGCGGCACGCAGGTGTCGGGTCGGATCCATCAGGCCGCCCCTCCGGGCGGACGCGAACGGCGGGGCAGGGTCAGCGCGAGGGCGGCGGCGTCGCGGACCCCGCGTGAGCCCTTCGCGGCGTCCTGCAGCACCGCGTCGGCGGCGGGCGTGTCGATGACGCGCAGCGCCCGCGCGGCGGCGGCCCGCAGGCGCGACGTGCGCCCCGGCGCCCACCACTCGCCACGGTAGAGAATGCTCTTGAGCGTCTCGACGGACCGCGGGTTCTGGCCGCTGCGCCCCAGGGCGTCGATGGCGGAGGTGTAGAGGGTCTCGCCGGCGCCACGATGCGAGGTCTGGCTCAGGATGTGGATCAGCAACGGCGCCGCCCGTTCGTCGTTGAGCGAGCCGAGCACGGCCATCACCGCCTCGCGTTCGCGCGGCGCCCCCGCCTTCAGTACATCTTCGAGCGTGCGGAACGCCTCGTCCGATCCGATCTGGATGATGGCGCGCAGCGCTTCGCGCTGCACGTTGGTGTCGCTGTCGGCCAGCAGCGCGCGCAGATCGGCGAGCGCCTCGGCGCCGCTCACCGCCCGCAGCACTTCGATGGCCAGACGCCGCACGGCTGGATTGCTCGACGTCCGCAGCGTCTTCGCCGGTTCGCGCGCCTCGACGCCGAAGTTGATCATGATGTCCTTCACGCGGCGCACGGCCAGCCGGCTTTCTTCGGTGGCCAGCGCGCCGGTCAGCGGGACGAGAATGCGCGGACCGATGTCCAGACAGAAGGCGGACAGCGTCGGCACGTCG
Organism: Acidobacteriota bacterium; assembly: GCA_020851325.1. Lineage (GTDB taxonomy): Bacteria > Acidobacteriota > Vicinamibacteria > Vicinamibacterales > UBA2999 > VFZN01. The sequence continues at coordinate 7,362 of JADZCY010000124.1, read as the reverse complement.
TCGTCGGTCGCCTGGCGCATGAAGGTCATCAACGTCTTCACCAGGCCGGTGCCGGTCAGCCCGTCGAGCGCGGTGCGGGCGTCGGCGTGAAACGGCGACCGGGTGTCGCGGCCGACAGTGGCGACGGTTCGCACGAGTTCGCCGGCCAGCGGCAACTCGCCGACGAGAATCAGCTGCTCGAGGCGCCCGATCGCCAGTTCCAATACCGAGCGCCACGCCTCCGGCCGATCCTCGAGGCGCAGCAGATCCACCAGCATCTGCTGATCGAGCTGCCGGAGGTCCGAGTCGGTGACCGTGGCCAGCCAGGCGGCAATGCGGTCCGGCGGGTCGTCGTTGATCTGCTCGATCTCGACCGCGAAGGTGCGCGCCTGCGACAGCTCCTGGTCGTAAGCGTCGTCGACGTAGTCGCGGTCCGAGTACGAGAGCAGCATCTCGACGGTGCGCGACCAGATGTCGTTGAAGGCGGGGTCGTCACCGAGCGGGCCCATGCCGACGCGCTCCTCGGCCAGCGACAACGCCACTTGCCGGGTGTCTTCGAGCGGGGCGAGGGCATGGAAGGCCTCGGCCAGACGGCTGGTGGCACCGCGATCGCGCGTGACATTCTCGGCGACGAACGCGCCGAGCCGTTCTTCGCCGTAGCGCGCGCGCAACTCGCCGCCCAGGTTCACCCCGGTGCCCACCGCCGGCGCGCCGAGCAGCGCCAGCATCGTCGCCGGATCGAGTTCGGTCGTGCCGGAGACGATGTTGTCCATGATGGCGTCGAACTCGTCGGGTGCGTGTTCGGCGGCAAAGGTGGCGACGCTGCGCAGCAGCCGCAGCACGGCCTGCTGGCGCGACTCGGCGGAGTGGCCGGCGGCGCGGCCGCGTTCGAGCAAGCGATTGACGAACTCCAGCAGGCGATCGGGGTCGCGGGCGATGTCGAGCAGCGCGGTGAGCGTGCGTTCGTCGAGTTCCCCGCGTTCGTCGCCGGCCAGGCAACTGGCAATGAGCGTGACCCACGTGGCGTCGATGTCGGCCGGCGCCTCGCGTTCGCGCAGCACTTCGGCGTAGTCGATCTCGCGAATCTCGATCGGCCCGCCGCCGGCGCTTTGCCACGCGTCGGTGATGCCGCCACCGGCCCGTAGTTCCTCGGGCTGCATGCCGAGAAGCGACAGGAACAGGTGCCAGCCGCCAGGCGTGAGCGGCGCCAGCAGCCGCAGTTCGCCGATGTGGTGCTGGTGCAGCAGCGCCGCCAGTTCCTCGACCGAGCTGTCCGGCCTGGGTAGTGCACGCCCCTCGACCAGGATGGTCGTGGGCAGCACCGTCAGCACGAAGGCGCCGCCGTCGGTGGCGGCGGTGCCGGCTGCGACCATGCGCGTCAGCGCGGTCTGGATGTTCGGGTGGCTGGCCGGATACATCGACACCACGCGCGTCGCCGCCTTGCACGCGCGCGCAAATTCCACCAGCCGGTTGGCCGCGTCCGCGGTCATCGGAAGGGGTGTCTGCGCAGTGGCCATGAACCGGATGATTCTACCCCCTGCGTCGCGGTGATGCGGCCGGGCGTTCGGATCACTACGGTATACTTCCGGCCGTCCATGCGCGCCGTTGACATCATCCGTGCGAAACGCGATGGCGAGCGGCTGTCGACGCCGGCCATCGCGGACTTCGTGCAGGGCGTCACCAGCGGCGCCTGGCCGGACTATCAGATCGCCGCGCTCCTCATGGCCATCGTCTGGCGCGGCATGGACGCCGCCGAGACGACGGCGTTGACGCAGGCGATGGTGGACTCAGGCCGCCGCGTCGACCTGTCCGGGCTGCCCGGCCCGCGCGTCGGCAAACACAGCACCGGCGGCGTCGGCGACAAGGTCTCCATCGTGCTGGCGCCGATCGTCGCCGCCTGCGGCGTCACGGTGCCGAAGATGTCGGGGCGCGGTCTAGGCCACACCGGCGGCACCCTCGACAAGCTCGAAGCCATCCCCGGCTTTCGCACCGCGCTGGACCTCGACGCTTTCCGCGCCGCCCTGGCCGCGCACGGCTGCGCCATCATCGGCCAGACCGCCGACATCGCGCCGGCCGACAAGGCGCTCTACGCGCTCCGCGACGTCACCGCCACCATCGAGAGCGTGCCACTGATTGCCGCCTCGGTGATGAGCAAGAAGATCGCCGAAGGCAGTGACGCGCTCGTCCTCGACGTCAAGTGTGGCCGCGGCGCCTTCATGAAGACGTACGACGAGGCCCGGGCGCTGGCGCAGGCGCTGGTGGAGATCGGCGAGGGCGCGGGCATCCGCACCGAGGCGTGCATCACGCGGATGGATGCGCCGCTGGGGCGTGCCATCGGCAACGCGCTGGAGATTCGCGAGTGCATCGACCTGGTGCACGGTCGGGGACCAGCCGATCTCGAGGCGCTGATCACGTATCTCGCCGCTCGCATGTTGTGCCTGGGCGGTGTCGCGCCCGCCGAGGATGCCGCGGCCGCGCGCGTCCGCGAGGCAGTGGCGTCAGGTGCAGCCGCGGCTCGACTCGCGGCGATGATTGCGTTCCAGGGCGGCGATGCTGGTGTCGTGGCCGAGCCGGACCGCCTGCCGATGGCGCGCGAACGCGCCACGGTGTCGAGCCCGCGCGCCGGTGTGATCACACAGATGGACGCCGAGATCGTCGGTCGCACGTCGGTGGTGCTCGGCGCCGGCCGTGCCCGCAAGGGTGACGCCGTGGATCCGGCCGCCGGTGTGCGCCTGCTCCGCGTCGTTGGTGACCGTATCGACGCCGGCGATCCGATCTTCGAACTGCACGCCAGCGACGCCGCGCGGCTGGCGGAGGCCGAAACCATGGTGCGGTCGAGCCTCGTCATCGATGACGAGGCGCCGGCCGCGACATCGGTGGTGCTGGGCCGCGTCTCGGCCGCCGGCGAGTGGCGGGCGTGAACGCGGCGTCAGGTGGAGAAGCGACGGCATGACTGACTGGATGTTCCGCGCGCAATCGCTGGTGGGCCTGGTGGGCATCCTGGCCCTGGCCTGGTTGCTCTCCACCGATCGACGGGCGATCAGCGGCCGCATCGTGGCGTGGGGCCTGGGGCTGCAGCTGCTGTTTGCCCTGATCGTCCTTCGCACCGATATCGGCCAGGCGACGTTCCAGATCCTGGGCGATCGCATCCGGCAGTTGCTGGAGTACTCCACGGTCGGCGCGGCGTTCGTGTTCGGTCCGCTCGGCGATCGCGCGGTGTGGACGCGGGTGATGACCGGCGCGCTCGGCGAATCCGGCGCGCAATACGGCGTCGTCTTCGCGTTCCAGATCCTGCCGACGATTATCTTCATCGCGGCGCTGTTCGCGATCCTCTATTACCTCGGGGTCATGCAGATCATCGTCCGCCTCTTCGCGGTGGTGATGAACCGCGTGATGCGCGCGAGCGGCGCGGAGTCGCTGAACGTGGCGGCCAGCATCTTCATGGGCCAGACGGAAGCACCGCTGACCATTCGGCCGTATCTCGGCCGCATGACGCAGTCGGAGCTGATGACGGTGATGACCTCGGGGATGGCGCACATCTCCGGCGGCATCATGGCCGCCTACATCGCCTTTGGCATCGAACCCAAGCACCTGCTGACGGCGGTGATCATGACGGCGCCGGGCACGCTGATGATGGCGAAGATGTTCGTGCCGGAAACCGAGGTGCCGGAAACGCTGGGCACGGTGCGGCTCGAGGTGGAGAAGACCGACGTCAACATCATCGACGCCGCCGGGCGCGGCACCGGCGAAGGGCTGCACCTGGCGCTCAACGTCGGCGCGATGTTGATCAGCTTCGTCGCGCTGATCGCGCTGGTGAACGCCATCCTGTCGGTGGCCGGCCTGAGCCTGCAGCAGATCTTCGGCTGGGTGTTTGCCCCTGTGGCGTGGAGCCTGGGCGTGCCGTGGCGCGATGCGGCCGCGGTCGGCAATCTTCTCGGCACGCGCATGGTGCTGAACGAGTTCATCGCCTTTGCCGAACTGGGCACGCTGAAGGACACGCTCGATCCGCGCTCTTTCACGATTGCCACCTTCGCCTTGTGCGGCTTCGCCAACTTCTCGTCCATCGGCATCCAGATCGGCGGCATCGGCGCGCTGGTGCCCGAGCGCCGGCACGATCTGGCGCGGCTCGGCCTGCGGGCGATGCTCGCCGGCACGCTCGCCAACTTCATCACCGCCATCATCGTCGGATTCCTGCTGTGACAGAGACACACGAGAGCGTGTTCGATCGCGCCGTTGAAGCGGCCGAGTTCCTGCGCGGTCGCGGCTTCGGCGGCGCGGAGGTCGCCGTGGTGCTGGGCTCGGGACTTGGCGCGTTCACCGAGGCGCTGGACGAACCGTTCCAGATCGCCTATCGGGATATTCCACACTGGCCGGCCTCGGCAGTGATCGGCCACGAAGGACGACTGGTCGGCGGCCTGTGCCGCGGCCGCCGTGTGCTGGCGCTTTCGGGGCGCGTGCACTTCTACGAGGGACACCCGCTCACGACGGTAACGCTGCCGATGCGCGTGATCGGCCGGCTCGGCGTGCCGCGCGTCATCCTCACCAACGCCGCCGGCGGCATCAACACGCGGTTCTCGCAGGGCGCGTTGATGCTGATCGACGATCACATCAACCTGCTGGGCAGCAATCCACTCGTCGGTCCCAACGACGAGCGCTTTGGCGCGCGCTTCCCGGACATGAGCGAGGTGTACTCGAAGCGCCTGCGTGCGTCAGCGGCGGAAGCCGCCGACGGCGCCGGCATCTCGATCGAGCACGGTGTCTACATTGCGGTGCACGGTCCCAGCTACGAAACGCCGGCCGAGATTCGCGCCTTCCGCACCTGGGGCGCTGACGCGGTCGGCATGTCCACCGCGCCCGAAGCCATCGTCGCCCGGCACATGGGGATGGAAGTGCTCGGCATTTCGTGCATCACCAACATGGCCGCCGGCGTGCTGCCGGAACCGCTGCACCACGACGAAGTGATGGAAACCGCACGGCGCGTGCGCGGGCAGTTCATCGCCCTGCTGGAGGGCACCATTGAGCGCCTCTGACGCGCTCGTGGCGGCGGCGCGCGAGGCGCGCGAACGCGCCTTTGCGCCGTATTCCACGTTCAAGGTCGGGGCCGCGCTCGAAACCGCCGACGGCGTCATCATCACCGGCTGCAACATCGAGAACGCCAGCTACGGCCTGACGATCTGCGCCGAGCGCGTCGCCATGTTCAAGGCCATCGCCGACGGGCACCGTCACTTCGTCCGCATCGTCGTCGTTGCCGACACGTCAGCCCCAACCGCACCCTGCGGCGCGTGCCGCCAGGTGCTGTCGGAGTTCGCGCCGGATCTGGAGATCACGCTCGCCAACCTGACGCAGGTGTTCGCGCAGCACACGATCCGCGAATTGCTGCCGCACGCATTCGGACCCTCGCTGCTCGATCGACGCTGAGCGTCGCGTTGCCGGTAGAATCGGAAGATGCTTCCGACAATCGCCTGGGACGGCGATGCCATCGTCATGGTGGACCAGCGCAAGCTGCCGGTCACCGAAACCTACGTCACCTGCCACACCGTCAACGACGTCGCCAAGGCCATCAAGACGATGGTGATTCGCGGTGCGCCGGCCATTGGCGTGTGCGCGGCGATGGGCCTGGCGCTGGGCGCGGCCCGCAGCAAGGCCACCGGCACTAAGCAGTTCACCACCGAGTTCCAGCGCAACTGCGATCTGCTGGCGGCGACGCGGCCGACGGCCGTCAACCTGTTCTGGGCGATCGAGCGCATGAAGCAGGCGTTTGCCGAGGGTGCGCAGGCGGGCAAGTCGGTCGACCAACTGCGCACGCGGCTGCGCGTCACCGCCGATCGCATCCATGACGATGACGTCGAGAGCTGCCGCGCGATTGGCCGCTTCGGCGCGGCGGTCGTGCCCGACACCGCGCGTATCCTGACGCACTGCAACGCCGGTGCACTGGCGACGGCGGGCTACGGCACGGCGCTCGGGGTGATTCGCGGCGCCGTCGAGGCCGGACGCACGGTGACGGTGATGGCCGACGAGACGCGGCCGTTCCTCCAGGGCGCGCGCCTCACCGCGTGGGAGTTGCTGAAGGACGGCATCGACACGACCGTGATCACCGACAACATGGCCGGCGCGATGATGCGCGCCGGCGAGATCGATCTGGTGGTGGTGGGCGCCGATCGCATTGCCGCCAACGGCGACACCGCCAACAAGATCGGCACCTACACCGTCGCCGTCCTCGCGCGCGAACACGGTATTCCGTTCTACGTGGCGGCGCCGTGGTCCACCATCGATCTGTCCACACCCGACGGCCGGGCCATTCCCATCGAAGAGCGCCCCTCACGCGAAGTGACGCACGTCGGCAACACGCAGGTGGCGCCATCGACGGCAAAGATCCGCAACCCGTCCTTCGACGTCACACCCGCGAAGTTCATCACCGGCATCATCACGGAACGCGGCGTCTACACGGCCCCCTTCGACGTCGCTCTCCGCGGGACGTCGTAGACAGCAGCACCTTTCAGCACCCGTTCGCACCTGTCAGCACCCTTCAGCACCTTTCAGCACCTGTCAGCACCTGTCAGCACCTGTCCCGCACCCTTCAGCACCTTTCCCGCCCATGCCCTTCCACCTCCTCGCCATCGAATCCTCCTGCGACGACACGGCCGCCGCTGTCGTCGCGCGCGTGGAGGACGAGGCGCATCCGTGGCGCGTCAGGTCCAGCATCGTCGCGTCGCAGGTGGAGATCCATCGCGAGTGGGGCGGCGTCGTGCCGGAGCTGGCCTCGCGACAGCACGTGCGCGACATCTGCGGTGTGGTGGAGCGCGCCCTTGCCGAAGCGCAGCTCGACTGGAGCGGCATCGATGGCGTGGCAGTGACGCAAGGCCCAGGCCTAGTCGGGTCGCTCCTTGTCGGCGTGTCGTTCGCCAAGTCCGCGGCATGGTCGCTCGGCAAGCCGCTCGTGGCCGTGCATCATCTCGCCGGCCACATCGAATCCATCTGGCTGGACCACGGCCGCATCGCGCTGCCGTCCATCGTGCTCGTCGTCTCCGGCGGGCACACGAGCTTGTACCTCGTTGCGCGCGAAGGCGAGTATCAACTCATCGGCCGCACGCGAGACGATGCGGCGGGCGAGGCGTACGACAAGGTGGCACGACTGCTGGGACTCGGGTATCCGGGCGGGCCGTTGATCGACAAGCTGGCTGCCGAAGGCAACGCCCGCGCGATCTCGTGGCCCGGCACGCGCCTGACCAATCCCGATCGCAACGCGCCCGAGCGCGACGGGCGATTCGACTTCAGCTTCTCGGGCTTGAAGACCGCCGTGCTCCGCCATGTCCGCGCGAAGCAGGCGGAACTCGGCGTCGAGCAGCTGCCGGCGGACGACGTGCGCGATATCGCCGCCAGCTT
>JADZCY010000123.1 GCA_020851325.1 Acidobacteriota bacterium | reverse complement strand
TCGTCGCCGTTGGCCACTGCCTCGTGAAAGCCAGGCTGATGCGCGACCGTCAAGCCGAGCGGCATGTCGGCGGCGACGATCTTCCATGTGGCGGTGGACTTCGTCAGCGCATCCGCCAGCCACTGCACCTGCGCGTTGCCGAGGAGCGCCGTCTCCGCGCTCATCGCGGTCTGGTTGTTCGGGTTGTTGGCGCCGCGATGGCTGCGCATGTCGAGCGCGAATACATCGACCAGCGGACCGAAGGGAATCGGCCGGTAGATGCGCGATTCCGGACCGGTGGCCATCGGATAGTGCTCGAGAAACGCCTGGCGCGCGCGGGCGGCGAGTACCGACACGCGCTTCTCGGCGTACGGCGCGCGATCGCTCAGCACCTGCGCGTGGTACCAGTTGTCGCGGACCTCGTGGTCGTCCCACATCGCGACGAGACCGACCTCGGCGGCAAAGCGGCGATAGTGCTCGTCGAGCCGGTTGTAGAGATGATTGGCGCGGAACTCCGCCAGCGTCTCCGCCGGCTTCATCGTCTCGGGCGTGACGACGTTGCGCCACACCGTGCCATCGTCGAGCGTCACGCTCTCGGCGAACGGTTGATCCGCGTAGATCGTGTCGCCGACGTTGAGGAACAGATCAGGCTCGACGCCGCGCATCGTCTCGAAGAGGCGCATGCCGCCGCGCGCGGTGTCGATGCCCCAGCCCTGACCACACGTATCAGCCGACCAGATCACACGCACGGGACGGCCAGCGGCCCGCGCCGTGCGGAAGCGTCCCACCTCGGGCGCACTGACGATGCGGGCATCGTCGGGGTCTTCGAAGTGGACGCGATAGAAGACATCCTGCCCGGCGGCGATGTCGCCGACCTGCGCCTGCGCCGTCAGTCCCGTCTCCGCGGTCGCCATCGGACCACGCACGCGCCGCGCGTTGGTGAACGACTCCGTCGTGGCGTACTCCACCACCATGCGTGCAGGACGATCGACGTGCGCCCAGACGACGGCGCGATCGCCGACGGGATCACCGGCGGACACGCCGTAATCAATCCGCGGCCGCGCCTTCTCCGACGTCACAATCGCCGGCGCCTGCCCCAACGCGCGCCACGGCACCGCCGCCGCCGCAACGCCCGTCAGTCCCTGCGAGATGAATCGTCTGCGCTGCACCTGTCACCTTGCCCGAAAAGACACCACGAAGGCACGAAGGAAGCACCTTGACCACGAAGGGCGCGAAGGGCACGAAAACCAACAGGCTTTGAAGCCAGCATGCCCTTTGAGTACTTTGCGACCGCCTTTGAGTTCTTCGCGCCCTTCGTGATCAACCAAGACCCCTTCGTGTCTTCGTGGTTTCCTTGATCAGAAACTGTACTTCACCGCCAACTGGATGATGCGTCCATCCTCGGCCGTCTGGATCTGGCCGAAGTTGGTGGCGCCGATGGTGCCGACCGGCTGGCCGAAGCGCGTCTGGTTCCAGACGTTGAATGCCTCGATGCGCACCTGCAGGCGGTGGCGCGCGGCGAAGTCGAAGTTCTTGAAGATCGACAGGTCCGTGCGGTTGAAGCCCGGTCCGCGGACGGTGTTGCGGCCGGCGTTGCCCGGACGCTCGCCGGTCTCCGCCAGCGACAGCGTGCGGAAGCAGCTCGTATCGAAATACTGCGTCGTCGTCTTCGGGCCGTCGTTCGGGTCGCACGTCACGTCCGGACGCGACGTCATGTAGCGGATGTCGAGCACCGTGCCCTGTGTCACCGTGAGCGGGAAGCCCGTCTGCGCCTGGTAGATACCGTTCAACTGCCAGCCACCCGCGACAGCGCGGACCACCGCCGGTTCGTCTTCGAACCGCGGCAGCTCGTAGCCGAAGCTGAGGACGAAGCGATGCCGGGCGTCGAAGAGCGCCGGGCCCTTTTCGTATTCGAGCGCGCGTTCGATGCTGGCCTCGTCGCCCTGCACGACCGGCAGCACCGGGCGGCCTTCACCACCGATATTGAGACCCGACACGTGATCCGTCGCCTTGCCGAGCGTGTACGACGCCAGGAAGTTGAAGCCGTTGGTCGGCAGCAGCCGCACGCTCGTCTGCAGCGAATCGAACCACGACTTCGCCACCGGGAACGTCGGCCGCACCAGCGCAAACGCCGGCATCAGGCGCGCGCCGCGCGTAGTCTGACCAGGCGTGTAGACGCCGGGGTTGATCTCCATGAAGATCGGCAGGTTGTAGCCGCGTGAGCCGACGTAGGCGATCTCGGTGCCGATGCGATCGGCGACCTGCCGCTGCACGCCGATGTTGAAGTGATACGCCATCGGCGACTTGAAGTCGTCGCCCCAGCCGATGATGGTGAGCGCCGGCGGGAACGGATTCGGCGGCCCCGCCACCGCCGCCAGCGGATCGGCGATCGAGATCGGCGTCGGCGTGTTCAGCTCGATGAGCGGTGTGAACGGCGGCGACAGCACGCCGCTCTGGAAGAAGTCGCCCTGCCCGGCGAGTGCGTCGTAGAACACACCAAACGCGCCACGCACGCTGGTGCGGCCATCACCGAACGGATCCCACGCCGCCGAGAAGCGCGGCGCGAAGTTGTTCTTGTCGGTCGGGACGATGCCGCGCGGCACGCCTTCATCGCCGGCATAGACGAGACCCGTCGGCGCGTTGGGATAGACCGTGGACTGCTGGCCGGTATGGAAACCGGTGATGGCGTCGTTGTTGTCGACAAACGGCGTCGGCAGCTCGTAGCGCAGCCCAAGGTTGACGGTCAGCCGCGGCGTGACGCGGAACTCGTCCTGCACGTAGCCGGCGAACAGATATCCGTAACCGTCCTGCACCGCCTGCTGCGTCGTCGCGCGCACCTGCGCCGGCAGGCCGATGAGGAAGTCGGCCGCGGCGTTGCCCGTGATGCCGCCGCTGAAGGTGAGGTCGCCGTTCGGGCGGTTGATCTGCGCGATCTGCATGGCCTCGCGGCGCATGTCGAACCCGAACTTCAGCGAGTGACGGCCGGCAATCCAGGTGAGGTCGTTGGCGATCTGCCACACGTGATTGACGCGGTTGACGAACGGCTGCTGGCCATCGCCCAGCGCCGCCGCGCCGCCGCCGAAGAAGCCGGTGACGGCAAACGACGGCAAGCCTGGCGCCGCCGGGTTGGTGTTGGCGAGGTTGATGCCGTAGCTGGTCGGACTGAGACCGCTCGTCACCGCCGGCTTGGCGCTGATGCGGTTGATCGAGAAGCGCGCCTGGTTGATGACGTTGGAACTGATGATGTAGTTGTGCGACGCCATGACGTCCTGCAGCGTGGCGGTGGCGATCTGATCGGTGGCGGCAATCACGCGCGGCGTCAGGCGTTTGGTGTCGCTGCGCATGTAGCGCAGCAGCAGCGACTGTGTCCCAGAAAGCTGAAGGTCGACACGGCCGCCGAACTGATCGCGGTCGTCGTTGATCGTCGGCGAGACGATGTAACGGTTACCGGGTGAGTTCGGCAGCGGCACGAACTCCTCGAGCAGGCGCGCCGCCACGGGCGAGATGCGCTCGGCCGGAATCACATTGCCCGGGAACGGCTGGCCGGTGAGCGGATCACGAATGGGCGTTGTCGAGGCCGAGAAGTCGCCGCGGCGCTGCGCCGCGCTCGGCACCACGACGTTCGTCGTCGTACCGCTGTCGTTGCGATAGCCCTCGTAGTAGCCGAAGCCGAAGAGCCGGTTGCGCACCAGCGGGCCGCCGACGGCGCCGCCGAACTGGTTCTGCTTCAACACCGGCTTGGCCTGGTCCTGCGGCGCGAAGTAGTTTCGCGCCTGCAAGGCATCGTCACGATTGAACTCCCAGAGCGCACCCGTGAACGTGTTGCTGCCCGACTTGGTGACGACATTCACCACCGAACCGGCGTTGCGGCCGTACTCCGCACCAAAGGCGTGGGTCAGAATCTTGAACTCCTGAATCGCATCCGGTGGCGGACGCAGCACGAAGCCGGTGTTGAACGTGTCGTTGTTGGTGGCGCCGTCGAGCAGGAAGTTGTTCGACTGGTTGCGCATGCCGTTGACGTTGAACCCGCCGGTGGCATTGCCGAAGCCACCGGGCGTGGCGTCACCGCCCTGTCCGCCCAGGCCCGCCGGCGGCGCGACGACACCCGGGATCAGCGTGCCGAGCTGCGTGAAGTTGCGGCCGTTGAGCGGCAGATCCACCACCTTCTGCTCGTCGATGACGATGCCGTGCGTGGCGTTGGTGGTTTCCACCAGCGTCGCCTGCGCGGTCACGGTAACGGTCTCGTTCACCTGGCCGACTTCCAGCTCGAACGACACGCGCGTCGTTTCAGTGACCGTGACGCGCACGGCGTCCTGCTGCGCGGTGCGGAAGCCCGAGAGCGAGGCGCGCACGACGTACATACCCGGCTGCAGCAGCGGCAGCGTGTAGGCGCCGTCGGCGCCGCTCACCGCGGTGCGCATGGCGCCGGTGGCGCTGTTGACGGCTTCGATGGTGACGCCGGGCAGCACCGCCCCGGACGCGTCGGTGACGCTGCCGTTGATCTGCCCCGACGCCTGGGCGTGCGCCCACGCGGGTACGAGCAGCAGGACCAATATCACCATCCATGTTCGTGAGAACCAGCGCGTCATCGGCCGACCTCCTTCAGGATTCTGCGATTCGTGTGTGCCGTTGCATCTTCTCTGCTGGCAGTGACGCCGCTATGACAGCGCGTCGACCACCGCTCGTCCCACATCTGCCGTCGTCGCCTGTCCGCCGAGATCCGGCGTGCGCACGCGACCGTCGGCGAGTACCCGTTCGATGGCCGTCACCACGCGATCGTGCAGATCGCGATGGCCGAGATGATCCAGCATCAGCGCGCCGGCCCAGATGGCGCCGATCGGATTGGCGATGCCGCGCCCGGCAATGTCCGGCGCCGACCCGTGGATCGGTTCGAACATCGATGGATGCCGGCGTTCGGGATTCAGATTGGCGCCGGGCGCCACGCCGAGGCTGCCCGACACCGCGGCGCCGAGGTCCGTGAGGATGTCGCCGAACAGATTCGACGCGACGATCACATCAATGGTTCGCGGGTGCGTCACCATGCGTGCCGCCAGCGCGTCGACGTGATACTTGCGAACGGTCACGTCGGGATACTCCGCCGCCACCTCGTCCACCACGTCGTCCCACAGCACCATCGAGTGCTGCAGCGCGTTCGACTTGGTGGCACTCGCCAGCAGACGCCGCGGTCGCGACCGCGCCACCTCGCAGGCGTAGCGGACGATGCGCTCGATGCCGCGGCGCGTGAAGACACCAGTCTGCACGGCGGTTTCATCCGGCGTGCCGCGATGCACACGCCCACCAACGCCGGCATATTCGCCTTCGCTGTTCTCGCGCAGGCAGATCATGTCGATGTCGGCGGCGGGCACGTTCGCGAGTGGTCCGCTGACGCCGGGCATGAGACGCATCGGCCGCAGGTTGACGTATTGCTCGAAGCGCTGCCGGATCGGCAGGATCAGTTCCCACACCGACACGTGATCCGGCACCGACGGATGACCGATGGCACCGAGAAAGATCGCGTCGCTGTCGCGCAGGCGATCGAGCGCATCGGCGGCCATCATGCGGCCGGTGTCGCGGTAGTAATCGCAGCCCCACGGGTGCGTCACCGGTTCGATGGTGATGCCGGCGCGACGCGCCACCGCGTCGACGACGGCGAGCGCGACCGGCGTCACTTCCTGACCGATGCCGTCACCGGGGATGACGGCGATGCGATGGCGCGGCTGGCCCATGCGGCTCACATACCGGGCGGCGTGAAGCGGCCATCGGCCGCCAACCAGCCGCCGTCCACGTAGATGATCGTGCCGGTGACGTAGCTGGCGGCGTCGGACAGCAGGAACACGGTGGCGCCCGCCATCTCGCTCGGCTGGGCCCAGCGGTTCATCGGATTCTTCGCCGCGTAGGCGTTGTACCAATCGGCGTTCGCCTTGATCGGCGCGGTGAGCGGCGTTTCGGTCACGCCAGGTCCGATGGCGTTGACGCGCACGCCCATCGGCGCCCATTCCGTCGCCGCCGACTTCGCCAGTTGCAGGATGCCGGCCTTGGTCATCGAATACACCGCCTGCCCCGGCTCGGTGACGATCGATCGAATCGACGAGAAGAGCACGATGCTGCCGCTCTTCTGCGGCGTCATCAGGCGGCCCGCCGCCATCAGTGCCGCGAAGTTGCCGCGCAGGTTGAGACTCACCACCTTGTCGAACTCGGCCAGCGAATATTTCAGGATCGGCTTGCGCACGTTGATCGCCGGCGTGCAGACCAGGCCGTCGAAGCGGCCGTGCGCGTCGGCGATGCGCTGGAAGCTGCCGTCGATCTGCGTCTCGTCGCCGAGATCGATCGTGCCGGCCTCGCTTCGCCCGCCGTCCTTGACGATGCGCGCGGCTGTCGCTTCGGCGTGCCCCGCATTGAGATCCAGGCACACCACGTGCGCGCCCTGCGCGGCCGCCGCCAGCGCCACGGCTTCACCGATGCCCGCGCCCGCGCCCACCACCGTCACCACCTTGCCGTCCAGACTGAACATGTCCGATGCCATCCGTGAAATCTCCTCTATCGATGTGATCCGCTATCGCCGGCGCAGCGCCAGCACCAGCAGGCAGCCAAGCGCGGCGACGGTCAACCCGCCGACGTTCGGGTTGGTCCACACAGCGCGGCCGGCCTGACCGGACAACTGCACCGCCAGCACGAACGACACGCCGGCGACGATGGCCGCCAGTGCCTCGGGCGTGCCGATACGCTGCGTGTAGAGTCCCGCCAGGACGGGCACGAACAGGCTGACGCCGAGCAGTGTGTAGAAGATGCTCAGCGCGCCAATCACCGTCGGCAGCATCACCGCCAGCAGCACGCCGAAGGCACCGCCGGCCACGGCGGCGAGACGCGCCACGCGCAGGATCGTGCGGTCGTCGGCCTGAGGATTGATGAAGCCTTTGTAGAGATCCTGCGACAGTGACGTCGACAGCATGAACAGAATGGCGTCGCAGGTGCTGACCTCGGCCGAGAACACGGCGGCGAGCGCCAGCGCGCCAAGCCACACCGGCAATGCTTCTACCAGCACGGTCGGCAGCACCAGATTGGGACTGGCTACGTCGGGGACGATGACACGCGCCGACATGCCGAGGACGACGGGCACGAAGGCGAACAGCGCCAGCACGATCGCCTGTACGCCCACGCCAAGCCGCACCGCGCGTGGACTTGCCGCGCCGTACACCTTCTGCAGCAGTCCCGGCGAGATGATGAACGCCGGACCGAGCATCGCCAGCAGCGTGATGCCCGAACCGGGTCCCGAGGTGTAGCCGACGTTCCAGTAGTGCGGTGGACCCGCGGCCGTGATGCCGGCGATCCCACCCGCCTGCTGCAACACGAGCGGCACCGCGGCGATGAGCCCCACGAGCAGCACCACGAGTTGCACGGCGTTGACCCACGCCGAGCTGAGCAAACCGCCCGCCACGAAGTAGACCAGCATGGCGACCGCGCCGATGGTGGTGCCCCACACGCGGGGAATGCCGGCGACAACCTCGAGGACGGCCGCGCCCGCGATCAACTGACCAGCAAGAATGGCCAGCGTGCCCACCCAGATGAGCGCTGCCACCACGCCGCGAACGGGGCGCCCGTAGCGGAACTCCAGGAAGTCGCCGACGGTGTAGAACCCGTGATCGCGCGCCAGTGTCCAGATGCGCGGCCCCACCCACAGCGCCAGCGCAATCGATCCGATCGCCGCCGATCCGTTCCACCACCACGCGCTGATACCTTCCTGATACGCCAGCCCCGACGCGCCGACCGTGGAACCGGCACCGATGTTGGACGCCAGCACGGTCGAGAACAACAGCGGCACCGACAGGGATCGCCCGGCGACGAAGAAGTCGCTGCTGCCCTTGACGAACCGGCCGATCCACAAGCCCAGCGCCGTCAACGCGACGGCGTAGACCAGTAGAAGAACGAGGTAGACGTTCACCGAACCGGCTTCTTCAGATCCCGCGCCGCGGGAAGATTGGGAATGCCCGTCGCCTCGGTGGCGCCGCGGACGATGGCGCGCGCCATCACGTCGGCGGCCAGCGCACCGATCTGCGTGATGTCCACCTCACCCGTGTATTGGCCGGTGGCGAGCGCAAACACCGTGTCTCCATCCCCCATCGTGTGCGACGGAAAAATCGCCCGCGCAAACCCATCGTCGGCCATCAGCGCCATGCGGTTGACCTGCGCCTTCGTCAGTCGCGCGTTGGTGGCGACGAGACCGATCGTGGTGTTCTCGGCGGGTCGCGGCCGTGGACCCGTCTGGCCGCTGCGCAGCAGCTTGCGGGCATCGGCAAACGTGTTGTCGGCGTTGCGAATGCCGGCCACCACGTCTCCGGTGTCGGGATCGATGATGTCGCCGACGGCGTTGACCGCGACGATGGCGCCGACGCTGAGGCCGTTTGGCAGCGTGATGCTGTAGCTGCCCAGGCCGGCCTTTGTCGGGCTCCGTCCGGGGCCGCCGCTTTTCCCCACCGTGGCGCCGGCGCCGGCGCCGATGGTGCCTTCGCGCACGGGCGCGCTGCTCGCGCCTTCGGCGGCGCGATAGCCGCAATCCGCCGTCGGGCGAATCCTCGGATTGCCGCCGACCGGCAAGTCGAACAGGATCGCCGCCGGCACGATCGGCACCTTCGCGATGCGGACATCCCAGCCGATGTTGTGCTCCTCGAGCCAGCGCACGGTGCCGGTGGCGGCTTCGAGGCCGAACGCGCTGCCGCCGGCAAGGACGACGGCGTTCACCTTGTCCACCATGTTGCCGGGATCGAGCAGATCCGTTTCACGCGTGCCGGGGGCGCCGCCGCGCTGCGATACGCCGCCCACCGCGCCTTCGCCGTCGACGAGGATCACCGTGCAGCCGGTGGGACGTTCCGTGAGTGTGTGATGCCCCACCTTGATGCCGGGCACCGCGGTGATCGTCTGGTTGGCCGGCGTCTGTCCGCGCAGCGCAGGTGCCACGGTAGCAACGACGAAGACGAGCGCGACGACAGGCACACGCATGATGAGCACTCCCGGGCGGCGGCCGCGAGGTGCGGTCAGCCGTGCGCATCATAGCGCGGACGGCGGGCAGTTGACCGGCACGGTCGGTCCGGACGAGGATGCGTGCGTGACCGGACACGCTGCGCCCATCGATCGTGTGCTGAGAGAAGTCGACCGTGCCGCCGACGAGATCGTCGCGTTCACCAGCGAGATGATTCGCATCCCGACGGTCAATCCGCCTGGTGAGCACTACGAAGATTGCGCGCGCTTCATCGGCGACACGCTGCGGCGCCTCGGCTTCGAGATCGAGTACTTCGCCGCCGAAGGCCGGCCCGAGCACACCGCCCGCCATCCACGCCTCAACGTCGTCGGGACGAAGCATGGGACGAGACCGCGGCCGACCGTGCACCTGAACGGCCACTTCGATGTGGTGCCGGCCGGTGAGGGCTGGACGCTGGATCCGTTTGGCGGCACGGTGCGTGACGGACGCATCTACGGGCGCGGATCGTGCGACATGAAAGCCGGCATTGCCGCGGCGGCGTTTGCGGCGGAGGCCATCCGCCGCGCCGGCGTCGAGGTGCCGGGGACCATTGAAGTGAGCGGCACGGTGGACGAGGAAAGCGGCGGCTTCGCTGGCGTGGCGTGGCTGGCCGAGCACGGCCGCCTGTCGTCGCTCCGCACGGACTACTGCATCATTCCCGAGCCGCTGAACGTCGACCGCGTGTGCATCGGTCATCGCGGCGTTTACTGGTTCGAGGTCGCGGCTCGCGGCCACATCGCGCATGGCAGCATGCCGTTTCTCGGAGTCAGCGCCATCGACGGCATGAGTCACGTGCTGCAGGCAGTGCGCGAGGAGCTGATCCCGGCGCTGGCGGCACGCCGCACGGCCGTGCCGGTGGTGCCGGACGGGGCGCGTCAGGCAACGATCAACGTCAACGGCATCTTCGGCGGGCAGCCGGTGGACGGCATCCAGACGCCGTGCGTGGCTGATGTCTGCCGCGCCGTGTTCGATCGGCGCTTCCTGCTCGAAGAAGGCTTCGACGCGACGCGCGCGGAGGTCGAAGCGCTGATCGACCGCGTGCGCGGTCGCATGCCGCAGGTGTCCTACGCGGTGAAGGATCTGATGGTCGTGCACCCGACGCGCACGCCGGACGATTCACCGGTGATTGCGGCGATCGAGTCGGGCGTGCAGCAGGTGCTCGGCCGCACCGCCACGCGCGTGGCCAGTCCCGGCACGTACGATCACAAGCACGTCGCGCGCATTGCCGGCGTGCCCCACTGCGTGGCGTACGGTCCCGGCGAGCTGGAACAGGCGCACCAGCCGGATGAATACTGCCGCGTCGACGACCTCATCGCCTCGACGAAGGTGCTGGCACTGGCGATCCTGGACCTGACGGGGAAATAGCGGCGTCCTGAGATGACGGCGTGAGAGGCGAAACGCTCGTCGGCGTCCCGCTCGCGGCTGGCTGGCGAGATGAGCTTGACTGCATATGTATTGCGATGCATAATCCTCTATGGCTTGGACCATCACCTTCCACAGCCAGTTCGTGCCCGAGTTCGAGGCGCTCGACTCGGAGGTGCAGGACGAGCTCTATGCGCACGTTGCCGCGCTGAAGATCTTCGGGCCTCAGATGGGCCGGCCGCGCGTCGATACACTGGCGGGATCACGCCATTCGAACATGAAGGAGCTACGCTTCGATGCGGCTGACGGCGTCTGGCGATTCGCGTTCGCCTTCGACCCGACCCGCACGGCAATCGTTCTGTGCGGTGGCGACAAGTCCGGAGGCAGCCAGAAGCGCTTCTATCGGCAACTGATCGACAAGGCGGATCGGCGCTTCGACACCCACCTGGCCGCTCTGAAAGTAGAGGCCGAGAAGGACCGCTCGAAGAAGGGGGAACGGAAGTCATGAACAATATCGATCGCCTTCGCAAGGGGCTCAGCGCGGAACGCAAGCGGAAGATTGCTGCGCGGGCTGCGGCGATTATCGCGGAGGAGCGCTCCCTGCAGGAGCTTCGTCGCGCCCACAAATTGACGCAGAAGAAGATGGCCGAGGTGCTTGGCGTCGGCCAGGACAGCGTGTCGCGGCTCGAGCAGCGCAGCGACCTGCTCATCTCGACGTTGCGGAACTATGTGGAGGCAATGGGCGGGAAGCTGTCGCTGGTGGCGGAGTTCCCGGATCAGGAGCCCGTGATTCTCACCGGGATTGCCGCGCTGGACTGACGCGCGGTCGCCCCGGCAAGACGTTCAGCCGACGGCAACGGCCTGGTCGAAGTCGGTAGTCGCCCAGGACCTCGCGCCCTACCGGCATTCCGATGTCGATCTCCTCGTGACGGTTCCGGGCGGTCACCCTTCGCAGCAACTGTCCTAATTGCAGGCTGGCTCTCCTGCTCTGCCGACGCGTCTTGCGCGGCATCACGGCACCGGCTGGATGTCCAGCGCGTCGCGGACGGTGTCGAAATCCGGGTCGCGCGGGATGCGCCAGCGGGTGAACGGCCCGTTCTCGCGCAGCGGCCGCTCGAGATGCTGCCGCGTCGCCTCGGCATCGCCGCGCAGGGCGTGCAGCGCCGCCATGTAGTAGCGCGTGTAAGGATCGTCGGCGCCGCCGGCAAGGCGCTGATCGAAGGCCTTCGTCGCGCGATCGACGTAGGCCTGCGACGCCTCCGCATCGCCCTTGCGTTGATAGGCCGCCGCCAGCTTCTGACTCAACTCGATCATCGTCCGCTCGCGCAGCGCGTGATCGCTCATCGCCACGAAGTCCAGCTCACGCCGATACTCGCGGATGGCCTCGTCGTAGCGGTGCCGCAGGTAGAAGATGTAGCCCAGACGCGAGCGCGCGCCGACCACCATCAGCCCGCGCGTGCCCGACATCGCCTGCTCCTGGAGGACGACCGCGGCCCGCGCTTCTTTCTCCGCCTCGTCGAGATCGCCGCGCAGCGCCAGCAACAGCGCGAGCTGCAGGTGGACGTAGCCACCGTCCGGATTCAACGCCAGCGATCGCTGGAAGTGGGCCACCGCCTGATCGACGTCGCCCTTGCCCATCCAGTAGTTGCGCGCGAGGTTCGCGTGCGCTTCGGCGTTGTCCGGCGCCAGCCGCAGACCTTCCTGCATCTCGGCCATGCCTTCATCGATCTGCCCGAGATCCGCCAGCGACTCACCCAGTCGCACGTGCGCTTCCGCCATCCCCGGCCGCAGCCGCACCGCCTGCCGCAACAGCGTCAGGCTCCGCTGCACGAGCTCCGGCATCGACAGGAACGCGCCCTTCAAGTCGAGCGCGCTGCCGAGCGCCACCATTGCGTCGACGTATCCCGGCGCGATCTCCAGCGCGCGTTCGAAGAGGCCGATGGCGCGGTCGACCGAGTCGCGGCTGGCCATGCGCAGGTTGAGCATGCCGCGCGAGTAGGCCTCGAACGCCTCCACCGACACGTCGGTGTCGTCCTCCATGGCGTGGCGCTCGTCGGAGCGCACCTCGTGCGCCATGCCCGCGCGCGCCAGCTCCTGCACCAGTCGATCCTGCAGGTCGAACAACTCGTCGATGGTGCCGTCCACTTTCACCGTCGCCGCCTGTCGTGACGTCGGCACTTCCAGCACCTGTCCGGTAATGCGCACGCGATCGCGCAGACGCTGATACGCGCCGGTGACGATGAAGGTGGCGCCCAGCCGCCGGCCGAACTCGAGCGATTGGCGTTCGTCGGGGGCGCGGCCGGTGGCGGTGAGATTGCGTTGCAGATCGTAAACGTGCTCGCGCGGAATCACCGCCAGCCCGCCGATCTTCGCGAAGTCCGTCGTCAGCGACTCGGCAATGCCCTGCCCGATCCATTCGTCCGCGGCGTCACGCGTGATGTTGGTGAAGGCCAGCACGGCCACCGTGCGCGGGCGCGGCGCCGCCGGCATCGGCATCCCCGAGGCGGGGTCGGAAAAGTCGAACGCGCCGTGGCGGATATCGGAGGCGTCGAACGGCTGCTCGCGCAGGCGACGGCGGGCCTCGGTGATGTCGGCGGCGAACTCGCGTGCCGATTGATAGCGCAGCGCCGGATCCTTCTCCAGTGCCTTCCGCACCAGCGTCTCGACCTCCGCCGGGATGCTGTAGCTGTAGCGGCCCATCGCCTCGGGTTCGCGATTGAGAATGCGGTCGGCGACATCCGCCATCGAGTCGCCGGCAAACGGCAGGCGGCCGGTGAGCATCTCGTACAGCACGACGCCGAGCGAGAACAGGTCGGCACGATGATCCACCAGCCCGCCGCGCAACTGCTCCGGCGGCATGTAGTTCAACGTGCCGACGACCATCCCCGCCATCGTCAACGACGCTTCGGTGCGGAAGCCGTCGTGCGTCGGCGTCGTCTTGGCCAGGCCGAAGTCGAGCACCTTCACCAGGTGCCGCGGCGTGATCATCAGGTTGGCGCTCTTGATGTCGCGATGGACGATGTCGTGCGCGTGCGCGTCGTCCAGGGCGTCGGCGACCTGCAGGGCGATGTCGAGGCTCTCGGCGACGCCGAGCGCGCCGCGGGCGATGCGGTCCGACAGCAGTTCGCCTTCGACGTACTCCATGGCGATGAAGATGCCGTTGTCGTGCTCGACGAGGTCGTAGGCGACGGCGATGTGCGGCGAGCGGAGCTGGGCGGCCAGACGCGCTTCGCGCACCAGGCGGGCACGGGCGTCAGGGGCGTCGTCGAAATTGCGGGCGAGAAACTTCAGCGCAACGCGACGGCCCAGCCGGGTATCTTCGGCAAGATAGACCTGGCCCATGCCACCGGCGCCCAGGCGGTCGAGGACGCGATACTGCAGGATGGAACTGCCGGGAAGGCCTGCGGCGTCAGGCACGGTTCCATTATAGGTGGGCGATGACGGCGGGACGACGGATCGCCTGATCCGCCGCCCCGCATGTGATCACGGCCGTCAGCCAGCGATCGGCGTCTGGCGCAGGCGCCACACCGCAACCGCGGCGAGCAGTCCGGCCAGCAGCAGCGTCATCACGACCGGCAACGACGGCACCGGTCCGGGAACCACGACCGTTTCGCCATCCGAGGCGACCGGGGGCGTCGAGCCCGTCGGTCCCTGCGCGGTAGCGGTGGCCGTGTTGATGATGGAGCCGGCGTCGGCGTCGGCTTGCGTCACCACGTAGGTGGCCGTGCACGTCATCGCCTGCCCCGTCGTGAGTGTGGTGCCGGGGCACGACACCGCCGAGAGGCGCGGCAACGGATCGGTCACCGTCACATCGGTCAGCGTGACGTTGCCGGTGTTGGTCACCAGGAAGTTGTAAGTGATCGTCGAACCGATCGTCGCTGGTCCGGTGCCGCTGCGCGTCTTCGCCAGCGAGATGCCCGGCATCGCGGCCGCGACCACCGGTACGGTTTCGCTGTCCACCGCGGTGGGCGGAGTCCCGCCGCCCGCCGGCTGGCCGGTCGCGGTGGCCGTGTTGGTGATTGAACCAGCCGTGAGGTCGGCCTGCGTCACGACGTAGGTGGCCGTGCAGGTCATCGCCTGACCCGCCGTCAGCGTCGTATTCGGACACGAAACCGCTGACAGCCCCGCCAACGGATCGGTGACCGTCACCGCGGTGAGCGTGACGTTGCCGGTGTTGGTGACGAGGAAGTTGTAGGTCAGCGTCGTGCCGACCGTGGCCGGCGCGGTGCCGCTCCGCGACTTCACCAGCGAGATGCCCGGCGCTGCCGGCGCGTCGACAGCAACCGTTTCGTTGTCCGACGCCGTCGGCGCGGGATATCCCGGCGGCGGCTGGCCGGTGGCCATCGCCGTGTTGTTGATGACGCCCGCCGTCACGTCCGCCTGGTCGACGACGTAGGTGGCGGTGCAGGTGGTGGACGCGGCAGGGGCCAGCGTCGTGACCGGGCAGACGACCGGCGAGAGTCGCGGCAGCGGATCGGTAACGGCCACCGCGGTGAGCGTGGTGTTGCCGGTGTTGGTGACGAGGAAGTTGTAGGTCACCGTGGTGCCGAGCGTCACCGGTCCGGTGCCGACGCGGGACTTCACCAGCGAGATCGCCGGCATGCAGGTCGGGTCGGCGTGCGTGATGATGACCTGACCGTTGCCGGTGCGGACGCCCGTGGAGAAGGCTG
This sequence comes from Acidobacteriota bacterium, assembly GCA_020851325.1. Classification (GTDB taxonomy): domain Bacteria; phylum Acidobacteriota; class Vicinamibacteria; order Vicinamibacterales; family UBA2999; genus VFZN01. The sequence continues at coordinate 1,133 of JADZCY010000123.1, read as the reverse complement.
TGCCGGCCGGGCCGAAGCTCGAGCCGCCGCCGCCGCCCGTGCCGCCACCGTTGCCGGTGCCGAGCCCGCCGCCGCCGCCACCGCCGCCGGCCCAACCGCCGCCGCCACCACCGCCGGCATCGCCACCGATACCACCGACGCCGCCCTGTCCGTTGCCATCGCCCGCCGCGCCGGGGCCACCGGTGCCGCTGCCGACGCCGCCCGCGCCACCGGCGCCGCCCGCGGTGCCGCCCTGGCCCGGCGTGGACGTGCCGTCGGGTGATGACTTCTGACCAGGCAGACCGTTCTGGCCGCCGGCTCCGCCGCTGCCGCCGTGCGGTCCGCCGCCGCCGCCGCCGGCGACAATCAGTCGCGTCGCACCGCGCGCGACCATCGATGCGCCGCCGCCGCCCGGGCCAGGATGCGCGGCGCCTTGTCCGCCACCGCCGCCGGCGACGCTGGCGCCGCCATTACCGCCGTTGGGGTATCCACCGGCCGCACGGGACTCGGCGTCGAGTTGATGGGACCCGGAACGCTGGTGCCCTGCCCGCCGACCTGCACCTGGAGCGATTCGCCCGGGGTCACCGGCATCGACGCGATTGTGGCGCGGCCACCCTGGCCACCGACGCCGGGAAACGCCGCCGACGGCAGACTGCCGCCCTGGGCGCCGAAGGCGTCCACCGAAATGGTGGTGACGCCGATGGGCACGACAAAGACCTGCGGACCGGTGGTGCTGAACGTCGCAGTGACGATGCACTGCTGCGCCGCGGCCGAATCAGGACTGGCCAGACCGGCCAGCACGACGAACGTGCCGGCGGTGGCGAATGAGAGCTTGCGGATGGCGTTGACGCCTTGGCTGATTGTCACGAACCAGATACCTCCCTTGCGCGGTTCGAACCGGAGCGTCCGGGGGGACAGGCGCTCGTGCGAAAACGCGTGGCGCGGCAAGGCTACCACGGCTGGGCTTGAAACTGGACCTTGAAGGGCTTGCAGGGCTTGCAGGGCTGGAGGGCTGGAGGGCTGGAAGGGCTGGAGGGACCATGCGACGCGCAAAGCCGGCGTAGGATCTGCGGGTGATGCGGATGGGCTTCGGTACGGCGGTCGCGTTCGGCGTGGCTTGCGTGCTGACGATCGTCATCGCCTGGCCCGTCTTC
>JADZCY010000122.1 GCA_020851325.1 Acidobacteriota bacterium | reverse complement strand
ATCGAGCGGCGGCAGATTCTTCTCGTGGCCGTAGAGCACGAGCATCTCCGACTTGTCATCGCGCACGAAGCGCCCGCCACTGTATTTCTCGTTGCGCGCCGCTTCCTGATGGATGTTCAGGTGCGGCTGATTGAACTCGTCGTAGCGCGCCGGCGTGCGATTGATCGTGGCCGGCACCCACGTCATCCCCGCCGGTGCTGATGGCGGCGTGACATCCGCCGTGACGATCGTCGTCGCGCCGGCAACGTTGACGACAAAGCGCAGGCTGCGCGCGGTGCCGAGCGTCTCGAGCGAGTAGATCGTCTGCCGCGGGATGTTGACCAGCGACCCTCGCGTCGCCGTGAACGGCGCCTGCCCTTCGATCTCCACGCGCACCTCGCCCTCGACGATGGCGAACCAGGCGCGGGTGTCGGGATGAAAGCGCGGCGCCACGCGCGTGCCCGGAGACGACGACACGTAATCCGCCGTCAGCCTCCCATCGTCCACGAGACGCTCGGTCCAGTCGGTTTGTCCGCGGTGCGCGGCCTCGAGGTCGGCTCGCTTCACCCACGGCTTCTGCGGTGCGGTGTACGGCGGCGGCGCGGCGGGCTTCAACGCCCACACCGCCGTGGGCACGGGGCGCGGCGCCTGTGCCGACGTTCCGGCGACGGCGGCCAGCAGCCACAAGGCGAGGCAGGCGAATGGCTTGAGGCTTGAACGGCTTGGAGGGCTTGAAGGGCTTGGAGGGCTTGGAGGTCTTCGATCGCGCATGGGAACCTCGGCGCGCAGATTATCTACAATCTGGCCTCCGGTCGTCGGCCACAAGGTAAGGCGCAGCGGAGGAATGCAGATGACAAGACGCGCGTGTGGATGGACGGCCCTGCCGGCCGTCATGATGATGCTGCTGGCGGCGCCGGCCTGGGCGCAGGCGGTGGCGGGGCCCGAGAAGGCGCGGCCGGTGCAGGGCGATCCCGGCATCTCGTCGATGGTGGTGCTCGACCTGCCGCAGTTCCGCGTGCTGCGCGACTACGCCGAGCCTGGCGCGACGCGCCGGATGCACGCCCACAAGGACGCGACGTATCACGTGTTCGTGCTCATCACCGGTCAATTGCGCCTGACGGTAAACGGCGAGGCCCCGGTTGTCGTGAATCCCGGTGAGGCGTTGTCGCTGGCGGGTGGTGTCGAGCACACCTTCGTCAATATCGGCCCGGTGACGTCGACCATTGTCGAGGTGTTCGGCAAGGGGTCGGCGGCGCCCGGCGACGTGCACGCCTGGGCTGCCCTCGCCCGCGCACCGGCGATCGACGGCTCGATGCCGCGGCGGTAATCCGTTGCCGCGTGCGTCGAGAGTATGATCGCCGACCGGCACTGTTCCACATGACCCTGGGGAGAGACACATTGATGAGTCAACACACGTCGCTGCGATCGATTCTGCTGGTGGGTAGCCTGCTCGTGGCGGGCGTGGCCTCGGCACAGACACAGACCACCAAGCCCTTCGAGCCCACGGTCGGCCAGGCCGGCAAGGACGTCGTCTGGGTGCCGACGCCCGACGCGCTGGTCGAGAAGATGCTCGACCTCGCGAAACTGACGCCGCAGGACGTGCTGATGGACCTCGGGTCCGGCGACGGCCGCACGGTGATTGCGGCGGCGAAGCGCGGCTCGCGCGCGGTGGGTATCGAGTTCAATCCCGACATGGTGGCGCTGGCGCGCAAGAACGCCGAGGCCGCCAAGGTGAGTGACAAGGCGACGATCGAGCAGGGCGATCTCTACGAGGCGGACCTCAATCGCGCGCAGGTGATCACGATGTTCCTGCTGCCGTCGATCAACATGAAGCTGCGGCCCAAGATCCTCGACCTCAAGCCGGGCACGCGCATCGTCACCAACTCGTTCACGATGGAAGACTGGACGGCGGACGAAACGGCGAACGTCACCGAGAACTGCTCGAGCTGGTGCCAGGCGCTCCTGTGGATCGTGCCGGCGAAGGTGGACGGTTCGTGGCAGCTTGGACAGGCGGAGCTGAAGCTGACGCAGCAGTTCCAGATGCTGACCGGCGCGCTCGGTTCGGCGTCGCTCACCGACGGCCGCCTGCGCGGCACGGAGATTTCGTTCACCGTCGGCGGCACGAAGTACACGGGCACCGTGGCCGGCAACACGATGAAGGGCACCTCGTCGGCCGGCGGATCGTGGACGGCGACCAAGAAATAAACAGCAATTGTGTGTCGTTTGAGCGACTCTATAGGACAGTGTTGACTCAGAAGCGACTTGCGGCTACCATCGGACACTCTGCATTCAACACGGGAGTGTCACGATGACGAATGAGCAGACCAGCGGCGTTGACGCCCGGATTGGCGTTGCCACCGAAGAGCGGCGCGGTGCCGACCGCCTGCCCGGCCCGTTCGATGCCTGGCGCGTCGGCCTGCTGGAAAGTCCGGTGCGGCTGTATGACCTGAGCACCGGCGGCTGCTTCGTGCACGCGATGCACGAGCAGCAGGTCGGCGTCATCGTCATGCTGAAGGTGCAACTGCCGAAGGTGGGCTGGATCGAACTGAAGGCCGAGACGGTCTACCGCCGGCCCGGCTTCGGCTTTGCCGTCCGCTTCATCGACGTGGACGACGCCACACGCGGTCGACTCGAAGAAGGGCT
>JADZCY010000121.1 GCA_020851325.1 Acidobacteriota bacterium | reverse complement strand
TTCGTCCCCGTCGCCAGCGCCGCCGCCTTCGCCGCGTTGTCGACGAACTCGCGCACCTGCTTCAGGTACACCTCGTCGGGATAGCGGATGTAGAAATCCGCCTGCGCGCGGTCGGGGACGACGTTCGGGGCCGCGCCGCCCTCGGTGATGATGCCCTGGATGCGCGCTTCGGGCCGGAGGTTGCTGCGGATGGCGTCGATGTTGTTGAACAGGTGCAGCACCGCGGTGAGCGCGTTCCGGCCGTTCCACGCCGTCATCTGGTGCGCCGGCGCGCCGCTGAAGGTGTACTTCACGCCGTCGATGTTGAGACAGCACGTGCCGAAGCCCGGCGCCGGACGGCTGGTCTGGTTGCTGGCGTGGCTGCGCACGATCACGTCCATGCCGTCGAAGACGTGATTGCGGTGCATCTGCGTCTTCGCTGACGGCTCGAGCAGTTCTTCCGCCGGCGTGCCGAACACGGTCACCGTCCCGGGCAGTTTCTCCTTCGCCAGATACTCCGCGACGGCAATCGCCGCCGCGATGCCGATGGGGCCCTGCGAGCAGTGCTGATCGCCGTGGAACGCGCCCTGTGTGCCGCGCAGCGCGTCGTATTCGACGATGACGCCCATGTGCGGGGCGCCGTTGCCGCCGCGATAGCGCGCGGAGAACGCGGTATCGAATCCACCGACGCCCACCTCGACGCTGAAGTTGTGCTTGCGCAGCGTCTCGGCAAGCGTCTGCACCGAGCGCGTTTCCTTGTAGCCGACTTCCGGGTTCTTGCAGATGTCGTCGGAGAGCGCCAGCAGTTCGCCCTTCATCAACGCGTCGACGCGGGCGACGATCCCGTCGCGCGCGGGATTTGCCGCGGTGAGTTGCTTCACCATCGCCGGCACGTCGAGCGAGCGCTGCATCTCACTCATGCGCTGCAGCACGTCTTTCGCCGCTTCACGTTCGGTTGGCGTCTCCTGCGCGAAGGCAGGCACGGTCAGGCACAGGACAGAAAGAAAGGCAAAGAAGATACGCATAGGACTGGTGGTCTTAGGTCTTAGGTCTTAGGTCTTAGGTCTTAGGTCTTAGGTCTTAGGAAAGAGCATCTGCTCCCGATCTTGATTTCGTGGCAGGGGTTTGTCCCAGGACCCAGGACGTAAGTCCCAGGGCGTACGTGCGAAGCCTGCTCCGCACCGCCGGCCTAAGACCTGAGACCTAGGACTAGGACCTAAGTCCTACGTTCCATCCCCAAACTCCCGCAGGTGCGGCACCTGCGCGGCGACATCGTCGGCGGCGCGGGCGCCTTCGAAGCCGAGCGCGGTCAGACCCTTTTCGGAGTGCGTGGTGTAGGTGAGCGTGACGCGCTTGTAGTGAATCTCGATGTCGGGATGATGGTCCGCGGCCTCGGCGGCCGGCACGAGCGCGCTGACGAAGAGCACGGCTTCGGGGAAATCCGCGAAGGTGAACTCCTTGCGAATCGCGTTGCCGGCCTGCGTCCAGCCGTCGGTGGTGGCGAGTTCGCGGCGAATGTCCTCGGCGCTCAGTGTGGCCATGCTGGCTGCTGCTCCCGGAGTTCGTCGAGACGACGTTGACGGGCCTGGAGGCGGTTCAGCGCCTGCTGACGCCGGGCCCGGGTGTCGTCGTCTTCGGCGGCGAAGGCCTGATCGACGACCAGTCGATGATACTCCTGCGCGGCGTGCTGCAGATCGGCGAGCGCCTGCTGATGGGCCTGCTGCCAGCCCTTCCAGCGCGCGCGATCGTCGGTCATGTGCGCGTCCCGTGGCGATCCGGCCGCACAGGGGCCGGCGGGGTGAACGATTCGTCTTCGATCAGCGCGCGAACCAGCGTTGCCGTGAGCGGCGCCAGCAGGATGCCGTTGCGATAGTGCGCCGTCGCGTAGATCAGTCCGGGTACCGCCTGCGAGCGGCCGATCATCGGCAGGTTGTCGGGACCGCGCGGACGCAGGCCCGCACGCACGTCGGCAATGTCGGCATTGGCCAGTGCCGGCGCCAGCGATACGGCCATTTCCATCAACGATCGCCGTGCCTCGGATGTCGTCCGTTCGTCGAAGCCGACGTCTTCCACCGTCGCTCCGGCTAGCACGGTGCCATCGGGCCAGGGCACGAGATAACCGCGAGCGCCCCACACCACGCGACGCAGTAGCCCACGCGAGCCGCCGAGTTGCAGCAACTGTCCGCGGATTGGCTTCACGGGCAGCGGATCCGCGCCCTGCACGGTGACGCGCGACGACCAACTGCCGGCCGCCATCACCGCCTGGTCCGCCGTGAGTGTGCCCTGCGCCGTGCGCACGGTGACGCCGCCCTGTGACGATACGTCGATGGCGCCGGTCTCCACCATCACGCGCGCGCCCCGCTCCACCGCCGCGGTCACCGCCGCCATCGTCAGGGAGGAGACGCCGACGCTGCCGTGGATGGGGACGAAGAGCCCGCCGAGCGCCTGACGCGAGACGTTCGGATCGAGATCGACGAGCGCCGCGCCGCTCAGCCACTGGGCCTCGACGCCGTCACGGGCCAGCGTCGCGGCATCGTGCGACAGGCGCGTCGCTTCGTCGGCGGTCATCGCCAGTTCGAGCGTGCCGCGCCGGTCGTAGATGACGTCGGTGTGGCTGTCGTCCTTCAGCCGCGCGATGAACTCGTCGTAGCGCTCGAGACTGTCGCGGCCGAGCTCGCGCAGCGGCGACGCCGGCGCACCCTCGATATACGGCGCCAGCACGCCCGCCGAGGCGCGCGTGGCGCCATCGCCCGGCGTGCGCGCGTCGATGAGATGCACGCGATGCCCGGCCGACGCCAGTTCCCAGGCCACCGTGGCGCCAATGACGCCGGCGCCGATCACGATCACGGATGTCATGAACGTTCAGCTTAACGCTTCGCGGCGGGAGTGGATCGCGACGGGAGACGGGAGACGGGAGGCGGGAGGCGGGAGGCGGGAGACGAGAAGCG
>JADZCY010000120.1 GCA_020851325.1 Acidobacteriota bacterium | reverse complement strand
GGAGACGGACATCGAGATGCGCAAGGAACTGGTGCAGCGCCTGTCGATGATGAAGTCGAAGGTGGCGACGGATTACCTGATGGAAATCCTGGGGAAGTGATCATGATGCGCCACGGACTCGTTCTCTTGGCCCTTGCGTTGACGCTGGCGCCCGTTGCGGCAGTGGCGCAGCCGGCCACGATCACCAACGTGCGCGCGGAGGTGCGGCCGGCCGGCGCTGAGATGCGGCGCGTGTTCGACGAAGCCGTGCAGCGCGCCGCCGGCGCGGCGTGGATTGGCTTCGCGGCGCCGATGACGCCGGGCGATCGAACGATGTGCGACTGGTCCAATCGCGGCGGCCGGACCGTGACGCCTGGCCCGGTGAAGCTCGAGGGTCCGGACACGCTGCACGTGCTGTTTCGCGTCGAAGCGCGCCGCGTGTCGCGCATCCGTGTGTTCACCGAAGGCTGCGTGCTCGATGGCGGCGGCCTGCCGCTGACGTGGATCGACGGCGTCGCCTCGGCGCAGGGCGTGGCGCTGCTGGCGTCGTTCGTCACCGACGCGGCAGAGTCGCGGCTGGCAGACGAGGCGCTGACCGGACTCGCGTTTCACCGCGACGAAGCCGCGGCCACCGCGCTCATCCGCGCCGCGCGCAGCGGCAGCACACGCAAGCTGCGCGGGCAGGCGCTCTTCTGGGTGGCGCAGCGTGCCGGCGACAAGGCGGCGATCGTGATCACCGAGGCGATCGATCGCGATCCGGATACCGAGGTGAAGAAGCGCGCCGTCTTCGCGCTGAGTCAATTGCCGAAAGACGAGGGCGTGCCGCGCCTGATCACCGTCGCGCGCGAACACTCCAACCCGGCCGTGCGCAAGCAGGCGATGTTCTGGCTCGGCCAATCGAACGACCCCAGGGCACTTGAGTTCTTTGAAAAGATACTGAAGCCGTAGGTGCTCCACGGGGGTGCTCCACGGGGGTGCTCCACGAAGGTGCGGCACGAGGGTGCTGCACGAAGGTGCTGCACGGAGGTGCTCCACGAGGGTGCGACACGGGAGGGAGCAGTGCACCGTGCGTCGGGCCGCAACAGCGCCGGCCCGTAGCCCTTGGAGGCCGGCCGTTTCGCGGCACAGACAAACGCCACGCTGGTCGGCACTCGGCCGTGTTTGAGCTCACGATTCAGGCGAGTTGGCCCAAGTGCTTGCGTGCCCCGGCGGGGCGTTTGACCGGCCGGCCGACGGGCTATGGGCCGGCGCTGTTGCGGGCCGACGCACCTGCCATCGTTCCAACCGCGCGTGCTGTCTCCCCGTCCAAGCGCGGGGGAGCGATATGCAGCGAACATGTGTCGGCGTCATTCTCGCGTGTGCGGTCTTGATGAGTGCGTCCGCGACGCCGCGGGCGGCGGTGATCACCCGGCAGGCCACCACCGTGTTGACGGGCGAGTGGACCGCGGACGCGCGGCGGGCGTGGCGTGGAGACGATGGGCAGCCGCGGCTGCAGGTGAACCTGACGGCCGGCGCCGGGACGTCGCGCTGGGGATTCGGGGTGCGGCTGTCGGAACTGGACGGGCTGCCGCCGGCGGCGATGAGCGGCACGGTGAGTGATGCGCGCTTCTCGTGGACGCGCGAAGCCGGCGTCCTGCACTTCACCGGCAGTTTCGATGGTGGCGCCGGCACCGGCACGTATCAGTTCGAGCCATCGGCGGCGTATGCGACGGCGATGAGCGGCCTTGGCTATCCGCGGCTCTCCGCTGATGAGCAACTGCGCCTGGCCGTCCTCGACGTCACCACCCCGTGGGTGCGTGACCTGGCGCAATCCGGCTACGCGCGTCTGCCGCTGGAGGACCTGAGGCGCATGCGCATTCACGGCGTGACGGCGGCGATGATTCAGGACTTCACGCGGCTTGGCTATCAGTCGCTCGACGCCGACATGCTCGTGCGCCTGCGCATTCACAACGTGACGCCGGAGTTTGCCGCCGGCCTGGCGGCACGCGGCTACAGCGGGCTGGCGGCACCGGACCTGGTCCGCATGCGGATCCACAACGTCACGCTCGCCGAGATCGACGAGCTGAAGTCGCTCGGTTTCGGCGGCGTGCCCACCGCGGACCTCGTGCGCTTCCGCATCCACAAGGTGACGCCGGCCTTCATCCGCGACATGTGCGGCGTCGGCTTCGACGCGCTCACCGAGGATCAACTGGTGCGCCTGCGCATCCACAAGGTGGACGCCCAGTTCGTCCGCGACGCCCGCGCCGACGGCTACGTGATGACGCCGGGTGATGCGATCGACCTCGCCATTCGAGGGCCAAGATTCACGAGAGCGAAGAAGAGATAAAGATTGCGAATCTGGTGATCTGGTGAGGTGGTGAGCTGGTGATCAATCTTTGGATCTGACGATGTGGTGATCTATCTGGAGATCTGCTGCTCCTCGCACCATTTCATGAGCACATAAAGCGCCCATACCCTGGTCCAGTGAATCCCGGCGCGGCCGGCGGTGAAGGAGCGCCACAGCGTCTTCACCGTCTCGCCATTCAGGCCAATGCGGGCGGCCAGCGCGGTGTCGTCGAACATCTTCCCCATGGCCGGCTGCAGGCGCTGGCGGGCCCAGGTGTCGATCGGCAGCACGAAGCCGGACTTCGGACGATCGAACGTGCCGGGTGGCAGCGCTGACAGCGCGCAGTCGCGCAGCAGTTGCTTCTTGCCCAGCGGCGAAAAGCGCCGGCCCGGCTCGATGCCGCTGACGGTTTCCACCAGCACGTGATCGAGCAGCGGCACGCGGACCTCGAGCGCCACCGCCATGCTGGCGGCGTCGGTGTCGCGCAGCAGGCGCTCGCCGATGAAGCCGGACAGTTCGAGCAGCGAGATCGCGTGCAGCATGTCGGGATCGTTGGCGCGCTGGCGCCACGTCGCCGTCATCGCTCGATTGAGACCGTAGTCCTGCGCGCGCTGCGCCTCGTGCACGGCACCGGTCGTCAACGCGTGCTGCGTTTCGCGGGTGAACATCATGTAGTTCACCTGATACGCCGCGGCGAGATCGCCTGACGCGCGGATCACATCCGCCAGCTTGCCCCAGCGCGTCTGCGGCGGCGCCATGTGCAGCGCGCCAAAGGCCACCGCGTTGCCGCTGCGCGCGGCGGCGGTCACCGCGCCGGATACCACGGAACCCGCCACGCCACGCTGCGGTATCCATCGGCCGGCCCGCATGATCTGCGGCAGCGCGGTGAAGGTCGGATAGCCGCCGAAGAGTTCGTCGCCGCCGGTGCCGGCGAGCGCCACCGTCATGCCGGCCTCACGCGCGGCGCGGCTGACGAAGTAGGTGTTGATGCCGTCGAAGGTCGGCTGATCGATGGCGGTGAACGCGTCGGGCAGCTGCGCCTCGAAGTCGTGCTCGGTGAGCATCACGGTCGCGTGCTCGGTGCGCAGGTGCTTCGCCACCGCCTGCGCGTAGCGCGACTCGTCGTACTGCGGCACGTCGAAGCCGATGGTGAAGGTGTGCACCGAACCGGGCGCCACTTCGCTCGCCAATGCCGCCACCGCGCTCGAGTCGATGCCGCCGGACAGGAACACGCCGAGCGGCACGTCCGAAATGAGCTGCATGGCAACGGTGCGGCGCAGTTCCTCTTTCAGTTCCTCCGCGGTGTAGCGGCGATCGCCGGAGGCCGGCAGGTGCCAATACTGACGCGGCGACGGAATCTGCGCCGGCGCATCCACATCAATCGTCAGGATGGACGCCGCCGGCAGCAACTGCACACCGCGAATCATCGTCTCGGGACCGGTGACGAAGCCGTTCCACAGGTACGACGCGACACCGCGCGGGTCGAGCGTGCGCGGAACAATCTCGCTGGCGAGGAGTGAGCGGACTTCGGAAGCGAAGAGCAGGACGTCGCCAACGGCCGCATCACGGACGCGCGTGAAATAGAGCGGCTTGATGCCGAGCGGATCGCGCACGATGTGGACGCGCCGCGCGCCTGGATCCCACAACGCAAACGCGAAGATGCCGCGGAAGCGGGCGACGCCGTCGATGCCCCACTGCCGATACGCCTTGAGGATGACTTCGGTATCCGACGCCGATCGGAACGTCGCGCCGTGTGTCTCGAGCTCGCGGCGGATCTCGCCGAAGTTGTAGATCTCGCCGTTGAACGTGATCGTCACGCCGGATGCCGTGTCGATCATCGGCTGGGCGCCGCCCTCGGACAGATCGATGATCGCCAGGCGGCGATGGCCGAACGTGACTTCCTGTCCCGCCGACTGCCACAGCCCTGATCCATCCGGACCGCGGTGACGCTGGGCGTCGCTCATCCGCCGGACGATCGCGGTGAGCGCGGTGGAGGTGTCTGGAGTGGAGGGAAGCGCCGATGGCCAGCGGATGGCCCCGGAAATGCCGCACATGATGTCGCTGTCTCAGGGAATGGGGCGTCCCGCGTCGAAGCGAACGCGGGCGGGAAGGCTGTGCACTTTCGTCGTGCCCGCCGCATCGACCCACGGCCACGGCGCGTCGCCGAAGAACGCGGGTTTCTCGTCGAGATACAGGGAAGCGGGCAGATCCGTATCATACCCGGCCGCCCACTCCACCGCGCCGGTGGCGGCGTCGAAGTTGCCATGGCGGAACACGGTCTCGACGACGCGCGCGTCCACGTCGGCGCGCCAGCGGCCGGGCGTGTAACCGAGGCGCCATGACGCCGGCCCGAACAGCCGCGCCCACAGACGTCCGGGCATCGACAGGTCCGGATGCTCGCCGAGCACGTTGCCGACGAAGCTGTAGAAGTAGTGGCCGCGCATCAGCCCGACGGCGCGGCGGTTGCGGCGATCGTCGAACGAGGCGCGGTGTCCCGTGAGGTGATTGCGGAAGAACGTGTTGTAGACGGCGCCGCCCCACGTGTCGTCGCCGTCGGCGTTGAAGGCCTGGTTGCCCTCGAAGAGTTCGAAGTGCGGGCAGGTCATGTGCGACGCATTCAGCCCCGTTTCCACCCACCCCTCATCGCCCTCGATATACCCATCGTCGAAATAGTTGTAGGCGATGACGTTGCCGCCGCCGGAGGCCTTCATCACCATCACCTTGTTGCCGCGGCGGATGATGTTGTTCTCGACGAGGCTGTCGGCGGTGTACTGCGACACCGACAGCAGATAGCCGCCGCCGCCCGGATAGGCGGTGACGGTGTCGTGCACGTAGCTGTCGCGCAGGACGCCGCGGAAGGACGTGTCGATGGCGATGCTGTCGCCGCCGGAGTTGCGTGAGTCGACGCGCGTGATCCAGCAGCGCTTGCACAGCCGCATGGTGATGTTGTCGTCGCGGCCGCCGTCGACGGCAAGGTCCTCGACGCCGGCAAGGGCGGCGCCGTAGGGAATGCGCCAGCGCGTGAGCTGCGCCGCGTGCGCGACGTCGACGCCCAGGTGCAGCGGCGCGGTGAACGAGACGGTCCGGCCGTCGATACCATCGACTTCGAGTACCTGACCGACGGGACGATCCGGCCGCGTGAACCAGCTTCGCGCCGGGCCGCCGGGCACCAGCGCCGGGTGATCGCCCCAATACACATAGCGCTCATCGGCCAGCGAGTCGACGAGCACGAGTTGTCCGGGTGAGAGGCCCTCCACGCTCGACACCTCCACCGACATCGCCCCGTTGGCGGCGTCGGCGGTGAGCGGCACCGAGCCTTCTTCTTCCAGCCAGCGCCGGCCGATCACGATCAGCGGGTTCTGCGTCTCGGTGGTTTTGCGCAGCACCGTGCGGGCCGCGCCGGCTCCGCGGAGCACGACACCGCGGCCGATGGTGACGGGATGTTCAGCTTCGATGCGGAAGACGCCGCTCGACAACTGCACGACCTCGCCCTCCGGACAGGCGTCGATCGCCTGCTGGATTGCCGCCGTCGCGTCCTGAGCGCCGTCGCCCAGCGGGCCGGCGTCGATGGTGGCGCAGACGCGGGTGCGCGACGGCACGCCGTCCTCGATGCCAGGAGCCCAGCGCGTCATGCGGTCCACCGGCATCACGAGGCCGGCGGTGACGCGGCTGTCGGCCGGTGGCGGCGGCGCGGCGCAACCGCCGACAAACACGCTGGTGAGCAGCAGCGGCACCGCCGCGTCGAGGCGGTTGCGGACGCGTGCAATCCGCCGCAGTCGCGGGCAGCGGGTGATGTCAAGCAAGTCGAAGGGCAACGAGATTGATTATGATTCGCTTCAATGCTCCCCGTTCTGCGTGGATTTCAGATCGCGGCGATCGCGGCCGTGATCCTGATGTCCGCCTGGAATGCTCACATCGTGTTTCGCCGCCGGCCGGACTGGCCGACCATGGCCATCAACCTGGCATTCTGGGTGGTGCCGGTCGGCATCCTGGTGGCGCTCACCGGTCAGCCGTGGAAAAGCTACGGCCTCGGCACGGCACTCGTGTTCGTGCTGCAGCGCATCCACTGGCTCAAATGGCGCTATCTGTCGGACACGTGGACCGCGGCCGACTTCCGCATGGTCTTCGAGCGCGCCAACTGGCTGGTGGTGCGGCTCTATCCGTTCATTGCCGCGTTCGTGCTGGCCGCGATCGGCGGGCTGATCGCGGCGTGGGTCCTGCTGCCGGCGGTCACGCCGTTCGCGGCGCCGGCGCGGCTCGGTGCGCTCACGGTGGCGGTCGTCTTCATCGCGCTCGTCGTGCGGTATCGCCGCCATCATGTGTTCGACCCGTTCGGGTTCAACACCTTCGGACACTTCGCGAACCTGGTGTTTTCGCTGTCGTCGCTCGAGTATCAGCCGCCGCAGTTGACGGCCGACAGCGACTACTTCAAGGAGCGGGCGGCGTTGCTCGACGCACCGGCCCTCTCGCCCTCGACGGGGCTGCCCTCGACGTCGCTCGGGCCAACGGCGCCCCATCGCTCCACTGCCGGCGCGGCGGTGCACACCGGGCGTTCGCGTCCGGACCTTGTCGTGTGGCTGCAGGAGTCCGCGACCGATCCGCGTGTGTTCACGATCCCCGGCGCCGAGATGCCGCACCTGGCGATGCACGAGCCCGACGCACGCACGCGCGCCAGCGGCTGGCTGCGCGTGCCGACATGGGGCGGCCGCACGTGGCTGAGCGAGTTCGCGCTGCTGACCGGCCTGCGGCACGAGGACTTCGGTCCGGCCGGCCGCGGCGTGTTCTACACGGTGACGCCGCACCTGCGCTACAGCCTGCCGAAGCTGCTGCGCGCGCAGGGCTATCACACCGTCGTCCTGTTCCCGATCGAGAAGACGTTCTACAACGCCGAAGCGGCCTACGGCGACCTCGGCTTCGACGAGGTGCTCAACCCGCTCGATTTTCCCGAGTGGCAGGGCAAGTCGCTCAGCCGTCATCTCGTGCCGGACAGCGACCTCTGCGCCTATGCGCTGAAGGTGCTCGATCGCCCGCGCGACAAGCCGATCTTCCTCTACATGCTGTCGATGATTCAGCACGGGCCGTACGACACGAACCACGCGCTGGACTACGGGCTCGATCAGACGGCACTGCCCAGGGCGACGGCCGCGCGTCTGTCGGATTGGATCGGCCGCATGCGCACGCTCAGCGACGACACGGTGGCGTTCGAGCAGGCGCTCGCCGCTCGGCCGGGACTGGTGTGGACCTATTTCGGCGATCACCAGCCGAATCTCGAAGGCGACGTGCCGATGGTGCCGGACCTCGACGCGCCGCAGTTCCTGACGCGCTTCATGATCAAGTCCGCCGAGGCGCCGGCCACGCCGGGCCGCTGCACGCAGACGATCGACGCCGCGTTCCTCGCCGCCCTGCTGCTGGAGCACGCCGGCATTCCGCTCGATCCGTACTTCGCGGCCAACGTCGCCATGCGGCGGCTCTGCGGCGGCAAGCTGATCGACTGCGAGGATCAGGCGCTCCGCGAGAGCTATCGCACCCACGTCTATCGCGACCTGGCGGCGGCGGCCCGCGGCCGCGAGTAACGCTTACTTCACCGGGGCAGTGGCGGCGTCGAAATAGCGCGTGATGCGCTCGACGATGCGCGCCGCGGCATGGCCATCGCCGTAGGGATTGCGCGCCGTCGCCATCGCGGCGTAGGCGCGCTCGTCGGTCAGGAGACGCGTCGCCGCATCGACGATCGCCTCCGCGCGCGGACCGGTCAGCAGCGCCGTGCCCGCCTCGACGCCTTCGGGACGTTCCGTCGTGTCGCGCATCACCAGCACCGGCTTGCCGAGCGCCGGTGCTTCTTCCTGCACGCCGCCCGAGTCGGTGAGGATCAACCGGCACGCCGCCATCAGCGCCACGAACGGCCGATAGCCCTGGGGCGGGATGAGGTGCACGTTCGTCAGCGTGCCCAGCCGCCGGTGCACCGGCGCCTGCACGTTGGGATTGAGGTGCACCGGATAGATGAACGCGTGATCGGGGAAGGCCGCCGCCAGCCGCGCGATGGCGTCGCAGATCTGGTCGAAGCCTTCGCCGAAGTGTTCGCGGCGATGACCGGTGACGAGCACGAACGGCTGCTTCCAGGCCTCGCCGAGGAGCGCCGACAACGTCTCGTCGATGCCGCGACGCACGTCCGCGTCGGCCGCCTGCGTCGCGCGCTCCATCAGCAGCGCGTCGATCACCGTGTTGCCGGTGACGGTGATGGTGTCCGCCGGCACGCCTTCGGCGAGCAGCGCGCGTTCGGCACCCGCGGTGGGCGCGAAGTGCAGCGCGACCAGCGGCGTCGCCAGCTTGCGGTTGGCTTCCTCGGGGAACGGCGACGAGATGTCGCCGGTGCGCAGCCCGGCTTCGACGTGCCCGATCGGAATGCGCCGATAGAAACACGCCAGCGCCGCCACCAGCACCGTGGTCGTGTCGCCCTGCACCAGTGCCATGTCGGGCCGTTCGGTGCCGAGCCAGTCGTCGATACCGGTCATCAGGCGCGCGGTCAGGCCGGCCAGCGTCTGGTTGGGACGCATGACGTCCAGTTCGGCGTCGACGTGGAAGCCGAACGTGGCGGCGACCTGCCGGAACATTTCCTTGTGCTGCCCGGTGGCGACCACCGTGCACCGGAGACCGGGCGTGGCGCGCAGTGCGGCGACGACCGGCGCCAGCTTGATGGCTTCGGGCCGGGTTCCCATGAAAACGACGATGTGCTTCGAGGTCACGATGCCGGCGGCCTCCGCGCCGCCTGTCCGGTGCGATCGCGCCACCACTCGCGCGCAACCAGGGCGATGAACTGCGTGTTGGTGGTGAGATAGCGCTTCCACAGCTTGCGTGGTTCCATGAGCAGCCGCCAGGCCCACTCGAGGCCGAGGCGCTG
>JADZCY010000119.1 GCA_020851325.1 Acidobacteriota bacterium | reverse complement strand
GCTCCGAAGGCGCCGTGCGGCTGGCGATGACGAAGCTGCTGCTGCCGGAGGTGGGCCACCTCGTCGGGGAGATGCGGCGATGAGCATGCGTCCGTTCACGCACACGATCACGCTCGCCGAGGCGAAGACGATCATCGACGCCGGCATTACACCGCTGATGCGCCACGAGACGATCGTGCTGGACGATGCGCGAGGCCGCGTGGTGGCGGCGGATGTCGTGTCGGCCCTCGACGTGCCACCGTTCGACCGCGCCAGCATGGATGGCTATGCGGTGATCGCGGCGGATACACGCGGCGCCAGTGCTGACGCGCCGACGCCACTCACGATGACCGCACGCGTGTATACCGGCGACATGCCGGACAGCGTCGTCAGGCCGGGCACGTGCATGGAGATCGCCACCGGCGCGCCAATGCCCGCGGGCGCCGACGCGGTGGTGATGGTGGAAGACACGTCGGCGAATGGCGACCGCATCAACGTGCGCACCGCGATACGCGTCGGGCAGAACGTCGGGCCACGCGCCGCCGACATCGCGATCGGTCACACGGTATTGCGCGAAGGCGATGTGCTCAACGCCAGCCGTGTCGGTGCGCTGGCGGCAATCGGGGCGGCAGCGGTGAACGTGTGGGCCCGTCCCTCTGTTGCGATCCTGTCGACAGGTAACGAGATCGCGACGCAGGGCACAGCGCTCGCGCCCGGACAGATCTACGACATCAACCGCTACACGCTGTCAGCCATCGTCCAGGATCACGGCGGCATCGCGCACCCGATCTCGACCGCGCGCGACACGCTGCCGGCGCTGCACGCGGCGATCGACGCCTGCCTGGCGCACGACCTGATCATCTTCTCGGGCGGCAGTTCCGTCGGCGAACGCGACCTCATCCTCGACGTCGTCCGCGAACGCGGCGAGGTGCGCTTCCACGGCATCGCGGTGAAGCCCGGGAAGCCGACGCTGTTCGGCATGATCGAGGGCAAGCCGGTGTTCGGCATGCCTGGGTATCCCTCGTCGTGCCTGTCCAACGCCTACATCCTGCTGGTGCCGGTGCTGCGGCGCATGGCGCACCTGCCGCTCACCGCGCCGCGGACGATGCGGATGCCGCTGGCGGCGCGCGTGGCGTCGACGCCGGGGCGGCACCAGTTCTACACCGTGCGGGTGGAGAACGGCACGGCGGTGCCGGCCTTCAAGGCCTCCGGCGACATCACGTCGATGTCACGCGCCGATGGCTACATCGAGATCGAAGCAGAGATCACCGAAGTGCCGGCGGGAACGGAAGTGACAGTGACGGTGTTCTGACGCTGGAGGACTGGAGGGCTGGAGGGCTGGAGGACTGGGGGACTGGAGGGCTGGAGGACTGGAGGACTGGAGGGCTGGAGGACCGTCGTAAGACCTAAGACCTAGGACCTGATTCGCATTTCCAACACGTTCTCGACGTGCCAGAACCACAGGCGATTGCTGTCGAACACGCCGCGGACGACGGGGCCGCCGCGCATGTGGCCGATGTAGCCGTTGATGGACCAGAAGCGCGAGAGGCGCAGCGCGGCTGTCGCCTCGACTGTGGTGCCAAGCGTCGTTTCGCCGCTGGACGGGCGTGCCGAGTAGCCGAAGAACCTTCCGGCGCTGGCGGTGGCGCCGCTGCCCTGATACCAGCGGTCCGCTGTGTCGCTCAGGCGCAGGTGATGCGACTCGAGACGGAGATTCAGGCGCGCGTGCGGCGTGATGCGCAACTCGGCGAACACGTCGCGGAGGTTCATCGCGGCGTAGGTCATCGACGGTCCGTAGGTGTGCTGATCGCGGAGCATCGGGAAGAACGTGCCGTGCGTATCGTCGCGCGAGTCATCGTCTCCTGACGCGTGCGCGACGCCGGCGCGCAGCCACGGCCGCCAGGCCACGTCCGGGCGTTGATAGCCGGCCTCCAGCGCAAACGCGCCGGCGCGATGCGACTGTTGATACCAGTCGCCGCCCTGCAGCGTGCCCCAGGCCAGCCAGTCGACGAGGCCAACGCCAAGCTGGCGCGTGCCGATGTGCGACGCGCCGATCGAATAGACGGCGATGTCCGCCGAGGTCGCGGGCCGGTTGGCGTTATCCGGACGAATGTCGATGGCGCGGCGATCGCGATAGCGATACACAAATGCCTGCGTCTCGCCTGCCGCACCGTGCCGCCATCCGGCGAACCCGCCGGCCACGAACACATCCTTCATCGTGAGATTGGCCGATTCCTCGTAGCCGCCCTGCGAGACGAGGAACGCCGCCGCGCCGGCATACGCCGAGGCCGCATTCCAATCCAGCCGCGCGCCGTCGAAGCGCCGCTGATACTGCGAGAAGGCAAACGTGCCGAGCAGCCGGCCGGCGAGTCGTTCGCGGCGCAGCACCTCGAGCGGCGCCGCCGATGGCGCAGATGGCGAGTCACCCGCCGAACGCGCGCCCTGCCCTTCGAGCCCCGACAGAAACGGCATGCGTCCCGCCGTCAGCGTCCACCGGCGGTCCGCGGTGTGCAGTGACGCGGTCATCTCCGACAGGAACATCTGATAGCTGTAGGGCACGCCGGACGAGGCGAAGTAGAACGCGCCGGTGCCCAGGCCGCCGGGGCCGATGGCGTCGGTGGGCAGCCGCTCGATGCGGACGTAGGTGAACTCGCCGGAGAGATCGAAGCGCGGCGCCCGCACGCGCGCGCCGAGGTCAGCGCGGTTCGCCACGAAGGTATGCCGCGGATCGACCTCGGGCAGCGGCGGGTCGAAGAAGCGCCAGCTCTCTACGCGGGTGCCGTTGCGGAGCCAGCCGGCCACGGCCGCCGATGGGGGATTGTCACCGGCCGCAGATGGCTGCGCGGCCGCAGATGCCGGTGACAAAAGCCAGCCACAGAAAGCACAGATGACACAGATGAAGAAGGGCGGCAAACGGGCCACAGATGCCACAGATTACACAGACCAATCAGCCGCAGATGCGCAGAAAAGGCAGCCACAGATGACACAGATGGCACAGACGGAAAACAGCCGCGGATGGGCCACAACGCCACAGATTACACAGAGAGAGAGAACTAACGCGAATCAACCATCCGGGTCCTCAGCCCTTCAAGCCCTCCAAGCCGTTCAAGCCTTCAAGCCGTTCAAGCCGTTCAAGCTTTCACGGCCAGGCCGCCAGCCCTCTTATGTGCCAGACGGAAAGTCTGCGCTGTCGCCGTAGATCGGCGGAACCTTCGATCCCATGGCGCGGAGGTAGCTGGCCAGCTGACCCCGATGGTGCACCGAGTGGTTGTTGCCGATGCCGACGTAGTTGACGGCCGGCGCTTTCCACGCGCCGAAGAAGTCCACCTCGCTGGACAGTTTCTCGCCGCTCATCGCGCGGACTTCGGCGAGCTTGGCCGGGAAGGTCTCCTTGTACCAAGCCGCTACCGCGTCGACGTTGGTGAAGCTGCCTTCGAGCGCCTTGGTCTTTTCGACATCCCACACGAACGCGCCGCCGAGGACGGAATTGAGGAACCACACGTCGGACACGGCGATGTGCGTCGCCAGCGCCCACGCCGTGCGCGACTTGGCGTCCGGCCGATACTCGCGTCCCGAGTCGGGGACCGCGGAAAGCACGGCGCAGGTGGCCTTGAATTCGCTTTCCCAGAGAGCGGTGAGCTGTTCGGCAAGGAAAGTAGCTTGGGTCGAATCCATGAAGAAGCTCCTTGAGGGCTGGTGGACTGGTGGGCTGGAGGTGCGCGAAGGCGAAAATATAGCGAAGCACGTCGGCGCCGTCAAGCCCCGAAAAAGAAAAGCGACGGGACCACCGCGGTCTGGCCGCGATCGTCCCGTCGCTTCTGTCCGCCTCCCGGTAACCGTCAGAAGTCCCGACGGCGAAGTCGGTCCCGTCTGGCCCCGATATCCCACCGCGGCAAAGCCGCGGTCCTGATGCCCCCACCGCGGCGAAGCCGCGGCCCTGATTCCGACGGCGAGGCGCGAAAAGTTACTTCGCGCCGAGTCTCCGATTCACTTCATTCCAGTTCACGACGTTCCAGAACGCCGTCAGGTAATCGGCGCGGCGGTTCTGGTACTTCAGGTAATACGCGTGTTCCCACACGTCGACGCCGAAGATAGCCTTCTTACCCTCCATCAGCGGGTTGTCCTGATTCGGCGTGCTGCTGATCTCCAGCTTGCCGCCGTTGTCGATCAACCACGCCCAGCCGCTGCCGAAGCGGCCGAGGCCCGCGGCCTGGAACTGTTCCTTGAACTTGTCGAAGCTGCCGAACGCCGCGTTGATGCCGTCGGCCACCGCGCCCGTGGGCGCACCGCCGGCGTTCGGACCCATCACCGTCCAGAACAGCGTGTGGTTCCAGTGGCCGCCGCCGTTGTTGCGCACCGCAGTGCGGATGTCTTCGGGCACGCTGGCGATGCCCTTCACCAGATCGTCGAGGCTCTTGTCGTGCAGCTCGGGATGCTTGTCGAGCGCGGCGTTCAGATTGGTGACGTAGGTCTGATGATGCTTGCCGTGATGGATCTGCATCGTCTGCGCGTCGACGTGCGGTTCGAGCGCCGCGAAATCGTACGGCAGAGGTGCGAGTGTGTGGGCCATGAGCAATGAACTCCTCTAGGTGATTGTAAGCATCCGATCGAGCGCCTCGCGCGCGAACTTCTTGTCGCGCTCCGAAACGACGACGTGATTGTGGACCTCGCCCTCGACTAGGCCTTCGAGAATCCACAGAAGATGGTTGGGCGAGACGCGGAACATCGTCGAGCACAGGCAGCCGAGCGAGTCGAGCGACAGCACCGTCTTGTCTTCCTTCGCCATCTCTTCCGCCAGACGATGGACGAGATGGACTTCGGTGCCGACGGCCCAGGTGGTGCCGGCCGGTGCGCTGCGCACGGTCTTCAGGATGTATTCGGTGGATCCGAAATCGTCAGCCGCCCGCAGGACTTCGAACGGCACTTCCGGATGAACGATGACCCGTACGTCCGGATGCTGCTGGCGGACGGCGGCAATCTGCTGCACGGTGAAGCGCACGTGCACGGAGCAATGGCCCTTCCACAGGATCAACCGCGCGTGTTCGAGTTGCTCGCGCGTCAGGCCGCCGAATGGCTCGAACGGATCCCACACCACCATGTCTTCGAGCGGCACGCCCATCTTCCACGCGGTGTTGCGACCCAGATGTTGATCCGGCAGGAAGAGGATCTTCGCCTTCTGCTGCCAGCCCCAGCGCAGCGTCGCTTCGGCGTTGGATGACGTGCACACCGTGCCGCCGCGTTCGCCGACGAACGACTTAATCGAAGCGGCGGAGTTGATGTAGGTGACGGGCACGACCTGCGAGGCGACGCCCATCTTCTCGAGTTCGCTCCAGCAGATCGCCAACTGATCCGGCGCCGCCATGTCGGCCATCGAACAGCCGGCGGCGAGGTCCGGCAGGATCACCTTCTGGTGCGGCAGCGCCAGGATGTCGGCGCTTTCCGCCATGAAGTGGACGCCGCAGAAGATGATGAACTCGGTTTCGGGATGCCGCGCGATCTCGCGCGCCAGCTTGAACGAGTCGCCGGTGTAATCGGCGAAGGCGATCACTTCGTCGCGCTGGTAGTGATGACCAAGAATCACCGCGCGCGTGCCGAGCGTGGCCCGCGCGGCGGCAATGCGCGTCGCCATTTCCTCGTCCGAGAGGCCAAGGTATCGCTCGGGCAGCGGCTGACGCTCGTGAATGCTTGCCCGCTCGACTTCCTCGAGCATGGGCAGATACGTGCCTGAAGCCATCGTCTTCGAGTGCCTCGACGCCGCGCCGGCCGGAGGGCCGGTGAAGGTGGAACGCAACCCCGGCGAGGGGTTACACGTGCGCCAGTTGCGGCACGCGCACGACGTTGTACAGGGTATCGCGTTCCAGGGGTTCGCGTCCCGCGTCGCGGATGAGCTGTTCGATGTCGGCGGTGGACAGCGCCGTCGGCGTGGTCGAGCCGGCCATGTGGTAGATGGTCTCTTCCTGCACCGTGCCGTCGAGGTCGTCGGCGCCAAACCACAGCGCGGTCTGCGCCACCTCGACACCGCAGGAGATCCAGTAGGCCTTGATGTGGTCGACGTTGTCGAGCAGCAGGCGCGCCACGGCGTGCATGCGCAGCGTGTCGGTGGCCGGCGGCGCCGGCAGCTTGCGCATCTGGTTGTTGTCGGGATGGAACGCCAGCGGGATGAACGCCTGGAGCCCGCTGGTCTCGTCCTGCAGCGCGCGCAACTGCAGCAGATGATCGACGCGCTCGGCCATTGTCTCGATGTGGCCGTACAGCATCGTCGCGTTGGTGCGCATGCCGATGCCGTGCGCCAGGCGATGGACGGCGAGATAGCGATCACCGTCGCACTTGTCGTACGAGATCTTGCGGCGCACGCGCGGCGCGAAGATCTCGGCGCCGCCGCCGGGCAAAGAATCCAGGCCCGCTTCGCGCAGTTCTTCCAGCACCTGAAGATCGGTCTTGCCGTAGTGATCGGCGAAGAACGCGATCTCCACCGCCGTGAAGCACTTCAAGTGGATGCCCGGGCGGATGCGCTTCAGACCGCGGAGCAAGTCCGTGTAGTAGCTGAAGGGCAGGCCGGGGTGCAGCCCGTTCACCATGTGCACTTCGGTGAGCGGTTCGCCGTCGCGCGCGCGCAGGCGATCCAGCACCTGCTCGACCGTCTTGGTATGCGCGCCGGGTTTGTCGGGCGTCAGCCGCGCGAACGAGCAGAAGAGGCACGACGCCTCGCAGACGTTCGTGGCCTCGAGCCGCAGGTTGTGATTGAAGTAGGTGCGGCCGGCGTGGCGGCGTTCGCGGATGCGGTTGGCCAGCCAGCCGACGGCGAAGAGATCCGGCGCCTCGAAGAGCCGCACGCCTTCGTCGAACGTCAGGCGCGCGCCCGCCTCCACCTTGTCGGCGATGTCGGCGAGGCCGGCCCGGCGAAGCCGTGCGTCCATGCGCCGCCTAGCTGATGCCCCAGACCTGCGCGCGCAGGGTGCGGGCGCGGGGGCCATCGAGCTCGGCCATCAGGATGCGCTGCCACTGGCCGAGCACCACTTCGCCGCCGCTGATCTGCAGCGTCAGCGAGTGCCCGAGCAGCATCGCCCGCAGGTGCGAGTCGGCGTTCATGCGGTCGCAATCCGAATGATCCGGATCGTTGTGCATGTAATAACGGTCGCGGGCGACCATTTCTTCCAGGAATTTCTTGATGTCGGAGAGCAGCGCCGTCTGGAATTCGTTGATGAACACCGAGCAGGTGGTGTGCATCGACCAGAGGGTGATCATGCCCTCCTTGATGTTGAACTGCCGGACGTACGACATGACGCGGTCGGTCAGGTCCACCAGTTCGATGCGGTCGTCGGTGTCGATGACGAAGCTCTCGCCGTGGATCACAAGGCCGCCAGCCGTCGCGGATGCCACCTTCTGCACGGGGGTCTCGCGAACGGTCACGGTCGAACTCTTGCTCATCTGGTCCTCTTTGTGGTCGGCCCGGAAAGGCGGAAGATCATGAATGCAGGCACAAACCCTGTATTTTAAACGCAAACGCCGCCCACGGCACAGCTCTGAACGCCGCCCGGACGGTGCATTCTGCCATGCTACTATTCCCGTGACAACCGACGCATTCCCGGCGGTCAGGGAAGTTGGGTGCAAAGCCCACACGGTCCCGCCACTGTAAGCGGGGAGCGCGCGTCCTACCCTTTGCCTTCGCCCGTCGGCTTCGCCTCGGGCTTCGGCGAGACGTCACTGTCGCTCACGCGATGGGAAGACGCGGGGCGCGTGCCACGATCCGCAAGTCAGGAGACCTTCCGCCACGGAATCCGTCCTTCGGCGTCGCGGCCAATCCCGGCCGCGCGCAACCGGCGCGGGTGACGCCGGGGAGGCGCTCCATGTTCCAGCCCTTTCGCCTGTACGCACAGGCTTTCACACTCCTGCTCCTGCTCGCCCACGCGAGCGCTGTTTCCGCCCAGGATCGCCTGTCCGGACGCCTCGTCGATCCCGACGATCGGCCGGTGACCGGCGCCGCCGTCACCGTCGAGGCGGGTACGCAAACCATCCACACCACTTCCGACGCAAGCGGCGGGTTCAACGTTGCAATACCGGCGGGCGCGACCGTGACGGTGCGGGCCATGGCGCCCGGGCTGCGCGGCGATCTCGACGTGCCGGCCGGTGGGGCCACACAGCCGGTGATCGTCCGTCTGCGCCTCACCGCCGTCGATGAACATCTCGTCGTCTCGGCGGCGCAGGTGGACCTGCCGCTGTCGCGCGTGCCCGACAGCACCACCGTCCTCAGCGGCGAGATGCTCGAGGCGCGGCAGCAGTTCAGCGCCACGCAGGCGCTGCGCTCGGTGCCCGGCCTCACCGTGCAGCAGACCGGCGGTCCCGGCGCGCAGACGTCGCTCTTTCTCCGCGGCGGCGAGTCGGACTACACGCTCGTGCTCATCGACGGGATTCGCGCCAACGCGTTTGGCGGCGGCATCGATCTCTCGCAGGTGCCGCTGGCGGATGTCGAACGCATCGAAGTGGTCCGCGGCCCGCAGAGCGCGCTCTACGGCGGCGACGCCATCGGCGGCGTCGTCCACATCGTCACGCGCAGCGGCGGTGCGCCGTCGGCACAAGCGAACTTCGAAGGCGGCAGCCGCGGCTTCCTGCGCGGCGGCGCCTCGACGACGGGCGAGATGAATCGCTTCCGCTGGCAGGTCGGTGGAGATTGGTTTGGCGAGGATGGCTTCACCGGCCGCGCGTCGAACGGCGAGACGGTCGGTAACGACGACTCACGTACGGCACAGGGTGCGGTCACGCTCGGGTGGCGTGCCACCGGTGGCGCGGATGTGCAGGGGACGCTGCGCTACGTCGACACCGACCGCGGCGTGCCGGGCGCGGTCGGATCCGATCCGGCGGGACGCTTCTTCGGCGTCGATCAGACGTCGCGCAACCTCACCGCACGTTGGACCGGCGGCGTGCGGTACCTGCAGCCGTGGTTTGGCGCCGGCAGCCGCGTGCGGCAGCGCACGGAGATTGATGTCGCCGACCTCGACCTGATTTCGCGCAGCGACTTCCCGTCCGAAGGCGAAACCAGGCGCACGCACGCGCGCACGCAGACCGACATCGCGTGGTCGACGAGTGTCGGCATCTCCGGCGGCGCGGAGTGGCTGGCCGAACGCGGCGGCAGCACGTTCATCACCGCCAACGGCACGGCCACGCCCGTCGAGCGATCGCTGCTCGGCGCTTTCGGCGAGGCGCGCTGGACGCCCACCGCGCCGGTGTCGATTGCCGCCGGCGTCCGCGCCGAGCGAATTCATCGCGACTTCTTCCCCGGTGATCCGCTGGCGTTCACGCCGCGTGAGGACTTCTCCGCCGACACCGTGATCTCGGTGAACCCGAAGGTCTCGGCCAACTGGCTGGTCGCCGGCGCGCCGAGCGGCGGACGCACCACGCGCGTGCACGGCGCCTTCGGCACGGGCATTCGTCCACCGGATGCGTTCGAGCTGGCGTTCACCAACAACAGCGGCTTGAAGCCGGAGCGCAGCCGCAGCGCGGACCTCGGCATCGCGCAGACACTGGCCGATGGTGCGGTGCAGTTCGACGTCACCGGTTTCTGGAACAGCTACGACGACCTGATCATCTCGGTCGGCAACGCGTTCACCGGCGTCAGCCGCTGGAGCACCGACAACATCTCCAACGCCCGCGCCCGCGGTGTCGAGGCCTCCGCGGCGTGGCGTCCGCGTGCCGGACTGTCGCTGCAGGCCGCCTACACGCTGCTCGACACGGAGATTCTCGCGGTGGATGGATCACCAACAGCGCCGCCGCCGTATTCCGTTGGCGATCGTCTGCTGCGTCGTCCGCGGCACCAGGGCTCACTCGACGCCTCGTGGACGCGCGGCCGCATCGGTACGTTCGCACAGGTGCAGTGGCGCGGTGAAACGCTCGACGCCGAACCGGCGTGGGGACCGACTGGCGGGCTCTACGACAACCCGGCCTACACCCTGGCCAATCTGGGCGGCTCGCTGCAACTGCGACGCGGCATCTCGGTGACCGCGCGCGTGCTGAACCTCTTCGACGAGCGCTACGAGGAAGTGCTGGGCTTCCCCGCGCCGCGCCGGACCGCCTACGTGGGACTGCGCCTTGCTGCGAGCCGATAGCGTCTCGTTCCGGTATCACGCCGACACGCCGCTGGTCGTGGACGGCGTGACGCTGGACGTGCAGCGCGGCGACCTCGTCGGCATCCTCGGTCCGAACGGCTCGGGCAAGACGTCGCTGCTCCGTCTGCTGAGCGGCACGCGCACGCCCGTCAGCGGCAAGGTCTGGCTCGACGAACTCGAAATGGCGAAGCTGTCGCGTCGCGACATCGCTCGTCGTCTTGCGGTCGTGCCGCAGGAGACGGAACTCGCCTTCGACTACACCGCGCTCGAACTCGTGTTGATGGGACGCCACCCGCATCTCGGCGTCCTGCAACTCGAGGGACCGCACGACTACGCGCTGGCACGTGAAGCGCTGGCCGCCACGGGTATCGCGCACCTGGAGTCGCGCGCGTTCCACACGTTGAGCGGCGGCGAGAAGCAGCGCGTCGTGATTGCGGCCGCTCTGGCGCAGTCGAGCGAGGTGCTGCTGCTCGACGAACCGACGGCGTCGCTCGATCTCGGCGCGCAGCTCGACGTCGCGACGCTGCTGGGCAACCTGAACGCGTCACGCCAGGTGACGATGGTGGTGTCGACGCATGATTTGAACCTGGCGGCGTCGCTGTGCCGGACGCTGGTGATGATGCGGCAGGGCCGCGTGCTCGCCAGCGGGCCGACCGATACGGTGCTGACCGGCGCGAACGTCCGCGCGCTCTACGACGTCGATGCCGACGTGCACGTGCACGCCGAAACCGGTCACATGACCGTCGTTCCCGTTCGCCGGCTGCGCCCATGACACTGCGCCGTCGTCTGGCACTCACCATCGGCGCGTTCGGACTGTTCACGGTCGTCGTGCTGCTGTGGGCGCCGACCGTCGGCAGCACTCGCATCTCGCTGGCGCGTGCGTTCGACTCGTCCATCCCCTGGACCGACAACGTCGACGCGCAGATCTTCTTCGTCGCCCGACTGCCACGCGTGCTGGCCGGTGCGCTGATTGGCTCCACGCTGGCCGCCGCCGGTGTGGTCCTTCAAGCGCTGCTGCGAAATCCTCTGGCGACGCCATTTACGCTCGGCGTATCCGCGGGCGCCGCACTCGGCGCGATGCTTGCCACGGCGTTCCGCCTCGACGTCGGCGCGCTCGGCCTGTCGTCCGTGCCGATCGCCAGCTTCATCGGCTCGCTGATCGCCATCGGTATCGTTTATGGGCTGGCCGTGTCGCAACGACGCGGGCTGTCTACGAACGTGCTGCTGCTCGCCGGCGTCACGCTCAACTCGTTCTTCTCTGCGTTGATCCTGTTCGTGCAGTACCTGGCGGACTTCGCCGATTCGATGCGCGCCATCCGCTGGCTGATGGGCGACCTCGACGTCGGCAGCTACGCGCCGCTCGTCGCCGCCGCGCCGTTCATCATCGTCGCCTTCGTCGTGTTCGCGCTGCTGCCGCGCTC
>JADZCY010000118.1 GCA_020851325.1 Acidobacteriota bacterium | reverse complement strand
CCCGACACCGACCGGCGCCGCGCGCTCACCGCGTTCTTCTTCTGGACCAGTTGGGCGTCCACGACAGAGCGTCCGGGCCAGACGGTGACCTACACCAACAACTGGCCGCACGAAGAGCTCGTCGACAACCGCCCGACCGGCGCCAACATCCTGTGGTCGCTCGTCAGCGTCATCCTGCTGCTGGCCGCCATCGGCGCGCTGGTGTGGTGGCGTGCCTTCCGCGCCGAAGCAGAACCCGAGGTCGAAGCGCCGGCAACGGATCCGTTCGGCGCCCTCACGCCGACGCCGTCGATGCGCGCCGTCGCCAAGTACGTCGGCGTCGTTGTCGCGTTGTTCGTCGTGCAGGTGCTGCTCGGGGCGCTGACCGCGCACTACACGGTGGAAGGCCACGCGTTCTTCGGCTTCCCGCTCGGCGACTACCTGCCCTACGCGCTGACGCGCACGTGGCACATCCAGACGGCGATGTTCTGGATCGCCACGGCGTTTCTCGCCGCCGGGCTGTTCCTGGCGCCGGTCATCGGCGGCGCCGAACCGCGCTATCAGCGCCTCGGCGTCAACGTGCTGTTCGGCGCGCTGCTCGTCGTCGTCACCGGCTCGCTCGCCGGTGAGTACCTCGCCATCCACCAGCGGTTCGGTCTCGACGCGTCGTTCTGGTTCGGCCACCAGGGCTACGAATACGTGGACCTGGGACGGGCGTGGCAGATTGCGCTGTTTACCGGTCTCGTCATCTGGCTGGTGCTGATGCTGCGCGCGCTGTGGCCGGCCATCGCCCGCCGCGACGAATCGCGCACGCTGGTGTGGATGTTCACCGGCGCGACGACGGCGGTGGGCCTGATGTATGGCGCCGGCTTCATGTTCTCGGCGCGCACCCACCTGACGGTCATGGAATACTGGCGGTGGTGGGTCATCCACCTCTGGGTGGAAGGGTTCTTCGAAGTGTTCGCCACCGCCGCACTCGCGTTGATCTTCGCGCGCATGGGCCTGGTCGCCAAGGCGCACGCCGGCGCCGCCGTGATCGCCTCGAGTGCCCTGTTCCTGTTCGCCGGCATTCCCGGCACGTTCCACCACCTGTATTTCTCGGGGACGCCGACCTCCATCATGGCCATCGGCGCCACCTTCAGCGCGCTCGAAGTCGTGCCGCTGGTGCTGATCGGCATCGAGGCGTGGCAGACCAGCCGCCTGCAGGACGCCACGGCGTGGATGCAGCGCTATCGCTGGCCGATTCGCTTCTTCGTCGGCGTGTCGTTCTGGAACCTGGTCGGGGCCGGCGTGTTCGGCTTCCTGATCAACCCGCCGGTGGCGCTCTACTACATGCAGGGGCTCAACACGACGCCGGTGCACGCGCACACCGCGCTCTTCGGCGTCTACGGCCTGCTGTCGCTCGGGCTCATTCTCTTCATCGCGCGCCTGCTCACACTGGGCCGGCAGTGGCGCGAGGGCCCGCTCGCGGTAGGATTCTGGTGCATGAATATCGGGCTCGCCCTGATGGTGGGGTTGAGTCTGCTGCCCATCGGCCTGATGCAGGCCTGGGCCAGCGTCGAACACGGCCTGTGGTTTGCCCGCAGCGCCGACTTCCTGCAGCAGCCGTTGATCGAGACGCTGCGCTGGATGCGCATGATCGGTGACGTCCTGTTCCTCATCGGCGTCGCCGCCTTCGCGTGGTTCATGGGCGGTCTGTTGACCGGCTGGAGCTACGCGCCCGTACCGCGGCGTGACGAGGTCCCCGCCGCCGCGGCGCAAGAACTGGCGTGAACATCACAGACTGACTACGTCCCGGGGAATCCTGCCATGCTCAAGATTGTTCGTTCGTGCCGCGTGCCCGTCCTCGTGCTGGCGGCGTTGGCGTCCACCGCGCTCGCTCGTCCGGTTGCCGCGCAAACCAGCCTGCAGCCGGCGAATTGGGACTCGGGGATGACGCTCCGCCTGCCCGAGGACCTCAACCCCGACCCGCGCATCCTCGAGATCAACATGGAAGCACGCCTCGCCGAGGTGGAGGTCGAACCAGGCCTGCGCGTCAAGGCATGGACGTACGACGGCGGGCTCCCCGGGCCGCTCATTCGCGCCAAGGTGGGCGATCGGCTGATCGTCCACTTCACCAATCGCCTGCAGGAACCAACGACGATTCACTGGCACGGCGTGCGCGTGCCGATCGAGATGGACGGCGTCCCCGGCATCTCGCAGGACGAGGTCAAGCAGGGCGAGTCGTTCACCTACGACTTCGAACTCCGCGACGCCGGCCTCTACTGGTATCACCCGCACGTGATGTCCGCGGCGCAGGTGGGCTTCGGCCTCTACGGCGCGCTGCAGGTGGACGATCCCGACGACGGCGTCGGCGTGGCCGACAGCCTGACGCTGGTGTTGAGCGACATCGGCTTCGACAAGCGCGGCGACCTGGAACCGGCCGACAGCGGTGGTCCGGCCGGCATGGTGTTCGGCCGCGAGGGCCAGCACGTGCTGGTCAACGGCCGCCGCAAGCCGGTGCTCACGGTGCGCTCCGGCGCGCCGCAGCGCTGGCGCATCGTCAACACGGCGAAGAGCCGCTTCTTCCTGATCGACATGGACGGCCAGCCGATCACGACGATCGGCACCGACGGCGGTCTGCAGGAACGGCCGACGACGGAAGGCACGGTGCTGGTGACGAGCGGCGAACGCGTCGACGTCATCGTGACGCCGACCGGCACGCCGGGCTCGACGCTCATCGTCCGCGCCATGCTCTACAACCGCGGCTACGGCAGCGTGCAGTATCGCGACGTCGAGGAACTCTTCACGATCAAGTTCACCAACGAGCCGACGTTACCGAAGAAGCCGTTGCCGACGATCGCGCGAACGCTGACTCCGGTGCCGGCCGCCGGCGCGACGCGCGTGCCGGTGGTGCTGACGCTGCCGCCGCAGGGACCCGACGGCAAGTCGGAGTTCCGCGTCAACGGCGTGCCGTTCTGGGAGGCGAAGCCGTTCCTGGCCAAGCTCGGCGAAGTGCAGCTCTGGGAGATCAACAACGACACCGACTGGGATCACCCGTTCCACCTGCACGGCTTCTTCTTCATGGCGCTGGACGAGAAGGATCAGCCGATCCGCCCGATGGCGTGGAAGGACACGATCAACATCCCGATGAAGACGAAGGCGCGGATCCTGATCGACTTCAACGAGCGCCCGGGCGAGTGGATGTTCCACTGCCACATCCTCGATCAC
The DNA here is from genome assembly GCA_020851325.1 of Acidobacteriota bacterium. Lineage (GTDB taxonomy): Bacteria > Acidobacteriota > Vicinamibacteria > Vicinamibacterales > UBA2999 > VFZN01. The sequence continues at coordinate 1,630 of JADZCY010000118.1, read as the reverse complement.
GCCGAGGGCGGATTGATGGGCACGGTGCAGGTGGGCCCGCCGAGCGGCAAGAGCCACACGCATCGGACGGGAGGGGAATAACAAGTCGGCGATTCAATCTGGTGGCGGCACGGTCGTGAGCACCTCCGTGCCGCACCTTCGTGGAGCACCACCGTCATTCCAACCCTTTGAGTCCTTTCGGCGCCGGAATCTCGAAGGTGTTCAGCGTCATCGCCACCATCGTGTAGTAGCCGACCAGCGCCGTCAGTTCCACGGCGGCGCGGGAGCCCAGGGCGAGGACGAGCGCGTCGAAGGTCGGCGTCGGCACGCGGCCGTCGGCCACCAGCGCCCGGCTGAACGCGTACACCGCCTCGTCAGCCGGCTTGTCGAACGACGGCGTGGTGTTGTCGCGAATGGCGGCGATCACCGCCGGCGTCACGCCGGCGCGCGCCGCTTCCACCTCGTGCACGGCCCACTCGTAGTGCGCCGACCAGTGCCGCGCGACGATGAGGATGGCGAGCTCGGACAGCCGCGCCGGCAGCACCGTTTCGTAGCGCACGCACTCACCCAGTTTCTGCGCGCGCGCCGCCAGGTTCGGGCTCTGCAGCCACACCATCACATTGGCCGGTGCGCTGCCGCGGCGTCCGGCCACGGTCTGCGCATACACGGCTCGCTGCTCGGGCTTCATGTCCTCGAGCGTTGGCAACACGATTCTCGCCACGGCCTGCCCCTCCGAAGACGATTCACTGCACGGTGAATCGCCTGACGATGATTTCGGCGGGGGAGCCGTGTGCAGATGGTGTCAAAGACCGGGCGCAGGGCGCAAGCACACCCGGAGCATCGGCACAGCCGGCACCGGACACCAGCACCGCCGCATCGCCGACGATCAGCAGCGCCGGCGCCGCGGCAAGCGGTGGATCGAACGACGTCATGGTCCGCACGCGGCGGCCGTTGGGCGCCAACGTCAGCCGTACCAGGCGGCTGCCACCATCCGCCATCGCCTGCACGGCCAGCAGCGCACCCCCCTGCTGCCGCAGCCGCAGGATGCCCTCGATCGACTGGTCCGCGGGCGGCGCAATCGCCGTCACGCGGGCGGTCGACAGGTCGACGCGGCCCAGCCCACCGGCGTGCGCGACATACGCCACATCACCGGCGCGATTGGTCGTCAAGCCGCGCGCATCGGTGAACGCCGGCGCCACCACGCGCTTCACCTCGGTCTGCCCCGGCCTCAACCGCAGCACCGCGCCATCGTCGGCCAGCAGCAAGACGACGCCGGCGTCGGTGACGACGAGATCGACGGGGCGAAGCGGCAGCAGATCGGCGGGAACGGCAATCGACGCCAGTGGGCGGCCGGACACCAGTTGCAGGCGATGCAGGACGACGGCGTTGCCGGAGGTGGACGCACTCACGACCCAGAGATCGCCGCGGCGGCGATCGATGTCGAGGCCGCGGACGTCGAGGAAGCCAGCGGACTCGGCACGCACGAGATCGACACCGCGATCGAGCCCCTCGCCGAGCACGCGGACCTTGCGGCCGAAGCGATCGCCGAAAAGGAAGCGGTGCGAGACGCTGTCATACGCGACGCCGGCCGCTTCGAAGGCGTCGGCGGAGAACCGCGCCATCTCGTCCACCGCCGCAGACGCCGCAGATG
>JADZCY010000117.1 GCA_020851325.1 Acidobacteriota bacterium | reverse complement strand
CACGGAGGTGCGGCACGGAGGTGCGGCACGGAGGTGCGGCTGTTCGCGACGCGCAAAGCGAGACGGCGCGGTGTCTTGCCTGTCGTGCCCTTCGTGCTCCTTCGCGCCTTCGTGGCTTCCTTCTATTTGCCAGCCAAATAGTCCACCACCAGGTTCGTCATCGCGCGGACGCCGACGGGTAGCGCGGCTTCGTCGGCGAAGAACAGCGGCGAATGATTCTGCGCCGCTGCCGCTTCCTGCCCGGGCGGTGTGACGCCAAGGAAGAAGAACATGCCCGGCACCTGCTGCTGGTAATACGCGAAGTCTTCCGCGGTGCCGGTGAGCGGACCGAGGCGCACCTTGTCGTCACCGGCGACGCGCCTGAGCGTCGGCAGCATGCGCTCGGTGAGCGCGGGATCGTTCACCGTCACCGGATAGCCAAGCCCGAAGCTCACCTTTGCCGTCGCGCCGGACGCTTCCGCATACTTGGTCGCCATCGCCGCGATGCGCTCGCGGATCTTCGTCCGCTCCTCGTTGTCGAAGGCGCGAATGGTGCCGACGAGTTCCGCCGTGTCGGGGATGATGTTGGCGCGATTGCCGCCGGTGAACTTGCCCACCGTCACCACCGCCGGCGCCTGCGCGATGTTCACCGCGCGCGAGACGATGGACTGGAGCGAGGTGACAATCTGCGCGCCGATGACGATCGGATCAACGCCACCCCACGGAATGGCGCCGTGCGTCTGCCGGCCAACGATGGTGATCGAGAATTCGTCGGCGCTGGCCATCAACGGACCCGAGCGGTAGACGATCGATCCGGTGGTGTAGGGAAAGACGTGCAGGCCGAAGATCGCGTCGACGTCGGGGTTCTTCAACGCGCCGGCCTTGATCATCGGCTCGGCGCCGCCCGGCCCTTCTTCCGCCGGCTGGAAGATGAACTTCACGGTGCCCGGCAGGTCCGCCTTCATGCGCGCCAGCACCGTCGCCGCGCCCAGCGCGATGGCCATGTGGTTGTCGTGCCCGCACGCGTGCATCACGCCGACTTCCTGGCCGTTGAAGGTGGCCTTCTCGGTCGACTTGAACGGCAGGTCCACCTGCTCGGTCACCGGCAGCGCGTCCATGTCGGCGCGCAGCGCCACCACCTTGCCGGGTTTACCGCCTTTCAGCACGCCGACGACGCCGGTGCCGCCGACGCCGGTCTGCACCTCCATCCCCAGCGACCGTAGATGATCCGCGATCACCTTCGCCGTGCGTGTCTCCTGCAGGCCGAGTTCCGGATGCTGATGGAAGTCGCGCCGCCAGGCGACGACCTGCGGCAGCACCTCCTGCACCGACCGATCGATGGCCGTCGCCTGCGGTGACGACTGCGCAAACAGGGACACGGGGATTGTGGTCAGCAGAGCGAGCAGGCACGCAGATGGGCGCATAAGGGCGAGATTCTATACCGACGGTGCGGCACGGAGGTGCGGCACGGAGGTGCTGCACGGGGGTGCTTCACGGAGGTGCTGCACGGAGGTGCTTCACGAGGGTGCTTCACGGGGGTGCTTCACGGGGGTGCTTCACGGGGGTGCGTCACGGAGGTGCCTCACGAGGGTGCGGCACCCGGTACAATCACGTCCCTATGGACTGGCTGGCTCGACTGGAAGCGCCACAGAACGCGTTGTCCGTACTCACGGCGATGATCACACCGGCGGTGCTGATCTCGGCCTGCGGCGCGCTCATCTTTTCCACCAGCACGCGCATGGGACGCGTCATCGACCGCGTGCGCGTGTTGTCCGAACGCTTCGAACAGCTCGCGAAACATCCCGAAGAAGACGACATGTTCGAGGAACGCCGCACGCTGATCTTCACCCAGCTCGATCGTCAGACCTCGCGCGCCCGTCTGCTGCAACGCGCCATGCTGTCGTTCTACGTCGCGCTCAGCATCTTCGTCGCCACCAGCGTCGCGATTGCCATCATCGCCGCGGTGGCCATGAGCTTCACCTGGATTGCCGTCGGCCTCGGGCTGCTCGGCGCCTTCTTCATGCTCTACGCGTCGGTGCTGCTGGTCATCGAGTCGCGCATGGCGCTCGGCGCGATCATGACGGAGATGGACTTCGTCTGGAAGGTCAGCAAGAAATACGCGGGACAGGAACTGGTCGACAGGAGCACAGGCGGGCCATTCACGTGGCTCGGCAAGAAGATCGGCTGAACACGGCGGCGCGCCGCACCTCCGTGTAGCCCCCCGTGCAGCACTTCCGTGCAGCACCTCCGTGCAGCACCTTCGTGGAGCACCCCCGTGCAGCCACCCTCGCTATACTGCGGGGATGCTTTCCATCGTCGCTCGCGCCTTCGGTCCGCCCAGCGTTCTGCAACTCGAAGAACTTCCGGATCCAACGCCGCTCGCCGGCGAGGTTCGTGTGCGCGTGCACGCGGCGGGTGTGAATCCGTACGACACCTACATGCGGGCGGGCGGCTACGCCATCTCACCCGAGTTGCCGTACGTGCCGGGCGCCGATGCCGCCGGCGTCATCGATGCGCTGGGTGACGGCGTGCAGGGCTGGAAGGTCGGCGACCGCGTCTACATCTCGGGCACGGCGACGCATCGCGCCTATGGCGCGTACTCGTCGATGGTGGTGTGCCGCGTGCACCAGATTCACCGGCTGCCGGATCGCCTGACGTTCGCGCAGGGCGCCGCGATCAACGTGCCGTATGCCACGGCGTGGCGTGCCGTGTTCCAGCGCGCGCAGGCTGAGCGTGGCGAGACGATCTTCATCCACGGCGCCAGCGGCGCGGTGGGACTGGCGGCGGTGCAGATGGCACGCGCGGCCGGACTCACGGTGATCGGCACGGCGAGCACGCCGGAGGGGACCGAGGAAGCACGCGCGCAGGGTGCGCATCACGTGCTGAACCACCGCGCCAGCGGTTACCTCGACGAATTGACGACGCTGACCGGAGGTGGGCCGAACATCATCATCGAGATGCTCGCCAATCAGAACCTCGATCACGACCTCGGCATCATCGCCAAGTTCGGGCGCATCGTCATTGTCGGCAGCCGCGGCCGCGTCGAGATCGACCCGCGCCGCATCATGTCGAAGGAAGCGACGGTGATGGGCACCGCGTTCTGGAATCTGTCGGAGGAAGAAGTGTCGGCGATTCACGCCGCCATGGCCGCCAGCCTCGCGAACGGCGCGCTGTCACCGGTCATCGGCCGCGAACTACCACTGGCTGAAGCGGCACAGGCGCACGAACGCGTGATGCAGCCCGGCGCCCGCGGCAAGATTGTGCTCACGGTGTGAGGCGTTGAGGGCTTGAAGGGCTTAAGGCTTGAAAGGCTTGAGGCTTGGACGGCTTGGGGCTTGGACGGCCTGAGCGTAGTCGGGCTACACGATCGATCAGGGCCTCACGTGCCTTTGGTGCTGTTCCCAGCCCTCCAAGTCTTCCAAGCCCTTCAAGCCTTCCTTACTTCGTCCCGACGCGGGCGAGCTCTTCGTCAATCACCTGCTTGAACTGCTCGAATGGCTGCGCGCCGATGAGCGGGCGGCCGTTGATGTAGAGCGTTGGCGTCGAGTTGACGCCCAGCTTCTGTCCCTGCTCGATGTCGGCCTGCACCGCGGCGGCGTACTTGCCGCTGTCGAGGCACTGATCGAACGTCGCCTGCGACAGGCCGAGCGCGGCGGCCGTCTGCTTGATCGCCGGCACCTGCAGTGCGCCCTGGTTGGCGAAGAGGCGATCGTGCATCTCCCAGTACTTGCCTTCGTCGCCGGCACATCGCGCCGCTTCGGCCGCCTTCGGCGCTTCGGCGTGGGTCGGCAGCGGAAAGTCCTTGAAGACACGCCGCACCCGGTTGCCGTACGTCTCCATCACCTGCGTCATCGTCGGCGTGACGCGCGCGCAGAAGGGGCACTGGTAGTCGGAGAACTCGACGATGGTGATGACGGCATCGGCGGCGCCGCGTGCGGGATCGGAGGCGTTGGTGTCGACCACCACGCGCGGCGGATCCAGCATCACCTTCACGGCGCCGGCCTTGTCGCGCAGTTCTTCGACGAGCTGCGCCCGCGCCTGTCCCTGCCGCTGACTCTGCAGGTAGTCGACAATCGGCTGCCGGAGATCCTGAAGCGAGCGGCCCTGCGCGCGGTCCTTGTTCTCGTCGTAGAAGCGCTGGATCTCGGCGTCGGACACCGGCTTCAGCCGCTTGCCGATCTCGCGCTCTTCATACGCCTCGGGCGTCACGCTGGCCGCCCTGGCGGCGTCCGCGATCAACATGTCGCCAATGACGATGTCGAGCATGTTGCGGCGGTTCTGATAGAGCAGCTGGGTCAGTCGCGCCCGTTCGGCGCCGTCGAACTCCTGCCACTTGGCGTCCACCTCGCTCAGGCGGATCTGCCGGCCGCCGAGTTCAGCGACGACGGGATCGGACGCGCTGGCCGGACCGGACGCCGCCGGTGGCGAGGCCGGGGTCGACTGCGCCGCGCTCGGGGCTTCGCTGCAACCAAGCGCCGCCACCGCGGCCAGCACCACCGTCATCGTCAGGCGAGAAATGATCATCGATCGAGCATAGCGCAGGGACGGAGGTGCTGCACGGAGGTGCTCCACGGGGGTGCGGCGCACCTTTCAGCACCCTTCAGCACTTTTCAGCACCTGTCAGCACCCTTCAGCACCTCTCAGCACCCTTCAGCACCTTTGCCTACAGCACCTTTTGATAACCAATACACGTCAGCACCGGCAGGGCCGGATACCTGGGGAAGCGGGGGTCGGTCTTCGACCGGCGGCACAGATAGAACACCGACCGCGTCGTCTGGACGAGCTGGCAATGGTGACAAGTGCCACAGAGGCCGGGGTTCATGAAAGGCATTGTAGGACTGGAGGACTGGAGGACTGGAGGGCTGGAGGGCTGGAGGGCTGAAGGACTGGTGGGCTGGAGGGCTGGTGGGCTGGAAGGACGGAGGAACGGCGATTCGCACTACTATGTCGTTCATGAAGCGCTCGGCGTTGGTGTCCGCATTGGCGGTGGCCGTCACCGGGGTCCTCCTGACCACCGCGCCGGCCGCGCAGGATCAACCGCTCTTCCGCGCCGCGGTGCGGACGGTGCCGATCTACGCGACGGTGCTCGACGCCAACAGCCGGCTCGTGCCCGACCTCCAGCAGTCCGACTTCACGATTACCGACAACGGCAAGCCCACCGAGATCACGCTCTTCTCCGCCGAGCCGCAGCCCTTCACCGCCGTCGTCATGATGGACACTAGCGCCAGCATGACAGCGAACCTCAAGCTGCTCAATCGCGCCGCCGAACAGTTTCTGCTGCGCCTGCTGCCGGTGGACCGCGCGCAGGTCGGCGCGTTCAACGACAAGATCCAGTTGAGCGGCACGTTCACCAACGATCGCGACGCGTTGATTGCGGCGCTCGACGACCTGTATTTCGGCAACCCGACGCGCCTGAACGACGCCATCGCCACCAGCCTCGACGCGCTGCAGGGCGCCGACGGACGACGAGTGATCCTGGTGTTCACCGACGGCGAAGATACGTCGAGCCGCACGAAGTTCGGCACCGTGCTCGATCGCGCGCGCGACGAAGAAGTGATGGTGTATTCGATTGGCCTCGAGTCCGAATACTTCGACGGCGTGCGGGTCGTCCGCACCCGGCCGGCGCGCGACCTGCGGCGCATCGCCGAGGAAACCGGCGGCGGCTATTTCGAACTGAAGCAGACGGCCGACTTGTCGCCGACGTTCACGCGCGTGGCGACCGAACTGCGCAGCCAGTACCTGCTTGGCTTCGCGCCGGCAACGCTGGATGGGAAGGTGCACAAGCTCGAGGTGCGCGTGAACCGTCCGGGAATGACGGTCCGCGCGCGCCGGAGCTATCTGGCGGCCGCCGATCGCAGTTGATCACCGCTCGGCGTTACACGAAGGCCACGGTCATGATCGTCACGGCGAGCAGTACGCCAACGACGAGTTCGGCGGTGGACGAGAAATTCCATTCGTAGATGCGGAACATATGCGTCTCTCCTCGCTGAAGTTGGACGAGACGCGGCGGATGCCTGTTCCGCGTTAGTGGTCGATGAGCGTGACGAACACGCTCCATTGCGCATCGGCGACGATCCGTCGCACCAGCGGCGCGTTGCCGCGCACGCTGATCAACACCCACTGCTGCGCCTCCGGCAGCGTCACGGCCACGCTGGCCCGGTCGCCGGACAGGCGCTGAGCGGTCGGCGCCTGCGCCACGCCGACAAATACCCACGCCTGCTCGGCGGCGTAGCGCTGCGGCGAGCCGTACTCGTGCGCGGACACGCGCACCAGCGGCGCACGCAGCCCGGGCGTGTCTTGCACGACCGGCAGCACGGCCGTGCCCACCTCAGCGGTATACGGGCCGCGACGCCTCTCGGCCTCGATCGTCACCTGACTCTCGGCGTCGTAGCGCTCGCCGGCAATACCCTCGTCTGACAACGACACCTCGCGCACATCGGCGCCTATGCGTCCGGTGCGCGCGAAGTCGCCGGCGGCGCGCTCGTAATCGCCGAGTGACGTGCGCTGCGACTCCATCACGGCGCGCTGGATTTCTTCCTCTGCCTTCAGCGCCTTCTCGTGGTTCCCGGGGTGCAGCGGATTGGCCACCACCTCGACGCGCGTGCCGTCCTCGGGCCAGCGTACGGTCCACACCGCGTCTTCCGCCGGACCGCTGCGCGGCGTGCCTTCGTCGTTGGCTTCGGGAAACGGCAGCGCCGGCGTCAACGCCTCGCGTAACAGCCGACGAAGCGTGGTGTCGTCGACAGCGGGCTGCGCCTGCACCGCGGGCGCGGTGATAAGGAGTGCGAGAAGCGCGAACGACCAGGCGCGTCGCATCGGCCGATTCTACCGAAAAGGCACGGCCGCAGATGGCGTAGAAGACAGCCGCAGATACGCCGATTCAGCCCTCCAGCCCTCCAGCCCTCCAGCCCTCCAGCCCTCCAGACGCGATCTGTGGCTATGATCCCGCGATGCACAGCCCGAGCATTCCCGCCGGCGATCGACCGGCCGGCAACATCCGCGGCACGCGGTCACCGGCGGTCGGCCGCGACGGCATGATTGCCACCAGTCAGTCGCTGGCCTCGGCCGCGGGCCTGCGCGTGCTGATGGACGGCGGCACGGCAGTGGATGCCGCGGTGACCGCCGCCGGCGTGCTGGCCGTGGTGGAACCGTCGATGAACGGACCCGGCGGTGATCTGTTCGCGATCGTGTTCGATGGCCGCACCGGCACGTTGACCGGTCTCGATTCGTGCGGCGCATCCGGCGCCGCGTGCACGCCGGAGCTGTTCGCGCGACGCGGCCTGCGCGAGATGCCACTCGGTGGACCGCTGCCTGTCACGGTTCCCGGCGTCGTTGAAGGCTGGCATCAACTGCTCACGAAGTTCGGCACGCGCTCGCTCGGCGATTGTCTGGCGCCGGCGATCCGTTACGCCGCTGATGGCTTCCCCGTGCAGGAACTGGCCGCGGCCGAATGGCACGCCGCCGCGCCGCGTCTTGCCGAGGACGCCGCCGCCGCGCGCACGTTCCTGCCTGATGGCCGCGCGCCACGTCATGGCGAGCGCTTCGCGAATCCGCGTCTCGCGCGCACGCTCGACGCAGTTGCCACCGGTGGCCGCGACGCGTTCTATCGCGGCGCCATCGCCGAAGCCATCGTCGCGGATCTCGCCGCGCGCGACGGCCTGCTGACGCTGGACGATTTCGCTGCGCACGAAGCGGCGTGGGTGGATCCCATCCGCTCGACGTATCGCGGCGTCGAGATCGCCGAGATGCCGCCGAGCACGCAGGGCTTCGTCGCGCTCGAGATGTTGAACCTGCTCGAAGGCTTCGACATTGCCGGCATGGGCCATCTGAGCGCGGATCATCTGCACGTCACGACGGAAGCCAAGCGTCTGGCGTTCGCGGATCGAGCGGCGTATCTCGCGGATCGTCGTCGCGTGCCAGCGGCGCGTCTGGCGCAGCTCATCTCGAAGCCGTACGCGGAAACGCGGCGTGGTGACATCGACATGCGTCGTTCGTCCGCGTTCGCTCCCGCTGGCGATTTCGCCGGCCGCGATCTCGGCGACACCATCTACCTCACCGTCGCCGATCGCCATGGCACCGTCGTCTCGTTCATCCAATCGATCTTCGCCTCGTTCGGCGCCGGCATCGTCGCCGGCGACACCGGCGTGACGCTGCACAATCGCGGCTGCGGGTTCACGTTCGAGGAAAGTCATCCGAATCAGGTGGCGCCACGGCAGCGCCCGCTGCACACGCTGGTGCCGGCGATGCTGCTGAAGGACGGACGGCCGTGGGTGTCGTTCGGCGTGATGGGCGGCGACAATCAGGCCCAGGCGCACGCGCAGGTCGTCTGCAATCTCGTCGACTTCGGCATGCACATCCAGCAGGCCGGCGAAGCGGCGCGCATGCGGCACCAGGGCACGACGCTGGCGCTCGAGAGCGGCATCGCGCCCGACGTGCGCGATGAACTCTCACGTCGCGGTCATGAGGTGATCGACGGCCGCGGCGCCATGGGCGGCTTCCAGGGCATCATGCTCGACCACGCCGCGGGCGTGATGCTCGGCGGATCGGACGTGCGCAAAGACGGACTCGCGATTGGATTCTGAACGGCTTGAACGGCTTGGAGGGCTTGGAGGGCTTGGAGGGCTTGAAAGGAAATCACGAAGACACGAAGGGGCACGAAGAGCGCGAAGAGCTCAAAGGAAACACAGTCTTGGTGTCCTTCGCGCCCTTCGCCCCTCGACGGTGCTCGGGGCGACCCTGAGCTTGCCGAAGGGTCGTGCCTTCGTGTGCTTCGTGTGTCGTCCGCCGCCCGCCTCCCGCCTCCCGCTGCTACGGCACGGTGAGCTGCACTTCGTTCGACGCGAAGCCCGATCCACACGCGTTGATCGGGCGGAGGCGCACGTAGTAGGTGCCGGGCGGAGCGTTGACGACGAACGACGTGCCGGTGACCGGGAGCGTGGCAATGTTGCTGAGCCCCGGCGCGCTGCCGGCTTCCAGCACATAGCTGCTGCTGTTGGTCGCCGCCGTCCAGTCGAACGACACCGTGCCGCCATCAACCGTTCCACTCAGCGTCGTCAATCCTGGCGCGGTGCAGCCGACGGCGATCTGACGATCCGGTGACGCCGGTCCCGTGCCGCAGGCGTTGCGGCCGCGCGCGCGGACGAAGTACACGCCCGGCGGCGCTTGCGCCGCGAGCGCGTTGCCGGCGACGACCGTATTGACGAGATCCGCGGCACCGGGACGCAGCCCCGCTTCGAAGACGTGACTCGTCGCGCCACTGCCAGAGGTCCACGTCACGCTGACGTCCGGCGCGTTCACCGTGGCTGACGGCTGCCCCGGCGCGCCAGGCAGCGCGCACACCGTGGTCAACACGACGGTCACTTCGTTCGACACCGCGGAGCCACACGCGTTCTGCGCTTTCACGCGCACGTAATAGGTCCCGGGCGGCGCCGTCGCGGCGTAAGACGTCGTGCCGGAAGGCAGCGACACCGTGGCGAGATCAGCCCGGTCCGGCGCACTGCCGGCTTCGAGTTGATACGAACCAATTGCGCCGCCACTCGCCGGCGCCATCCACGACAACGACGTGCTGAGGCCGCTGACGCTGCTCGTCAACGTCGTCGGCGCACCCGGGGCCGTGCACGGCGTGCTGTCGCCCCGCCAACCGAGTTGCACCACTTCGAAGTCGCCGGCCTTGATGGCGCGAAACGCCGGATTCAACTGGCCGTTGTCCCAGCGCGTGTCGAACACGCCGCTGACGAACATCGAACTCCCGGTGTCGGCGACGATCAACCCGTGCGTCTTCATGGCGCGGAAGATCTTCTGGATGTAGGCGGGATAGCCGCTGATGTTCGTGCCTGCCTTCAGGCGCAGCCGCGTGCCGAGCGGCGGACCATTCACATTCGTATTCGCGCGATGTGATGCCGGCCACACGTAGTCGTTGACGCCGTTGACGGTGACGCGGAACGCGTGACGGATCTCGTCGGGTCCGAACACCTCGTCGTAACGCACGAGCCCCGGCAGAATCGCCAGGCCCGCCGCATCCGCCGACGTCCAGCCCTCGGGACGACGAGCGTTCGAGGTGAGATCGAACACCGCGCCGGAGCCGGCGCGCCAGGTGCCGTTGACCCAGCGCAGCGCGAACAGTTCATACAACCGCCGCGCGTCGCGATCGACGATCAGGATGTGGCGGTCGCCGCCGGCGCCGCTGTTGCCGGCCGGCCCGCCTTCAATCCAATACGGTTCCGTAATCGCCTGTGCCGGAATGGGGTACCCGACGTGATCGCTTTCGCTCGCGTAGTCGAAGGTGACATTCACCTTCGGCTCGTCGGCGCCGACCACCACGTAGGGCATGCCGTAGATGGTGTGCGCGCCCTCGTCTTCGATGCCGCCGAAATCCGGGTGCATCCCGCGCGCCGCGCCGCCGATGAAGTTGATGATCGCCGCGGACCGCGAGTCCACCGGCGCCTGTGAGATGTCCTGATTCCACCAGTTGTCGGCCGGAAAGAGCGGCAGCGGGCCCGGCAACGGGCCGCCGCGTTCGGCCAGTGACTGCGCCACCAGCGCCGCCGCGGTAACGATCGCCAGGGTCAGCGTCACTATCGCCGTAATGCGGCGTCCGCGCCGCGCAGTTCTTACACGACGGTGGCGTATCATGTTGCGGTTTTCCGTCATTCGGAGGAGCGAGATGCAAAAGCTGTTCACAATGGCCGCCGCGCTGGCGCTGGTCGCGACGATCGCATGCGGTAAGTCGGAAGCGGAGAAGCAGGCCGAGCGTGCCGCCGCGGAACTCGAGAAGGCCGCCGAGGCTGCGACGCGCGCCGGTGAGGCCGCGGCCAAGGCCGGCGAGACCGCCGGGCAGGAAGCCGCCAAGGGCATGGAAGACTTCGCCAAGGCGATGGCCGGCTTTGCCGGCGCAATGGCGGGCGGCGACGGCAAGACCGTCGATCCGGTGTCGTTCCAGGCGCTGCAGCAGAACCTGCCGTCGGTGAGCGGCTGGGAAATGGACAAGCCGCGCGGCGAACGCATGACCTCGCCCGTGCCGTTCTCGCAGACCGAGGCGCGCTACTCCAACGGCAACTCGCGCATCGAGGTGAAGATCGTCGACTCCGGCTTCGCGCCGCTCCTCACCGCGCCGTGGGCGATGATGCTCGCCACCGGCTACAGCCGCGAAAGCACCGAAGGCTACGAGAAGGCGGTCACCGTCGGCGGCCAGCCCGCGTTCGAGAAGTGGGACAGCGAAGGCAAGGACGGCGAACTCAACATCCTCGTCAACAAGCGCTTCCTCGTCACCGTCGAAGGCGACGACATCGCCGACACGAAAGTGCTGCACGAAGTGGCGGGCAAGATGGACTTTGGGAAGATCGCGACGCTTAAATAGGTCTTAGGTCCTAGGTCTTAGGTCCTAGGTCTTAGGTCCTAGGCAAGAACCTTTGCTCACGGCTGAAACCGGCCCTTCCTGGAGCTCAGGCAACGCCGATCACGACCTCGTGACAGCAGTCTTTTCCTAGGACCTAGGACTTAGGACCTAGGACCTATGTAAGCTTGAACCCCGCCCTTAACGGATCGTCGCCGTCGATGTGAAACGTGTGCTCGCCGGTGATCCACGCGCTGCCTTCGATGGCGGGGACGATCGCTTCGCGTTCCTCGATGCGCGTGCGGCCGACGATGTGGCCGGTGAAGGTCGTGCCGACGATCGACTCGTGCACGAACGGCACATCGTCGAACAGCAAGCCCATCTCGGAGAGCACGGCCATCACCGCCGCGGTGCCGGTGCCGCACGGTGATCGATCGACTTCCGCCTCGGCAAACACCGTGACGTTGCGCAGGTGTGCCTCGCCCTGCGGCGGGCCGGTGAAGATGGTGCCGTAGATCCCCTTCAACCCCTCGTCCAGCGGATGGACGACGCTGCGCAGGCGTTCCACCTCGCGCGCGATGGCCATGCCGAGCACGCGGAGTTCCGGCAACCGCTCGGGCAGGATCGGCAGACCCGCGCTCTCCGCATCGACGATGGCGTAGAAGGCGCCGCCGAAGGCGACGTCGACGCGGAGCGTGCGGCCGGCGATGCTGACGGGGATGCCGGCCTCGAAGACGAACGACGGCACGTTGACGAAGCGCACGGCGCTGACGCGCGTGACGCCGCTCTGTGTCGTCACCGTCGGCGTGGCGACGACGCGTCCGGCTGGCGCGTCGTACCGCACCTCACTGCCGCCCGGATCGATCAGTCCACGCTCCAGCGCCATCGTCGTCACCGCGATGATGCCGTGGCCGCACATCGTGCTCCAGCCCTCGTTGTGCATGAAGAGGATGCCGGCGTGGCCATCCGGCGTCACTGGTTCGGTGAGCAGCGCGCCATACATGTCGGCGTGTCCGCGCGGTTCGAGCATCAGCGCGCGGCGATAGTGGTCCAGCCGCTTCATCGCCCAGGCGCGCTTCTCGAGCATGGTCTGCCCTTCGGGCGTCGGGATGCCGTCGATGACCAGGCGCAGCGGTTCGCCGGCGGCGTGCGCGTCGAGAGTGCGGATGGAATGAATCACGCCGAGGATTATCGACCAGGCGCGCGCGAATGCGCGCCCGACTTGAGCGCGCCAGGGCGGAACGCTGGTGTACGCTACGAGGGTTGCGCGCGTTCTACTCCGACCACTTCGTACTGCCGCTGCCCGAAGGCCACAAGTTTCCGATGGCCAAATACTCCGGCTTGCGGCGGCGTATCCTCGAGACCGGCATCCTGCCGTCGGCGGCGCTGACAGAGGCCCCGGCCGCGTCGTGGGACGATCTGCGCCTGGTGCACACGGCGGAATACGTGGAGGCCGTGGCCAACGGGACGCTGCCTGCCGACGCGCAGCGGCGCATCGGCTTCCCGTGGTCACCCGGCATGGTCGAACGATCGCGGCGATCCGTCGGCGCGACGGTCGCCGCCACACGAGCGGCAGCGGCGGACGGCCTGGCCGCCAGCCTTGCCGGCGGCACGCACCACTCGTTTGCCGATCGCGGTGAAGGCTTCTGCGTGTTCAACGACGTCGCCGTCGGCGCGCGAGTCGCGCAACGTGACGGCATCGCGCAGCGCATCGCCGTGATCGATTGCGACGTGCACCAGGGCAATGGCACCGCCGCTATCTTTCAGCACGACGCGCGGGTGTTCACGTTCTCGATGCACGGCGCCTCGAACTTCCCGTTCCGCAAGGAAGTCAGCGACCTCGACGTCGCGCTGCCCGACGGCACCGATGACACCGCGTATCTGCCGCTGCTCGAACAGCATCTCGACGACATCCTCGCCGCGCACGATCCGCAGCTCGTGTTCTACCTCGCCGGCGCGGATCCGTACGAACACGATCGTCTCGGCAAGCTGAAGCTCACCATCGATGGCCTGGCCAGACGCGATGCCATCGTCCTCGAGCGCTGCCGCGCCGCGGCCATTCCTGTCGTCATCACGATGAGCGGCGGCTACGCCACCGACATCGACGCCATCGTCACCATTCACGCCAACACCATTGCCACTGCCGCGCGCCTTGGTCGCGACGCCGGCGTCATCACCCAGAGCTGCTGACATGTCGCAACGTTTTCGATTGTTGAACGAAGCGCAGGTGAAGAGCCTGCTGCCGATGGGCGATCTCATCCAGGCAATGGAGGACGCGCTGGCGCGATTCTCTGCCGGCGAGGTGCTGCAACCGGTGCGCACGGTGCTCAGCGTCGGGCCGACGAAGGCCTTCTTCGGCGTGATGCCCGCGTACATGCCGGAGCCGGCACGACTCGGCGCCAAGCTCGTCACGGTGTTCAACGGCAATGAGTCGCGTGGATTGCCCTCGCATCTGGCGACCATTCTGCTGCTCGATCCCGACACCGGCGCGCTGCTGGCCATCCTCGACGGCCGCTACATCACCGAAGCGCGGACGGCGGCTGTGTCCGCGGTGTCGGCACGGCACCTGGCGCGGCCCGAGGCGCGGTCACTGGCCATCATCGGCAGCGGCGTGCAGGCACGCAGTCACCTCGAAGCGCTGATCGAAGTTCGCGCCATCGACGACATCCGCGTGTGGTCGCCGCGGCCGGCAAGCCGCGAGCGCTTCGTCGTCGACATGACACCGCACGAGCGCGGCACCGTGCGCGCGACAGACACGGCAGAGGCCGCGATCCGCGACGCCGACATCGTCGTGCTGGTCACCTCGTCCACGACGCCGGTGTTCGAGGCGTCATGGATTGCGCCGGGCGCGCACGTAATCTCCGTTGGTGCATGCCGGCCGGATCAACGCGAGATGGACCCGGCACTGGTGGCGCGGGCGCGATTGTATGTGGATTCAAAAGCCGCAGCGCTGGTGGAGTCCGGCGATGTCGTGATGGGCATTCGCGACGGGGCGTTCAGCGCCTCGCACGTGCTGGGCGAACTCGGCGGCGTGGTGATGAAGCAGGTGGCAGGACGCGCCGACGCGGGTGACATTACCGTATTCAAGTCGCTCGGCATGGCGGTGGAAGACGTCGTCGCTGCTGATCTGGTGCTGCAGCGGGCGGTGGAGCGCGGCGCCGGCACGGAACTGACGCTGTAGCCGGCACGTCAGTACGAGCACAGGACCGGTCATGAAGCCTCGCCGCTGGGCACCCATCGTCTTCGGCATCACGGTGTTCGTGGTGTTCGTCGGGATCAGCGTCGCCGTCTTCGGCGTCGTCTGGGTGCGGGAGCATCTGCAGTTCGAGGACATGAGCCCGCAGCGGGCCGAGGCCTCGTTTGCCGACATCCGCCAGCGCCATTTGAAGAAGGCGCCGCTCGTCGAGATGCGTGGCTCGACGATGGCGCGTCGGAATGAACCCGACGCCGACGCCCCGCGCGTGCGGCTGTCCACCATCCACATGCTGGCGTGGGACGAAGACGACCAGAAGCTCGTGCAGTTCGAACTGCCCTTCTGGATTCTTCGCCTGCGCTCGTCGCAGATTCGCTTCGGCGCCTATGCGACGGGGCTCGACGAGCTTGGCATCGCGCTGACCGCCGACGAGATCGAACGCTACGGCCCCGGCATCGTCATCGACGTGACCAGAGAAGGCCGCGACCGCGCCCTCGTGTGGGTGGAGTAGAACGCGGCGGGAGGCCCTTCGACTTCGCTCAGGGCAAGCGGGAGACGGAAGAGAAACCACGAAGGCGCGAAGACAGACGGTTGATCACGAAGCGCGCGAAGGACACCAAGGCTAGTTTCCTTTGAGCTCTTCGCGTTCTTCGTGCCCCTTCGAGCCTTCGTGGTTTCTTGTTCCTGTCGTGGCTTTATCGGAGGTTCCCTTCCTGTTTGAAAGCGGTGACGTCCGCCGCGGCGAGCTTCACCGGCACCACGCGCGGATTGCCGCCGCCCGGGGCGTCCTTCTCACCGTCGACACCGCGTGACGATCCTGATCCGGTGACCTGCGCCTGCTGCTTCTCGCCGCCACCGCCCGGCAGCATGCGGCTGAGGCCGATACCACCCTTCTTCTTCGGCTCTTCCTTCTTCGCTTCCGCCTTCTTCTCCGGCGCGCCGGCGAGGCCCGCGGAGCCATCGGTCACCGACGCGATCTCGGCCAGCGGCTTCGGCGTGTAGCTGATGAACTTCTTGTAGCGGTCCGCCAGCGTCGCCGACGCCGTCAGCTTCTGCGCCGTGACTTCTTTCTGAAGATTGTCGAGGCGCGACTTCATCTCGGGGTGCGACGCGAACAGGCCGGACTTCCCCTGCGATTCCTTGTTGCGCTCCTGCAGGCGTGTCAGGAATCCGCGCAGCCCGCTCGGCGCGTAACCGACCTTGTTGGCCAGCGCGATGCCCTTCTCGTCGGATTCGTTCTCTTCCTCACGACCGAACCCCCGCTCGACGATGTTGTCGTAGGTGGCGGTGACGGCCTTCTCGAGCAGCGCCGAGTTGCCGGCGAGCGTTTCCGACGCGCCCATCTGCACGGCCTTGCTCTTCTGAATCGAGCGGATGGTGTGCTTCT